>JANOCA010000001.1:0-4045 GCA_031411915.1 Opitutaceae bacterium
AGGAACTTTACGGCAAGGGTGCCTGCACCGCGTATCGCGATTTCCGCGAGATGCTCGCCCTGCCGGACATTGACGCCGTGCTCATCGCGACTGGAGATCGTTGGCACGCTGTCGCCTCGATGTATGCGGCGCGCGCGGGCAAGGATGTCTATTGCGAGAAACCCTGCGGCATCACCATCGGCCTCTGCCAGTCGCTCTCCGACACGATGCGCGCGACCGGCCGCGTGTTCCAAGCCGGCACGCAGCGGCGCAACGTCCCCAACTTCCAGTTCGCCGTGCACCTCGCGCGCAGCGGCAAGCTCGGCCGCCTCCACACGCTGCACGCCTCGATTTACAAGCTGCAGGTGCTGCACGACTGGCTGCCCGCCGAGACCGAGCCGGACCCTGAGGTGATCGACTGGAACATGTGGCTCGGCCCCGCGCCGTGGCGGCCCTACAACAAATCCTACGTCGTCGACCGTCGCTGGCGCGGCTACTACGACTTCGACTCCGGCGCCAAGCTCCACGACTGGGGCGCCCACACCGTCGATCTCTGCCAATGGGCGGGCAACTTTGACGAAACCACGCCCGTTGCCTACGAGCCCGACGGCGACGCCATCCACGCGCGCTACGCCAACGGCGTGAAGCTCGTCATGCGCCCCAACGGCTGGATCGGCCAGCCCGCCCAGAGCAACAACGCCAACTTCGCCGTCGGCTCGACCGGCACGTGCCCCGTGCGCTTCGAGGGCGACGAGGGCTGGGTCGAGACCGGCGACAACGGCTCGATCGAGCTGCACCCCGCGTCACTGCGGCAGGAGTGGCGCGCCTTCGTGATGCGCGGCACCGATCCCTCGCGGCACACGCGGGAGTTTCTCGACTGCGTGAAGTCGCGCGGCGTCACCGCGGCGAATCACCGCGTGATGCGCCAGACGCACATCAGTTGTCACGCCGCGGCGATCGCGTGGCAGCTCGGCCGCAAGATGAAATTTGATCCTGTCGCCGAAGCCTTCGTCGGCGACGAGACCGCCAACCGCATGCGCACCCGCGCCGTGCGTGAGCCTTGGATCGCGTGAAAATGAAATTTGCCCTCGGGTTCCTTCTTTGCGCCGTGGCGCTCTTGGCTGCGGGCGACGCGGCGAAAACCCGCGAACTACTCGCGTTGCTGAAACCGGAAACTCCGCTCGCCGATCGCGCGCGGGCCTGCCAGCAGCTCGCGATCGTGGGCACGCCCGAGGCGGTGCCGGCGCTCGCGGCACTGCTCGGCGACGCCCAGCTCGGCCACTACGCGCGCGAAGCGCTGGAGGCGATGGCCTCGCCCGAGGCCGATGCCGCCCTGCGCGCCGCGCTGGGTCGCCTGCAGGGCGTGCAGCTCGTGGGCGCGATCAACTCGCTCGGCGTGCGCGGTGACACCGTGGCCGTGCCGGCGCTCGTGAAACTCGCCGAAGGCGCGGAGGCCAACGCGGCATCGGCGGCGCTCGTCGCGCTCGCCCGCATCGGCACGCCTGCCGCGATGTCAAAGGTGCAGGCGGCACTCGGGGGCGCCCGGCGCGACGCTGCGGCGGAGGCGGTCATTGTCGCCGCGGACCGGCTGCTGGCCCGCGGGCAGGCGGCCGAGGCGGCAAAACTCTTCGAGGCCGTGCGCGCAAGCGGGGTCAGCGGACAGCCGCGGCTCTCCGCGATTCGCGGAGCGATTCTCGCCCGGGGCGCGGCGGGTGTGCCGCTGTTGGTGGAGAATCTCCGCTCGCCGGATGCGGCGCTGCGCGATCTCGCGTTGCGTGCGATGCGCGAACTCCCCGGCCCCGGCGCCACGGCGGCGCTCGTCGCGGAGCTGCCCCGGGTCAGCCCGGCGCTGCAACCCCAGGTGCTCGCCGCCCTCGTCGATCGCGGGGGCGCAGCCGTGCTCGCCGCCGTCGAGGCTCAGGCCGCCTCGGGGAATCCGGCGATGCGGAGCGCGGCGCTCGACGCGCTCGGGCGCATCGGCGGCCCGTCGAGCCTGCCGCCGCTGCTGCACGCACTCGCCGAGGAAGGCGACGCGGCCGCAACGGCGCGCCGCAGCCTTGTGCAAATCACCGCGTCCGGCACCGATGCCGCGCTGCTGCGCGCACTCGCCTCCGCGAGCACCGACACGCAGCTCAAGCTCATCGGCGTGCTCGGCGACCGCGGCGCCGCGACGGCCGCGCCCGAGTTGCTCCGCCTCGCCCGCGATCCGCGCGCGGAGATCAGCCGCGCGGCGCTGCGTGCGCTGGCTGGTGCCGGCGGCCCGGGTGACCTGCCCGAGATCATCCGGCTCGCGGTGTCGCGGCGCGACGACGCGGACCGCGTGCTCGCCGACCGCGCGATTCACGGCGCGGCCATGAAGATCCTGGAACCCGAGCGCCGCGTGGAGCCGCTGCTCGCGGCGCTGCGGCAGGCGTCCAGCCCAGCGGAGCGGGCGGCGCTGCTGCGGCCGCTCGGCGCCGTGGTCCGCGCGCTGGGCGGCAGCGCACCGGCGCTTGAAATCGTGGAGGCCGCGGCAAACTCAGCCGACGCAGCCGAACGCGAAGCCGCCGTGCGTTGCCTCGCTGACTGGCCGGACGCCATGCCCGCCGCCGGGTTGCTGGCGATTGCGCGCACCGGCGGCGAGCTTGTGCGGGGAGTCGCGCTCGCCGGCGCCGTGCGACTCGCCACGAATGTCGCCGCCGGCCGCGACAAGACCCCGCTCGACGCACTCGCGCTCCTCACGCAGGCCAACGCCCTCGTCGCCAGCGATCCCGAGCGCATGATGATCGTCTCGGCGCTCGGCAACGTGCGGCGCATCGAGGCGCTGCGTATGCTTGAGACGTATCTTGAAGTCGACGCCGTGAAGACCGAGGCGGCGCTGGCTATCGTGCAGATCGCGCCGGCCCTGCTCGGCGGAGCAAACGCGCCGCAGATGCGAAGCGTGTTGGAGAGAGTCGTCGCAACCGAGCGCGACGCGGATGTGCGCGCTCGGGCCGCGGAGCTGCTGAGGACCGGCGCGGCGGCGAAGAAGGCGGGGAAGAAAAAACAATAGGGCCGTCCGGAGACGGCCCTGGTTGGAAACGAGGCGAGACGCCTCGTCCACGGACTGACTACCCCTGCGTGAAGGCCGGGAGTTTCACGATCTTTCCGCCGGCGAGGGCGGACTCGTGGGCGCAGAGGCCGACGCAGGTCCAGTTGGCGGACTGCACGGCGTTGGGCATCGGGTCGCGATCCTCGACGAGCGCGCGAAGGAACTCGTGCGCGAGGTGCGGGTGCGAGCCGCCGTGGCCGGCGCCCTGCGTGAAGCTGAGGTGCGTCTTCTTGCCGAGATCATAGACGCCCTTCGTCGTGAATTTCTGGATGCCCTTGGGCAGGCGTTTCGCGTAGTCGGGCACTTGGATCTTTTTCGGGATCTTGGGCTCGGCGAGCTTGGCGGTGTGCAGCACGTGCGGCTCGTGCTCGATGAGCGTCCATTCGAAGGATTTCTTGGAGCCGTAGACGTCGATGCTCTCGCGATATTGGCGCGCGACGTCGAAGAGCGAGCGGATGATCCGCGCGGTGAGATCGGAGTCCTTGAACTTGATGTGCGCGGTCTCGACGGCGAAGGGCGAGCCGTAGTGCTTGATCAGTTCCTTGCGGATGGTGCCGGAGCCGAAGCAGGAGACGTATTCCGCGGTGGCGTTGGTGAGCGCGAGCATGGGGCCGACGCAGTGCGTGGCATACCACATCGGCGGGAGGCCGGGCCAGTAGTTGGGCCAGCCGTCCATGTCCTGCTGGTGGCTGGCCTGGAGGAACTGGATTTTGCCCAGCTCGCCGCGGTCGTAGAGTTCCTTGATGTAGAGGTATTCTCGGGCGTAGACGACTGTCTCCATCATCATGTATTTGAGGCCGGTCTTCTTGGTGAGATCGACGATGCGTTTGCAGTCGGCGATGGAGGTGGCCATCGGGACGGTGCAGGCGACGTGCTTGCCGGCCTTGAGCGCCTTGATGGATTGCGCGGCGTGGTCGGGGATCGGGGTGTTGATGTGGACGGCGTCGATTTCCGGATCACGAAGAAGCTCGTCGTAGTCGGTGTAGCCCTTCGGAA
>JANOCA010000002.1:0-1711 GCA_031411915.1 Opitutaceae bacterium
ACGCTCGATCCGGGCCTCCTTTGCGAGGCGCTGACCGAGGCCGTGGCGGCCCACACGGTCTTCGAAGGTTTCGCGGCGCAGATGAAATCGCGACGCGAGTGGCTCGAGCGCTTCACGCCCGCCGAGGGGCAGAAAGTCTTCCGCGGCCTCTGGACGCCGGAGACGATGGCGTTCCATGTATCCGGCGGCGTCGATCTCGAACTCACGGGGGAAAAGATCGTGCAGGAGGTGCAGAAGATCCGTCGCACGGGCCTCGGCCAGGTGATGCCGCGCACGCGCAAGGACACGCCCTTCACGCTGCCGAAATTCGCCGCGCCGACGGACGTGGCGGAGCGGCGCGAGCTGCCGGCCCTCGGGGCGAAGCTGATGCGCTTCGGCAACAACGTGCGGCTGAACTTCGTCGCGAACCGCCAGGAGCCGGGCCTGCTGCGCGCCATCGTGCGCGTGGGCTCCGGGCTCGTGGACATGCCGGGCAACAAGCCCGCGCTGAAGGAATTCGGCCTCGCCACGCTGATCGCGAGCGGCGCGGCACGCTTCCGGCCCGAGGTGATGGACGCGCTCGTGGAGGAGCGGTTCATGGAGTTTGGCTTCGACGTGGCGGACCGCGACGCGTTCGCGTTTCGCGGCGCGATGGCGGTGGAGCAGCTCGAGCCGTTCCTCGCCATCGTGGCGGATTTCCTGCACGCGCCGCAGTTCAACAGCTACGCGCACCGCGACCAGCGCCTGCTCGCCGCGATCGGCCGCATGTCGAGCACCACGGGCCTGGGCGACGGGCTGCGAGCGCTCAACGACCATCTCTTCAAGGGCGATGCGCGCTTCACCTCCAGCTCGCCGCTCGATTACATCGCGATGAGCGTCGTCGATGTGCGCCGCTGGATGGAGGAACCGCTCGCGCGCGGCTACGTGGAAGTCACGATCGTGGGGGATGTCACGGAGCAGGCCGCGGTGCAGGTGATGACGCGCACGCTCGGCGCGCTGCGGCAGCGCGCCGCGAAGAAGACCACGCCCGCGGCACCCAAGCCCGTGAAGGTGACCGCCGATCCGGGCTTCACGCGCATCGAGTTTGTAGGCGAGCAGAACCTCGGCCTGGTCGTCGGCACCTGGCCCGTCACGGAACCCATCCAGGTGCGCGACCAAGCGGCGCTGGAGGTGCTGGCCAAGGTCCTCGAAATCCGTGTGCGCGGCGAAGTGCGCGAGAAGCTCGGGCTGGCCTACTCGCCCACGGCGGAGTTCCGCGCCTACGACGGCTTCCAGAATTTCGCGGTGCTCCGCGCGCAGATCGACTGCGCCCCCAACGACTCGACGCGCATCGCGCCGCTCGTGACCGCCATCGGCGCGGCGCTGGCGGCGCGCGGCGTGCAGAACGGTGAGTTCATCGGCGCGCGCGGCATCCTGCGCAGCCAGCTCAAGCAGGCGTTCCGGGAAAACAGCTTTCTCGTCAACGTGCTGATGCGCGCGCAGGAACGCCCCGAGGAAGCCGAGGAGATCGTCGCGCTGCACGGCGGCCTGATCGACCTGATCTCGCGCGACGAGGTGAACGCGTGGGCGGCGAAAATCCTGATCGAGAAAAACTGCCGCGCGGCCGCCGTGGTGCCGAAGGCGTTCGTGGGGATCTTTGAAGCGGGGCGGTGAGGCCCGAGGGCAGGGACCGTTTTCCGATCGGTCCGTCAGGATGCGCGCACGTTCCTTTGGCCGGTGCACGACGGACGGC
>JANOCA010000003.1:0-3581 GCA_031411915.1 Opitutaceae bacterium
CACGTTCCCCATCTGCGACCAATACACGCTCCAGGGCGACGCCTTCGCGCGCGCCGTGCTCGACGACACGCCCGTCCCCACTCCCCTCGACGAAGCCGTCGCCAACATGCGCAGCATCGAGGCCGTGCTAAGGAGCGCGAAGGCGAGCGCGTGGGTGGCACTGTAGCCGCGAGGTTTGGTAGCCCGCCTCGTGAGAGGCGGGACCGGCGTCACGTCCGCTCTCGGCCAATCCCGCTTCTCACGAAGCGGGCCACCAGAAACGCCGCCCCAAAACGATCTGTTCCCCGCCCGTCGATCCGCTATCGTTGCCCCATGCCCCGCGTCTTTCTTCTTCTCGTCTCCCTGCTCATCGTCGCCGCCACGTCCGCGGTCCGGGCCCAGGACTACGATCTCCTCATCCGTGGCGGCCGCGTGATCGATGGCACGGGCCGCGCCGCCTACACGGGTGACATCGCCGTGCGCGGCGATCGCATCGTGGCCCTTGGCGCGCTCACCGGCATCGCCCGCACCACCATCGACGCGCGCGGGCTCGTGGTTGCGCCGGGCTTCATCGATGTCCACACGCACTCGGAGGACGTCTGCGAGCTGCCGGTGGGGGAGAATTTCATCCGCATGGGCGTCACCACGATTGTCACGGGCAACTGCGGTGGGTCGAAGCTCGATGTCGGCGAATTTTTCCGCGACATCGAGCGGACCAAGGTCGCGCTCAACGTCGCCACGCTCATCGGCCATAACACCGTCCGCGGGCAAGTCATGGGCGGCAGTTTCGCCCGCCCTCCGACCACCGATGAACTCGACAAGATGCGCGCGCACGTCGAGCAGGCGATGAAAGACGGCGCCGTCGGCCTCAGCACCGGCCTCATTTACCTTCCGGGCACCTTCGCCAAGACTGACGAGATCGTCGCGCTCGCCAAGGTCGCCTCCGCCCACGGCGGCGTCTATGCGAGCCACATGCGCACGGAAGGCCCGGGCATCCTCGGCGCCCTCGAGGAACTCGCGACGATCGCGCGCGAGGCGCGCATCCCCGCTGAGGTTTCGCATATCAAACTCTCCGGTCCCAGCGCGTGGGGCCGTGCCGACGAAATTCTCGCCTGGCTCGATCGCGCCCGCGCCGAGGGCCTCGCCATCACGCACGATCAGTATGCCTACACCGCGTCGAGCACCGGCATCAGCACTCTCATCGCCGCGGAGTTCCGCGAGGGCGGCGACAAACGCTACCGCGAGCGCCTCGCCGATCCCGCCACCAAGGCCAAGATGGTCGCCGAGATGAAGGACTCGATCGCCAAGGGGAAGCGTGGCGACTACACCTACGCCGTCGTCGCCAGCTTCCGCGCCGACAAGCGCCTCAACGGAAAAAACATCAAGCAGGCCGCGATGCTGCTCCGCGGCGCCGACACTCTCGACGACCAGATCGAGACCATCCTCGACATCCACGCGCGCGGCGGTGCGCAAGGCGTCTTCCATGGCATGAGCGAGCCCGACCTCACCAAATTCCTCGCCCACCCGCTCACCATGATCGCGTCGGATGCGGGCGTGCGCCGCTTCGGCGACGCCGTGCCCCACCCGCGCGGCTACGGCAACAACGCCCGCGTGCTCGCCCGCTACGTGCGCGAGCAAAACGTGATCACGCTCGAGGATGCCGTGCGCAAGATGAGCGCGCTCCCGGCCGCGACCTTCCGCCTCAAGGACCGCGGCGAACTCCGCCCCGGCGCCGTGGCTGACCTCGTGATATTCGACCCGGAGAAGGTGAACGATCCCTCAACCTTCGACGACCCGCACCACTACGCCGTCGGCTTCCGCGACGTGATTGTGAACGGCGTGCCCGTGATCCGCGAAGCGAAGCTCACGGAGGCGCGGCCGGGCCGGGCCGTGCGCCGGAGCAACTAGGCACAGGCTTGAGGTAGATTCGCCGAGCAACTCCGACCACGCCCGATGGCCCGCATCGTCGTCGCCACCATCGGCTCGCTGGGTGACCTGCATCCGGCGATTGCACTCGCGATCGAGTTAAGGCGCCGCGGCCACCACCTCTCGATTGCGACGAGCGAGAACTATCGCGGGAAGATCGCCGCGCTCGGTTTCGCGTTCAATGCGTTGCGCCCCGATCTCCTCGCGGAGGGCGAGCACATCATCGCCGAAATCATGGACGGCCACCGCGGCTCGGAACGCCTCATGCGCGAACGGATGTTTCCCGCCATCCGCGCCATGCACACTGATCTGTCGCTCGCCATCGACGGCGCCGATCTGATCATCGCGAGCGAACTGGTGTTTGCGGCGCCGATTCTCGCCGCCACGCAGGGGATCCCTTGGGTATCGTATGAGCTCGCGCCAGTGTCGCTGTTCTCACTGCACGATCCGCCGCTGCTGCCGATGCCGGCTGCCGTGCGCTGGATGCTGCGCGGCGGCCCGCGCGTGGCGCGCGCGGTGCGCGGGCTGGCCAAGCTCGTGTCGCATTCGTGGTGGCGCCCCGTGCGCGAGCTGCGCCGCGAACTCGGGCTGCCGCCGGGCGCAAATCCGCTGTTCGCGGGGAAATTTTCTCCGCGGCTCAACCTCGCGCTGTTCTCGCCGGTGCTCCAGCCGCCGCAGCGCGACTGGCCGGCCGGCACCGTGCAGACCGGCTTTCTATTTTACGACGAAGCCGAGGCTTTCGCCGAACTCCCGCCGGCCGTCGAGGCGTTTCTTGGCGCCGGTGATCCGCCGATTGTCTTCACGCTGGGCTCAGCCGCCATTTATGTGGCGGGCAGATTTTATGCCGAGAGCACCCGCGCCGCGCCGCTCCTCGGCCGTCGCGCGCTGCTGTTGCTCGGGAAAAATCCCGCGCCGCCCGATTTGCCCCCGGGTGTCCTCGCGTGGGACTACCTGCCTTATGCAAAGATTTTCCCGCGCGCCGCCGCCGTCGTGCATCAGGGTGGCGTCGGCACGACGGCGCAGGCCCTGCGCGCGGGCCGACCCATGGTCGTCGTGCCGTTTGCCCACGACCAATTTGACAACGCCGCGCGCGTCAGGCGCCTCGGTGCCGCGCGCACGCTCTCGCGCTCCGCTTACACCGGTGAGACCGCCGCTCGTGCGTTGGGAGCGCTGCTCGCCCAACCCGAGGTGGCGGAGTGTGCCGCGACGCTCGGCGCACGCGTGCGCGCCGAGCGTGGACCCGCCGCCGCGGCCGACGCGATCGAGGGCGCGCTGCGTTGAGCCCCATTCCCGTCGCAGCCGCTCTCAACACGCTCGAAGCGGCGTCCGGCCGCCGCTCTCCCGTCGCGGGGATCGAAATCGACACCGGCTTAAGATCACCTACGTCATCGACGAGAGCTACCGCTTCCGTCGGCGTTCGGACGACGATTCGCCGTAGGCCCATTCAACGCCCTGCGATCCATCCCAGCGTCTTCTCCGTCAGCCGGTCGAAGGCGGCGACGCATTGCTCGAGGTGCTCTTCCTTCGTGTCCTCGATCTTGTTGTGCGAGATGCCATGGAGGCTTTGCACGAACATCATAACCGTGGGCAAGCCGGCGCCGCTCATCTCGGCGGCGTCGTGCAACGGGCCGGAGGGCAGCCGGTGCGACACGCCGACGGTCTCCGTGATCGCGGCG
>JANOCA010000004.1:0-6866 GCA_031411915.1 Opitutaceae bacterium
ACGGCTTCGCGGCCCTCGCGCGCGCAATCCGCGAGGTCCTCGAGGGAGTCGCCCTCCAGCGCCCGCTGGAATTTTTTCACGAAGGAATCCCAGCGCTCCTTGGTCGGCCACTCGAACTGCGCCTTGACCTCGGCGGGAGCGAGCAACTCGAAGAGCTGCCGGCCCGCGTGAAAAAGCGTGTTCATTTCCTCGGTCAATGCACCCGGCGGCGCGGGTTGGGCGGCGCGGAGCGGGGCGCCCGCGAAGGCGATGCACAACGCGAGGCCCCGACGCCAGACGGCCGAATTTTTCACCACGGATTTCACGGATAGCACGGATTGATCTGAACTCTGCCAGAGGAATTGGACCACGGAGACACAGAGGTCACAGACAAAACCATCCGCGCAGAAAAATTATCCGTTCTATCCGTGAAATCTGTGGTCAACGGTTCGGCGGGTTCAGCGCCGCGAGCACCGCGGCCTTGAGTTTCAATTCGGGTCGCCGCTCGGCGAGTGCGGGCGGTTCATCGCCGAGGTAGGTCTTGGCGTTCTTCGCGATCCAATCGGCGGTGACGAGGCGGTAGGTGCGGCCGGGCTCGATGAGGCCGCGCACGGCGGCGACGAGGTTTTCGCCGCCACGCTCGGCGAACGGCGTCTCCGGGCCTTGGTTCGCGCGCGCGAGGATTTTTTGCAGCCATGCACCGCTGACCTCGGCGGCGTAGAGCGGGCCGTCGAAACGCACGCAGGCATCGAAGGCGAAGCGCGTCACGTCGCCGGCCGGCAGCCCGGCGCCAAATGTCGTCGCGCCCACGAGCGCCACATCGGCCCCGGCCGCGGCGCGCGCCGCCTCGACCGCGAAACGCGCGGCCTCGCTGGGCCCCAACGCACGCGGCGCGCGACCGACAATCGCCGTCTCCTCCGCCGTGAGATGCCGCGCGACGACCTCGCGGATTTGTTTCGCGAGCGCCGGATCCGCGGGATCGTCTGCGGCGAGGGGCTGCTGGGTGACCTCCCACTCCACCCGGCCCGCGACGCGGCGCAGCCAAGCGACGGACACGAATTCCATCCAGCTCCCCGAATGGAAATACACGGTGCGGCGTTCGCGGTGCGTGAAACGCAGGTGATCGTGCGCGCCGGCGAAGAGCGTGCCTTCGGGCACGAACGGCAACATCGCGCGATCCGCACGCAAGCCGGCGTGGCTGAGGACGACGGGGAGCGTGGCGTTTTCCAGCAGCGCCGGAAACTTTTCCTGCGCCCACACCGCGGGATCGGCGAGGTCGAGCTGCGGGCGGATCGCCACACGATAGGTGGAAAGCTTGTCGGTCGTGACGCCGACAATCGTGAGGGTGTGCGCACCGAGCGGCAGCACGAGCGAAGGGGCCGCGTAGTTCTTACCCGTGGCGGGGTCGCGGAGGTTGCCGCTGACGACCCGCGCGCCCACGGTCTCGAGGCGGCGCACGGTCTCGGCCACGTCGTGAAACTCCGGCTCGTGGTTCCCGAGGTTGATCACGAGCGCGCCCCGCGCGGCAAGCGCGCGAAAAACCTCGAAGTCGAGCGCGCCCGCGGTGCGGCGGGCCACGACGTTGCCGTATTCGAGCGTGTCGCCGTTGAGGAGCACGGCCAGCGGCACGCCGGGGTTCTCAGCGCGCAGCCGATCGACACGCGCGACGAGCTGCGCGCTGCGCTCGTAGGCGGAATGCAGATCGCCGAGCACAACGATGATCGCCTCGGGGGGCTCGGCGGCGCGGAGCGCTCCGGCGGCGAGCGTAAGAATCAGGAAGACGGCGCGGAGCATGGATGCGATCCCACGCTGCACGGACGGAGCGTCGGGCGTAAAGCCCCGCCTACGGCACTTCATACACCTCCACGAGCGCCACGCCGGTTGCGCCGCCGACTCCGGACACCTGAGCGGTGTAGGTGCCCGTTGCCAAGGTGACGACCAGCGCCGCATCGCGTGACGTGCCGTCGAGCCCGAAGGCCCCGACCGCGCGGAAAGTGTCCGTGAGCTCCGCGCCGCCGCCCCAGTTGTCGTTCTCATGGGTTTTCACGGCGCTGCTGTTGAACAGTTCGAGCCGCGGATCCGCGAGCACGCCGCCCACGCCGAAGACCGTGAGCGTGGGGCCGATGGCGCGCAGCAGCACGCGCTTGTTCGAGCCCGGCGGACCAAAGATGACGAAGCCCGCGATCAGCACATCGGCGCCGGTGCCGCTGACCGTCCGTGCGGAGACGTTGATCAGCCGCGGTGTGCCTGCACCGAATACGAGCGAGGGCGTCACATCGTAGATTTCGGCGAGGGCGACGCCCGTGGTGCCGCCGATGCCGGAGAGCTGCGCGGAGTAGCTGGCGGCGTTGACCGAGCCGTTGTAGAGCGCGGCGTCACGGCTGCCGGCCGGCAGGGCAAACGCGCCGACCGCCGCAAAGGTCGAGGCGTCGCTCGCGTTCCAGTTATCGTTCTCAAAAAGCCGCACCGGCGCCGCGCCACCGCTGAATATCTCCAGCCGCGGATCGATGAGCGTGTCGCCGACGCCGAAGGCCGCCAGCGCGGGGCCGACGCCGCGCACGAGCAGGGGCTTGGGGCCGCTCGTGCCGGCGCCGCCCACGACGAAGCCGACGATGAGCGTCTGCGCCCCGGTGCCCGCCCGGGTGCGGATCGAGAGGTTGCCGATGCGGGCCACCTCCGGCACCGGCGCGCCGACCGTCAGGCGCCCGGCCGCCGACGCCGTGGCCCCAAAGGAATCCGTCACCACCACATCGTAGCTCCCGGCCTGGGCCGCCGCGATGCCGCGTAACGTCAGCGTGCTGCCGGTGGCGCCCGCGAGGCCGACGCCGTCCTTGCGCCACTGGTAGTTCAGCGCGCCCATCCCCGTCGCAGTGGCGGTGAAGGTCACATCAGCCCCGAGCGCGATCACTTGATCCTGTGGCTGAGCGTTGAACTGCACGCTCGTGCCGGCGAGCGCGAAGCCCCCGCGCGACGAGGCCGCGATGGCAAAACTCCGCGGCAACGACGGTGGCACGCTCGTCGGGGACGACACCGTCGAGCCCCAGGCCACGACCGCGCCGTCGCTTTTCAGCGCCAAGGAATGAAACCCGCCGACGGCCACGGCGACCACGCCGGCGAGCCCCGCGGGGATGGTCGTCTGGCCGCTGCCGTTGTTGCCCCACGCCGTCACGGTGCCGTCTCGCCGCAGCGCGACGACGTGCGTGCCGCCGCCGGTCTCGGTCGAGCCTGAGGCCGCGATGGCGGCGATATTGGCGAGGCCAGCGGGCGCGTTGCGGATGTTGGCGACGCCCCAGGCGGCCACGGTGCCGTCGCGCCGCAGCGCGACGCTGCCGCCGTTGCCCGCCGCGACGCTGACGACATCGGCGAGCCCAGCCGGCACGGTTGTCTGGCCCGAGGCGTTGGAGCCCCAAGCTACGACGGTGCCGTCGTTTTTCAGCAGGAGCGCGTGGTTGGCGCCGAGGGCGAGTTGCTTCACCTCGGCGAGGCCGGCGGGCACGGTGGTGACGCCGGAAGCACCGGAGCCCCAGAGGCGCACCGTGCCGTCGCGCCGCACCGCACCGCTCACGTCGCCGCCGGCTGCGATGGAGACGACATCGGTGAGACCTGTGGGCACGGTGGCCTGACCGCTGTTGTTGTTGCCCCAGGCGACGACGGTGCCGTCGGCCTTGATCGCGATCGCGTGCTGGTGTCCCGCGGAGATGGCGCGGATGCCGGAGAGGTTGATCGGCACATGCGTCTCGGGTGCGGGCGAGGTGGGGTTGCCGGTGTTGCCGTCGAAGAACGTCGCGCCCTCGCGGCCCCAGGCCGCCACCACATCGCGGGGCACCGGCGGCATCGTGACCTCGACGTCGAGATATTGCTCCGCGGGGGCGACCCCGCCGCGCGCGATCGCCCGGATCGAGACCCCCGAGGTGGGGTCGGTGAAGGTGGAGCCGATGGGCAGTGTGGCGTCATTGGCGCTCACCCCGGGCGTCACCAGATCGAGCAGCTGGCTTTGCTGGCGGTTGTTGAAGCCCCAGACGATTTGCGCGCCGTTGGTCTGGGGGGTGCCGGTGGCGAAATTCTGCCGGTAGCCGACCCAGAACCACCGCACGCCATCGCGGAAGATCCGCAGCGCGAGCGGCTGCGCGAGGTTGGCGTCGCGATGATCGAAGCGGTAGATGCGGTAGGTGCCGCTCGTTTTGATCGTGGTGACCGCCGAGTCGGGCAGCCAGCCGAGGCGGTTCTTCTGCCACGCGTTGAAATGATGGCGCGAGTCGCGCGTGACGCCGCTCACCGACGACGACCCCATCATGTCGAAGGGATCGCCGTATTCGAGGGTGTTGCCGCTGGCGGAAACGGGATTGCCGTCGGTGATGCGCCAGACATTGGCGTGGAGCAGGCCATAGGTGTGGCCCAGCTCGTGGGTGACCGTGCCCAGGTTGAAGGCGTTCGGCCCGTTGATCCAGATGTTGGCCGCGTTAATCTGGGCCAGGCCGCCGTAGGTAATCTGCGAGCCGGACACGGCCGTGAGCCGGGGAAAGACCACGATGATGCGCTCGAACTGGGAAAAAGTGTAGTGGGCAGCGGCGGCGGTGCGCGCATCGGCGTGGAGCTGTGTGTCGCGATCATTCACGGCATAGTCGGTGCCGGTAAGCGGCATGCGGTAAACGGTTTCGCTCACGACGGCGTTGAGCGAGGTCTTGCCGTAGCTCATCTCCTCGAAGATCTGGCGCACGCCGCCGTTGACGAGGTTCGCCGCCGTCGCCTGCGCGATCGGGTCGCCCGGGAAGTCCGAGAAATCCACGCGGATCACGAGCACCTGCTTGGTGCCGACCGTCTGCGGGCGCTCCGGTTCGGCGGCGGTGGGTGGCGGTGCGCCCAGCCCGACGTCCTCAGCGGCCATCAGCCTCTCCGCCTCCCTCTCAAGCAGGGCGGCGCATTCGCGGCAAAAACCGGACTCTCCACCCGGGGTTTCCGCCACCGACAGCGCCGGGTGGCGCGTCGCATCCGGCGCGGCCCAAGCGCTGTGCTGGCCATCGGGACTCTGCACCAATTCCCCCGGCTCCAACGCCCGCACCGGGCTCTCGTGCAAGGCGAGCTGCCGATCGAGGGCAATGCCGTGGAGCGGCGCGCCGTCGAGCGCGGTCTGCGCCTCGCGCCGGCCGTAAACGTGGGCCGTGTAGTTCGTGCCATCCAGCAGCACGCGGCGCCGGAGCGCCGGAACCGGCAGCGGTTCGCCCGGCGCAGGGCTGGCCGCGACGAGCGCAAACTCCCCCTTGCCCGCCACGCGCGCTTCAAGCTCCGCGACCACCTCGGCGGGCAACTCACGCCGAACCGCGGCGGGCACCGTCACCGCCAGCGCGCGCTGCGGATCAGTCTTGATGAGATCGAGCATCGCGGGGCGGCGGACGCGGGCGAGCGCGGTCCCTTCGGCAGCCAGCGTGGCGCGTTCAGCGGCAGGTGCGGCCCGGTAGCGCTCCGTCCACAGCCGAAACGCCGTCATCGCCTCCGGCTGCGCGGCGTCGGCCCAGGCTTGCGCGTAGGCGTGGGGTGAATGCGCCGGAGCCGCGTGCGCGGTCTTCGCTTCGGCCCCCACTCCCCTGCCCTTAACGGCGACGACGTCCGTGGCGGAATCAGCGCGGGGCGCGCGGGGTTGGGGGCGATTCCACAGCAGAAGAAAAGCCACGGCACCGACCGGAAGCAGCAGCCAAGGCAGGATGCGGGAAAGGCGCATGGGGTTGGGTGGACAGTGATTTGGCAGCGACCGGGTATGCGCGCCAGACTAACCGCGTCCGGCGACAGCGCAAATTTCCGCCGGTTTCCCGCGTTGACCCTCCCCGCCCGCCCGCTAGCTAGACCCCTCCCGGATTTGAACCCGCCTTCGCCGAGTGGCTCACGCCACTGGGCTTCGGCGGGACAAGCCGCGTCATTTTGAACCGAGTTCACATAAAAACCTACGGGTGCCAGATGAACGAGCGCGACAGCGAGGCTGTCGCGGCGATGCTGCGCGCCCGCGGTTACCGCATCGTCGCCGACGAACACGACTGCGATGTGCTTCTCCTCAACACCTGTTCCGTCCGCGATGCGGCCGAGCAGAAGGCCATCGGCAAGGCCGCCTACCTCTCGCACCGTAAGAAACGCCAGCCCGACTTCGTCCTCGGGATACTCGGGTGCATGGCGCAGAACCGCGGCGCCTCGCTCCTCGATCAGCTGCCCGACGTCGACCTCATCGTCGGCACGCAAAAATTCCACCAAGTCCCGGGCTACCTCGACAACCTCCGCGCCGCGCGCGCCGCCGGCGTGCCCGTCGCCGAGACGATCGTCGATATCGCCGAGGAGGCCGGTTCGCAGAACACGATCAAGGATCACGTCGCGCCCGAAGCTGGCCCTGATGGCGAGATTGAGCCGCAGGTCAGCGCCTTCGTCTCGATCCAGCAGGGGTGCAACATGGACTGTGCCTTCTGCATCGTGCCGAAAACCCGCGGCGACGAACGCTCGCGCCCGATGGACGAGATCGTGGCGGAGTGCCGCGCGCTCGCGGCCCGCGGCGTCCGGGAAATCACGCTGCTCGGCCAGATCGTCACCAGCTACGGGCGGCGCGACTACGCGCACACGGGCGGCATCACGCCCTTCGTGCAATTGCTCGAGAAGGTCCATGCGATCGAGGGCATCGCGCGCATCCGCTTCACGTCGCCCCACCCCCGCGGCTTCAAGGACGACCTCGTCGCCGCCTACGGTCGCCTGCCCAAGCTTTGCGGCTACGTCCATCTCCCGATGCAGAGCGGCAGCGACCGCCTCCTCCGCGCGATGAACCGCCCCTACACCCGCGACCGCTACCTCGAGATCGTCGGGGCGCTGCGCGCCGTGAACCCGGCGATGTATTTCTCCACCGACGTGATCGTCGG
>JANOCA010000005.1:0-6787 GCA_031411915.1 Opitutaceae bacterium
CAACTGGTTCAGCCCCGCCTTCAACCCCGCCACGCAGCTCGTCTACGTGCAGACCGTGCTCAACAACGCCGACATCTTCTACAAGGCGACTCAGGCCTACGTGCCCGGCGCGCTCTTCCTCGGCGGCGATTTCCGCAACCCGATCGGCCAGGAGCCGGTGAGTGTCGTCAAAGCCCTCGAGCTCACGACCGGCAAACTCCGCTGGGAATTCCCGCTCAACACCGCGTCGATGGCCGGGGTGATGTCCACGGCCGGCGGCCTTGTCTTCGGCGGCAGCCGCGAGGGTTGGTTCTTCGCCCTCGACGCCGTCACGGGCAAACCACTCTGGCGCTTTTCGTGCGGAGGCTCGATCATGGCCAACCCGATTTCCTTTCTGGTCGATGGCCGTCAGCACATCGCGATCTGCGCGGCGTCGGCGGTGTTTGTGTTTTCGTTGTAGCGCATCTTCCTGTCGCGAAACCCGTCATTGCCACACGCCCGCCCACCACTTTCCTTTTTCTCCAATGATCCCCTATCTTCGTCCCGCGCGACGTCTTGTCGTCGCCCTCGCTGCTCTCGCTCTCGCCGCCCCGGTCATCGCCCAGCCGAAGCAGGGCGCGCCCAAGCAGGCGCAGCCGCCCCAGCCCCCCATCGATCCTCCGCAGGCCTTTATCCCGCCCGGCATGTTCGCCGTGCCCGATGATCTCGAGGTCAAGCTGTGGGCCAAGACGCCGCTTTTCCGCAACCCGTCCAACATGGACATCGACGCACAGGGCCGCATCTGGGTCGCCGAGGCCTTCAACTACCGCCGCCACGCCGGCAAGGATCCCGAGGGTGATCGCATCATGGTCATCGAGGATACCGACGGCGACGGCATCGCCGACAAGAGCAGCGTCTTCGTGCAGGAAAAAAGCCTCCTCGCTCCGCTCGGCGTCTCGGTGATCGACAACAAGATCATCGTCGCGTGCGCGCCGGATCTCATCGTCTACACCGATGTGAACCGCGACGCGAAATTCGATCCCGCCGTGGACAAGCGCGAGGTGCTCCTCTCCGGCTTCGACGGCCGCAACCACGACCACTCGCTTCACTCGGTCACTTTCGGGCCCGACGGCAAATACTACTTCAACCACGGCAACGCCGGCGCGTTCTTCACCGACAAATCCGGCCGCACCTTCCGCAACGGCAGCTTCTACGATCCGGCGCGCAGCGGCGGCGGCATCCCCACCGGCGAGCGCCGCCCGCCCGACTACTCCGGCGAGAAGAGCGACGACGGCCACGTGTGGGTCGGCGGCACGGCGTTCCGCATGAATCCCGATGGCACGCAGGTCGAGCCCATCGGTTTCAACTTCCGCAACAGCTACGAGCAGACGATCACCTCCTTCGGCGACGTCTTCCACATCGACAACGACGACCCTCCGGCCGCCCGCACCTCGTTCCTCCAGGAATACGGCAACTTCGGCTTCACCTCGCGCGACGGTAAGCGCACCTGGAACGCGGACCGCCGCCCCGGCCAGGTCACGCAGGTCGCCGAGTGGCGGCAGGATGATCCCGGCGTCATCCCCGCCGGCGACGTCTACGGCAACGGAGCCCCCACGGGCATCGTGTTCTACGAGGGCGACGCCCTCGGCGCCAAGTGGCGCGGCGCCCTGCTAAGCTGCGAGACCTCCCGCAACATCGTCTTCGGCTACTTCCCCAAGGCCGACGGCGCGGGCTACAAGCTCGACCGCTTTGCGTTCCTCACCACCAACAAGGACCAGGATCTCTCCGGCATCGACGGCATGCGCGGCCGGATGCGCGCCGAGGATTTCAAGACGTGGTTCCGCCCTTCCGATGTATCGGTCGGCCCCGATGGCGCGATCTATGTCGCCGATTGGTTCGACCCGCGCACCGGCGGCCACGCCGCGCTCGACTCCAGCTTCGCCGGCGCGATTTACCGGATCACCCCCAAGGGCAAGAAACTCACCACGCCGAAGATCGAGCTGACAACCACCGCCGGCCAGATCGCCGCGCTCAAGAATCCCGCCGTCCATGTGCGCGCGCTCGGCTTCATGAAGCTCCGCGACGCCGGCGCCGCCTCCATCCCCGCCGTCTCCGCGCTCCTCAAGGATGAGAATCCCTACGTGCGCGGCCGCGCCGTGTTCCTGCTCGCCCACCTCGGTCCGCAAGGCCTCGCCCAGACCGAGGCGCAGCTCAAAAGCGGCGACGCGCTCATGCGCATCGCGGCCTTCCGCGCCCTCCGCCGCGCCAACCACCGCGTGCTCGATCACGCCAAGGCCCTGGTCAACGACTCCTCGCCCGCCGTCCGCCGCGAGGTCGCAATCGCGCTGCGCGATGTCTCGTTCGACTCCGCGCGCGACCTGCTGCTCACCCTCGCCAAGGGCTACGACGGCAAGGACCGCGCCTACCTCGAGGCCTGGGGCACCGGCTGCACCGGCAAGGAAAAGGAAGTCTACGCCGCGCTCGCCAAGCAGGCCCCCTCGGCCGACGCCACGAAGTGGCCCGCGAGCTACGCCAACTTGATCTGGCGCCTCACGCCCATCGGCGCCGAGAGCGCCTTCGCCGCCCGCGCCACCGCGGCGTCCCTTCCCGAGAAGGACCGCCTCGCCGCCGTCACGGCCCTCGGCTTCATCCCCACCAAGACCTCCGCGCTGGCGCTCGTCGACCTCGCGGGCAAGGCCACCGGCATGACCAAGGCCCACGCCATGTGGTGGCTGATGAACTACAAGGATCTCCGCTGGCCGGACGCCGGCATCGATGCCGAGCTCAAGACCCGCGGCCTCTACGATCCCGCCACCGTCTCCATCGCGCCGAGCACCGTGCCCGAGCCGGCGCCCACCAAGCTCCCCGCCTCCGCTGAGATCGCCAAGCTCAAGCCCAATCTGGCCAACGGCGCCGACAAGGCCCAGTCCTGCCTCCTCTGCCACCGCATCGGCGACAAGGGCAACGACTACGGCCCATCGCTTACCGGCTACGCCAAGGGCCAGACGACCGAGGTCGT
This sequence comes from Opitutaceae bacterium, assembly GCA_031411915.1. Lineage (GTDB taxonomy): Bacteria > Verrucomicrobiota > Verrucomicrobiia > Opitutales > Opitutaceae > ER46. Next base: position 2,978 of record JANOCA010000005.1, read on the forward strand.
GATCAATTCGATCGTCAACCCTTCCGCCGACATCGCCCACGGCTTCGATGGCATCAACGTGAAACTCAGGGACGACGCCGGCGAAGTTCACGGCATCGTGCACAGCTCGGGCAATCCTGTCATCATCCAATCGATCGGCGGCCTCACGCAGATGATTCCGGCGAACAAGATCGCCAGCCGCCAGCCGCTCGGCCGCTCGCTCATGCTGACCGCCGAGCAGCTAGGCCTCAGCGCGCAGGACGTGGCCGACATCGCGGCCTACCTCAAGACGCAGTAGGCACGCCGATCGGCATCCCGCTCTGGTAGCCCGGCTCGTGAGAGCCGGGACCGACTGCAATTGCGCGGCACAAGAATGTCCCGCCTCTCCCGAGGCGGGCTACGAACCCGCCCGCCGCAGCAATGCCCCAGCGAGGCCTGTCGCGAGCCACGCCACCGCCGCATTCCCCCGCGCCCTAGCGCGGCGCTCCCGCGCCGGCCCGCGCCGCTTGCGTAGCCCGCTTCGTGAGAAGCGGGACGGACGACCCGCGAGGTCCGCCCCCGCTTCCTCACGCACCTGCCTCATCGCGCTCATTGCGCCCGCCGTTGGTGGATCACCAGCGAGTTCCCGTCCGGATCGGCGACGACCGCCATGCGGCATACGCCGCTGTCCATCGGCTCGAGGAAGAACGTCACCGTGGCCGCGCGCAGCGCCGCGATCGCAGCGTCGAAGTCCTCCACCTCCAGCCCCACCGCCGGGCCGTCGGGCGAGGGCTTCCATTTGTCCGCCGACATGTTCGAGATCGCGAGCGTCGCCGGCCCGATGTCGTATTCGATCCAGTGGCGGCCCTCGTGCTCGAATTCAGTCGTGGACTTGAGGCCGAGCAGTCCCTCGTAGAAACGACGCGCGCGCTCGACGTCGGTGATTGGGTAGCCGGTGAAGGCGATTTCCTTGATGCGGATCATGGGTGCGGTGGGTTGCTGAACACCGACACCCTACCACGCCGTGTGACAACGTCCTGTCAGGAGCGACGCGACTGTGGGTCGGGCTTTATGCCCGACAGCCTTGTTGCGCTACCGCCGCCCATGCCGCGCCACGATTTCCGCCGCCTCGGCCCGCACGAGCTCGCGCAGTTCCGCGGGCGCGATCGCCTCCGCGTCGCGACCGAACGAAAGAATCCAACGCGCGAGCCACTCGAGCGAGAACGTGTAGAGCGAGAACTCCGCGCCGCCATCGCGTCGCGCCTCCTCGGCGAGCGTCGCGTAGCTCTCGCTCCGCGCGCGCTCCTGCACTCGCGCCGCGAGCCACACGCGCGCCGGCAGCGTCTCCGCGCGCTCCATCTGCTCTTCAAGATGCTTCGCCAGCGAGAAATCCGGCCGCGCCGGGATCGCCTCCGGCAGGATCTCCAGCCGCAGGATCCGATCCGTGCGGAAATGCCGGTAGTCGCGCCGCAAGCGGCACCACGCCACGAGATACCAGGCGCCGCCGTAGAAGACCACACCGAGCGGCTCCACGTCGCGACCCGTTTCCTCCGTCCGCCCAGCGCCACGATAGGTGAGGCGCAGCACGCGCCGCTGCGCCACGCCGCGCTGCACCGCGAGCAGCCACGGCTGCGCGGCCGGATCGGTCTTGATGTTGCCGTTCCGGCCCAGCACCACGGTCTGACGCGCGAGCCGCTCGACGTGCTCCTGCCGATCTCGCGGCAGCACCGCGCGCAGTTTGTCGAGCGCCGCATCGGTCGCCGCGCTGAGCGAGGCATCGGTAAAGCGCCGCACCATCTCCCCGCCCACAAACAGCGCCGCCGCCTCGTCGCCCGTCAGCATCACCGGCGGCAGATGGTAACCCTTCACGAGGCTGTAGCCCACGCCCGCCTCGCCCGCGATCGGCACGCCCGCCTCTCCCAGCGCCGCGATGTCACGGTAGATCGTGCGCACGCTCACGGAGAAATGCCCCGCCATGTCCTCCGCGCGCACGAGCCGCCTGCCTTGCAGGTGCATCACCATCGCGACGAGCCGGTCCGTGCGGTTCATTTTGGTTGAGAGTTGAGGGTCGAGAGTTGAGGGACAAGACCGGGAGCGGACACAACTCTTGCCGGTTTTTCCTCTCAACTCTCAACCCTCAACTTTCAACTCATGCGCAGCATGAAACCCTGCCCCTGGCCCACCAACGCCCTCGACCTCGCCTACCACGATACCGAGTGGGGCGTGCCGCAGCACGACGACCGCGCGCTCTTCGAGCTGCTCATCCTCGAGGGCGCGCAGGCCGGCCTGAGCTGGGCCACCATCCTCGCCAAGCGCGAAAACTACCGCCGCGTCTTCGACCATTTCGATCCCGCAAAAGTCGCCCTCTACGACACGAAGAAAGTCGCCGCCCTCCTCGCCGACGCCGGCATCGTCCGCAACCGCCTGAAGATCGCCGCCGCCATCGGCAACGCGAAGGCGTTTCTCGCCGTGCAGCAGGAGTTCGGCTCCTTCGACCGCTACCTCTGGGGCTTCGTCCCCGATCGCCGTCCCATCGTGAACCGGCGCCGCAAGCGCGGCGATGTCCCCACGCGGACACCCGAGAGCGACGTGCTGTCGAAGGACCTCGCGAAACGCGGCTTCAAGTTCGTCGGCACAACGATCATCTACGCCTTCATGCAGGCCACCGGCATGGTCAACGACCACTTCGTCACCTGCGCCTGCCACGCCCGCTGCGCGAAGCTGAAGTGAAGCAAGTGAAGGTGGAGCGCGTTGCCCCCAACGCGCTGATTCGTGAGTCGCAGGTAGCCGCACGTCTCAACGTGCAGCGGTGCGTCCCTCGCCGCCTACCACACCGTCCCCACGACTCCGGCATCCGTGATATTGGCATCCTTCGTGATCAACGGCAGGCGATGGATCTTCGCGGTCGCCGCGATGATCCGATCAAACTGATCGCCATGCGGCAGGGCCAAAGCCGGTGCCGCGATCGCAATCTCCAACGTAATCGGCAGCACCGTGACATAATTCAGCAGCCGGCCGAGCACGGTCGTCGGCGAACCCGCCAACTTGATCCGCCCGGAATGCAGCAGCAGCCCGATCTCCTGCAGGGTGACATCCGAAATCGCCAACTGCTCGTAAGGCGTCGTCGCAATCGCCCGGGCAGCCTTGTTGCTCAACCGCTCCTCGTCCGTCGCCGCCCAGAGCAACGCGTGGGTATCGAGCAGAAATTTGACCCGGGCCATTGGGGCTCAGAGCGAAGGCTTCCAGTCGTCGTTTTTGAGCGTCGGTTTGGTGAGGTCGTCGTGAAACGTTATCTTGCCCCTCGCGACCCCCAACAGCGACTTCCGCGGCGCATCCGCACTGAAAAGAAACACGCCCTCCTTGTCCTTCACCCGCACCGTTTCCCCTTTGCGCGCCTTCGCCTTGAACGTGGTGAACTCGCGGAGAAACGTGCGCACGTTGGTGACCATGATTCCTCCTGTCTGACAAAAATATCTCCGTCAAGCACCGGATGCATACTCGTCGGGCGCACCTCACCGCCCCGCCCCCGCCCGCTCCGCCACCTCCGCCTGCTCGATCTCCGCCCACGAGGGCGCGCGCCAGAAGAGCACGCGGCTGGAACCCGTTCCCCCGACGATTACATTGCACGTTGGGCCGCTTCGACTCCGACTGCCTCGCGGTGAAAAACTCCAGCGTGTCCTCCTCCGTGATCACGTAGTCCGGCGAGGCCGAGAGCCGGCCGAGCAGGTGAAAAACCGTCGGCGTGTCGCTGCGGCGCGCGTCGGCGGGCAGGTCGGTGTTGTTGTTCGGCGAATAAGCGAGCGAGACCGTGCGCGGCGCGCCGGCGTGCCTCTCTTCGTCGAGCGCCTGCGC
>JANOCA010000006.1:0-16183 GCA_031411915.1 Opitutaceae bacterium
CAGTTCAATTTCTGGCCCAGCGAGCAACGCGTGAACCCGCTCTACGGCACGCGCCACGCGCTCGACACCCTCCGCCGCGACGACCCCGAGCGCGCGCTCGCGAGCTTCTACGGGATGCTCGCCCAGGGTTTCACGCGCCACACCTTCGTCGCTGGCGAAGGCACCGCCGTTCACCCCTACGATGCCCGCGGCCGCGTCTTTTACTGCCCGCCCAACAGCGCCGCCAACGCCCACTTTCTCTCGATGCTGCGCCACCTCCTCGTGCAGGACTGGGACGTCGACGACGACGGCCGCCCCGACACGCTCCGCCTCCTCTTCGCCACCCCGCGCCGCTGGCTCGAGGATGGAAAAACGATCGCGTTCGACCGCGCACCCACCCCTTTCGGCGAAGTCTCCGTGCGCATGGAATCCAAACTCGCCGCCGGCGAAATCCTCGCCGAGGTCACGCTCCCCACGCGCAATCCCGCCACCCGCACCCTCCTCCGCGCCCGCGTGCCCGAAGGGTGGAAAGTGACAAACGCGCGCGCCAGCGCACAATCGTTCGCGGTCGACGATCGAGGAACCGTCGACCTGACTGGGTTGCGCGGACACACGCGCCTTACGTTTTCAGCCACTCGTCTCCCATAGCCATATTCTATTATGAGCATTCGAGCCTTCGTCACGTTGCTCGCAGCGTGCTTCGTTTCTAACGGCACTTCCCGGGCGACGAGCCAAGTGGTCTACGATTGCCCTCTCTGCGGGCAAAAATTCGCTACCACAAATCCTGACTGCTCACGTTGTCGTTTCGTGGCGTTTGGATCTACGAAACAGCTCACCGAGGCCGCGCGCACACAACTCCGAGCTTTTGTCGCCTCTGACGCGTATCAAAAAGCGCTTGATCGTCCCTTGGCGGAACGTGTCCTTTTGCTCTACCAGAAGGCGCAAATGCCATCCTTCCAAAAGGCCGGTGTTTATTATTCGGCAATCGCCTATGCCTTCGGAAACCCCGAGATCACGCCGCTGCTCGAAAGCACTCTATCTTCACTGATCGCCGCTGAATCAGAACCGTTGAGCGAGTTTGAACGACAAAGCCGTGCGATACTTCACATCGAAGTGCTGCGTCGTTTGTCGCGATTCGACCAGGCGGCCACCATGCTCGCCACGCTGCGACTCGCAAAAAGCCCGCTTTCCCAAAATTTCGTGTCAGCCCTTGAGCAGGAGGCCGACCGCTTGGAGATGAAAGACGCTTCTCAACATGACTGGTATTCAGCTCCTTCGAAACCGACCATTCGCCCCCTGCCAATTGCCACGAAGGAAACCACCTTCGGTTTGCCCCTAAACCAAAGCCCAAAAATTTCCGCGCGGCCCGAGGGGAAGTATCCCGTCAGGATGCGCTACGCTGCAATCTCAGGAGAAGTAGCCGTGGCTGTCTCCGTCTCGCCCGATGGGACCGTGATCGACGCGAAAGCACTACGCGCGACCCAAACCGAGTTCATCGATGAAGCAGTGAAGTTCGCGCGCGGCTGTCGTTTCGCCATCAACGCACAGGAAAAAGGCCGTGCCTTCGAATGCACAGTCGCAGTCGTTTTTGAACTGAAGGATGAATGAGCCTCGGATGCGTTCCTGGAATTCCCATCGCACACCCATGCCCTCACCCGACCTCGCCATCCCAATTCTGCCCAGCCGATCTGTGACCGACACCTTGGCGTTCTATCGCCGACTCGGTTTTGAGGGCACCATCTCGGCCTTTCCCTATAACTATACGCCATCCTCAGGCGGGGCGTCGTGGAGCTGCATTTCTTCACCCACGAGGAACTCAAACCCGCCGAGTCGAATGCGGGTTGCTACATCCGGGTGGCGGATGTCGAAAGCGTCTATGCGGCATTTACCGCGGCCCAACTACCCGCGAAAGGCATCCCGCGCATGGACTCGGTCACTAACAAGCCCTGGGGGATGCGCGAGTTCGCGATTGTCGATCCCGACGGCAACCTGATCCGGGTTGGGCAGCGGATTGCGTGAGCGCCATGCGCCTGTAGGGCCTCAGCTTGCTGAGGCCTTGGGCGTAAAACGGCCTGACCAAGGTCAGGCCCTACAAATCGCACGCCCACTCACGCTGCCAGCGCGTGGCAGGCCGCCGCGATGCGTTCATCGGTGAGCGCCGGCGTGTGCGCGAGCGCCCAGATCGCCTCGGGCTCCCACAGCGCGGCGCGCAGCGGCGCGAGCAGGCGGCGCGGCAGGTCGGGCTCGGCAACCTGGCGCAGGATGGCGAGTGTCTGGCGCGAGGCGGGCAACCCCAGCCATTGCAGCACGCCGAAGATCCCCTCGCGACCATGGAGCGCGGAAATCTCCGTCCATGCCTCGCCCTCGCCACCGCGCAACGAGCGGTGCGTCGCAAGAAACACCGTGAGCGCCGGCGCGTCCACCAGCTCGGGCAGCAGCTCCGGACAGCGCACGATGACATGCAGCGCCGCCAGCCGCCCGTGGCCGAAGCCGAGCAGGAACTCGCGCACCTCGGCCGGCGCAAATTCCAGCCACGTTCGCCATTGCGCCGCGCCCACGCCGAGCGCGGCCGAGGCCACCGCCGGCTCGCTCGGGTCTTCGTCCACCCACTCGTCGGGCGCGACCTCGCGCTCGAAGGTCACTTCGGGCCAGATTGAAGCGCGGTGGCGGTAGCCGTCGTGAATCCACGTGAGCGCGGGCGAGGCCGCGGGGAGCGCGCGGCTGATGCGGGCGGGGCGGGCCGAGGAGCGGAGGGCGGAGCGGATGCGGGCGGTTTTCATGCGCGCACTCTACGCCCCCGGGTGGGACAAAGCTTGTCCCACGGTTGGATTAGTTTTCGGTCGCTGGCGGAGTTTCTGACCAAGGCCTGTTGCCCTTTGGTTGTCATTGCGAGGAGCGCAGCGACGAAGCAATCCAGCTGAAATTCCAGATGGATTGCCGCGTCCGCCGAGCCGGACTCGCAATGACAAGGCAGTTTGTCCCCCATCTTCCGTCTTCCTTCTTCAATCTTCCTTCCCCCTTCCCATGCCTTCCGCCTCCCCCCTCTCCCGCCCGCCCCTTGAGCGCATGCTGCGCATCCACGACGAGCTGCGCCGCGGTGCGTTCACCAACTGCACGAAGCTCGCCGCGCACCTCGAGGTCTCGCGCAAGACCATCGTGCGCGACATCGCCTTCATGCGCGACCGCCTCGACCTCCCGATCGAGTTCGATTCGCAGCTCAACGCCTACCGCTACACACACCCGGTCTCGGCGTTTCCCACCGTGCAGGTCACCGAGGGCGAGCTGCTCGCGCTGCTCGTCGCGCGCAAGGCCCTCGAGCAATACCGCGGCACGCCGTTTCACCGGCAGCTGGAAAACTCCTTCGACAAGCTCACCGCCGGCCTAAAGGACCGCATCACGTTCTCGCCCGCGGAGGAGCTGCAGTCGGTGTCGTTCAAGAATGTCGGCCTCGGGCGCGCCGACCTCACGGTCTTCAACGCCCTCAGCGGCGCGACGCTCCGCCAGTTCGAGGTCGAGTTCGACTACCGCAAGCCCGGCGACAAGAAAGCCGCGCGCCGCCGCGTGCAGCCCTACCATCTCTCGCACCGCGAGAACCTCTGGTATCTCGTGGGCTTCGACACCGAGCGCGGCGCGCTGCGCACCTTCGCTTTGCCGCGCCTCACGAACGTCACGGTGCTGAAGACGCACTTCACGCGCCCCGCTGATTTTTCGCCGGAGAAATTCTTCGCCACCGCCCTCGGCGTGCTCGGCGGCGACCGCGACTACCGCGTCGTGATCCGTTTCTCCGCCACTGCCGCCGACCACATCCGCGAACGCGAGTGGCACGAGTCGCAGGCCCTGCGCGAGCTGCCCGACGGCCGTCTCGAACTCACGCTCCGCCTCGGCGCCCTCCCCGAGATCGAGCGCTGGGTGCTCACGTGGGGCGCCGAGGCCGAGGTGCTGCAGCCGAAGGAACTCCGCGAGCGACTGCGCAAAACGGCTGGCGCGCTGCGCGCGGTGTATGGGTGACGCTCGTTCGTTTCATGTAGGGCCTCAGCTTGCTGAGGCCGGTTCGGAATCCACGCCAAAGGCCTGAGCAAGCTCAGGCCCTACAGGAGCCTTAACGCTTACCCGCTCTCAGACTCGTTCGCGACGCGTGCCTATCCCGGCTATCCGCCGCATTAGCGCTCGCCAAAAACTCCTTGGCGCGCGCGCTGTGGTTCGCGACGCTGGGCTGTCCATGCCGCTGCCCGACCTCCTGCCGATTCAGCCTTTCACGCGTCCAGCGCGTGGCACGGTGGCGTTGCCCGGCTCCAAGAGCCTCACGAACCGCGCCCTGCTCCTCGCCGCCCTCTGCGACCAGCCCGTGACACTCACCGGCGCGCTCGCCAGCGAGGACACGCACCTGATGGCCGAAGCGTTGCGCAAACTCGGCTTCACCGTCACCGCCGATGAGGCGGCGCACACGCTGCACGTTTCGGATCAGGCAAAGGGATTTCCGGGCGGCGACGCGCCAGTCGATCTCTTCGTGGGACTCGCAGGCACGGCGGCACGATTTCTCACCGCGCTCTGCGCCGCCGCGCCACGCGGCGTCTATCGCCTCGATGGCGTGCCCCAGATGCGCAAGCGACCGATGAAACCGCTCATCGACGCCCTGCGCACGCTCGGCGCGGACATCCGTTGCACGGGCGTGGAAGGATTTTTCCCGCTGGAGATTCACGCCCGCGGCCTGCGCGGCGGCGCCGTGAGCATCGATGCGAGCGAGAGCAGTCAGCTTCTCTCCGCCCTGCTGATGGTCGCACCTCTCGCTGCGACTCCGATCACGATCACGCTCGTGGGCGGCGTGCGGTGGCCGTTCGTCGCGATGACGATCAACCAGATGGCGCAGTTCGGCTTTGCCGCGAAGCTCACCCGCCAGGGCGACGCCATCGCCGTGCCGACGGGCCGCTACTCGCCGCCCGCGAGCTACGCCATCGAGCCCGACGCCACGGCCTCGAGCTACTACACCGCGTTGCCGCTCGCCGCCGGCGGCACGATTCACGTCTCGAATCTCCTGCCGCCCGCGCAAGGCCTGCAGGGCGACTCGCAGTTTCTCGCCGTGCTTGAGCGGGTCGGCGCAACGGTCGTCGCGGCACGCGGCAACGTGGATGTCGCCGTGCCACCACGCGCGACGCTCCACGGCGTCACACAGGATTTCAGCGAGTTCTCCGACACGTTCCTCACGCTCGCGGCGCTCGCACCCCTGCTCGCGGGCCCGACGCGCATCACCGGCATCGCGCACTCGCGCAAGCAGGAGACCGATCGCGTCGCGGGCATGGCGCGCGAGCTGATCAAGCTCGGCCAGCACGTCGTCGAGGAGCACGACGCCCTCACGATCACACCGCAGCCCCTCAAGTCCGGCGTCGAGATCGAGACCTACGGCGATCACCGCTTCGCGATGAGCTTTGGCATCCTCGGCTGCCACAATCTCCACAGCGACGGACGCCCGTGGCTCTCGATCAGGAATCCCGCGTGCTGCGCGAAGACCTTCCCGCACTTTTTCGAGTTGCTCGAGGCCGTGCGCCAAAACTCCCTCGCTTCGTGATCGCCGCCTTCGCCCACCCTTTGTCATCGCGAGCCTCGCGTAAGCGGGGCGTGGCGATCCATCTGATCAGCTGGTTGGCCGCGTCGCTTCGCCCCTCGCAATGACACCGGAGAGCGCCCCCTTCATCATCGTCGCCATCGACGGCGGCGCCGGCACGGGCAAGTCGTCGTCGGCCACGCTGCTCTGCGAGCGCTTTCACCTGCTGCATGTGGACACTGGCTCGTTTTATCGCGCCACGACCGCGGAATTCCTGCGCCTCGGCGTCGCGGCCTCGGACCCCGCGGCGGTGCGGCGCGCGATCGACGCTTTGCAGCTCGGCACGCGCCTCAATGGCCGCGACGCGCAGATGGAGATTGGCGGGCGCGTGGTGCCCGAGGCCGAGATCCGGAGCCCGGCGGTCAACGCCGGCGTCTCGCTGTTCGCCGCGCTGCCCGAGGTGCGGGCCGCGCTGCTCGACTACCAGCGCAGCCTGGCCGGCTTCGCGCGCGCGCGCGGTTTCCGGGGCGTCGTGCTGGGCGGCCGTGACATCGGCTCGGTGATTTTCCCCGACGCGGATTTCCGCTTCTTCCTGCACGTGGACGAAGCCGTGGCCGAGCAGCGCCGCGCGCTCCAAGGCCAGCCCGACTCGATCAAGGAGCGCAACCGCCTCGATTCCTCGCGCAAGACCGCGCCCCTCGTCTGCCCCACCGGCGCGATCTACATCGACACCACGCGCCTCACGCTCGCCGAGGTCACGGAGAAAATGGCCGCGCCGATCGGCGTGCGCCTTGCCGCCGCATGAGCCGCGCGTTCCCTCAGCTTGAGATGGAGCCGATCTTCGGCTTCTTCCACTTCATGTCGGCGCTGATCGACGACATCGCTTTCCGCGGTCCGACCATTGGCGCCGAACATGTCCCGAGGGACAGCGGATTGCTCATCGCCGCCAACCACGCGAGCCACCTCGATCCCTTCCTCGTCGGATCGCGGCTGCCGCGGCAGGTCACGTTTTTTGCCCGCAAGACGCTCTGGAAACCCGGCTTCGCCTCATGGTGGCTCAACGCGGTCGGCGTCATTCCCGTCGATCGCGACGGCGGGTCCGATGTGGCGGCAATCAAGCGCGTGCTCAATGCGCTGAAGGAGAAAAAAACCATCATCATGTTCCCCGAGGGCACGCGGTCGCCCGACGGGGCGTTGCAGCCGCCCAAGCCGGGCGTGGGGCTCTTCGCCTGCCGCGCGCAGGTGCCGGTGCTGCCCGTCCGCATTGTCGGCTCGTTCGAGGCGCTGGGCCGGAGCGGCTCGCTCCAGCTCGGCACGTCCGTGACCGTGATTTTCGGCCCCCTGCTCACCCCGGCGGACTACGATGCGCCGGATTCGGGCAAGGCCCGCTATCAAATCGCCAGCGAGCGCATCATGGCGGCGATTGCGCGGCTGCAGCCGCCGGCCGAGCGGGTGATTTGATTTCGATGGTTCGAGATGTAGGCGGGGTGCCCTCACCCCGCTTCAGCGGCAGTCCTAAAACGCCAGCGAGTGAATCTCGCCCTGCCACGGCCAGTCCGCCTGCGCCTGCACTAATCCTGCTCGCACCGGATTCGCCGCCACATACGACCACTTCTCCGAATAAGATTCAGCGCTGCGCAAAATATGGTCGAACGTGTCGGCCTGCCAGATCGGCGACGCTACGCCGAGCGTCCGCACCATACGCCGCGAGGAGATCGATTTCCACGATTTGCACCATGCCGGCCGAGGCTTCGCATCGGCTGCAGGCCGCGCGAAGAAATGCACATGATCGGGCATGAGCACGTAGCGACCGACGAACCAGCCGTCGTGCTCGGCAGAATCCCTCCAGACGATCGTCAAAATGTCGCTCGCCCCAGCGCAGGCGAGGATCGGCTTTCGTTCGGCTATGCACGCGGTGAAAAAATACAGGGGCGCTCGCGAAAATGGGATTACGTGCGGGAGGTGCATGTGGGGCGCGAGCGAAGGGAAGCGGGGTGAGGGCACCCCGCCTACATCAATTCAATTTCCAGGCCTGGTTGTGGGCGGGGTGCCCTCACCCCGCTTTTGCCGCTACCTCAGCCCGCACGCCTTGCGCGCCCGGCCCATCACTTGCTCGGCCACCGCACGCGCGCGCAGCGCTCCGTCGCGCAGCACGGCCTCGACGTGGTCGAGGTTCGCCGCGAGTTCGGTGCGGCGCGCGCGCGCGGCGGCAAAATGATTCCAGTAGTGCTCGAACAACGCCTTCTTCAGATCGCCGTAGCCGAGGCCGCCGGCGCGGAGGCGATTCTCGAAATCGAGGGCGACCTCGGGCGTCGCGAAGAGTTTCAGGAGCTGGATCGCGAGGTTCTTGTCGGCGTCGGGCTTGGGCTCGGCGGGGGTGCGGGAGTCCATGACGATGCCCATGATCTTTTTCCGCAGCGCCTTCTCGTCGCCGAAGATCTCGATCGTGTTGCCGTAGCTCTTGCTCATCTTCTGGCCGTCGAGGCCGGGGATGACGGCGACATCCTCGCGGATCACGGGCTCGGGCACGACGAGCGTCTCGCCGTAGGCCTCGTTGAACTTGATCGCCATGTCGCGCGTCATCTCGAGGTGCTGCTTCTGGTCCTTGCCGACCGGGACGCGGTGCGTGTCGTAGAGCAGGATATCCGCGGCCATCAGCACCGGGTAGGCGAAGAGACCGAAGTTGGGCGAGATGCCCTTGGCCGTCTTGTCCTTGTAACTGTGCGCGCGCTCCATGAGGCCCATCGGCGCGAGCGTGCCGAGCATCCACATGAGCTCGCAGACCTCAGGCACATCGCTCTGCCGCCAGAAGACGCTCACCTTGGGATCAAGGCCGCACGCGAGCCAGTCGAGCGCGATGCCGAGTGTGTTCTTGCGGCGCTCGGCGGCGTCGGTGACCGACGTCATCGAGTGGTAGTCGGCGATGAAATAGAAACAGTCGCCCGCGGCCTGCGCGTCGATGGCCGGGCGCATCGCCCCGAAATAGTTGCCGATGTGGAGCGTGCCGGAGGGCGTGATGCCGGTGAGAGTTCTCAAGGTCTTGATTCTGGAATTTCGCTTTTCGATTGGGCAAGCCCACTAATCGCGCCGCGGGATGAGCTTTATCGCGGGGCGCGCGTGCGCGATGGTCGCAGCGGGGATGAAACCGCCGACGGCGATAGCGGGCGTCACGAGCGCGCGGCGGCCGAGCACGGTGCCGGGGTTGAGCACAGCGTTGCAGCCGACCTCGGCGTCGTCGCCGACGATTGCGCCGAATTTACGCAGGCCGGTCTCGTAGGTCGCATCGGCCGTGCGCACGATGATCGGCTGCTGATCGAGGCGGAGATTGGAGCAGATCACGCCGGCGCCGAAGTGCGCACGGTTACCGAGGATCGAGTCGCCGACATAGCTGAAGTGCGGCACCGCGACGCCATCCATGAGGAGGCAGTTCTTGAACTCACACGCGTTGCCCAGCACGCAGCCTTCGCCCGCAATCACATTGCCCCGAATGAAGGCACCGGGGCGGATGTCGCACTTCGCGCCGATCCAGACGGGCCCGATGATCGTGCAGTAGGCGGGGAGCTTCACGCTCGGGTGCAGCCAGACCTTGCCTTCGAGGTGGACGCCCGGCGGGAGCTTCCGCGCCGCGCTGTTGTCCTCGATGCCCGCGCACGCGGCGGCGATCTGCTTCAGCCAGTCCCACGGCAGCGCCTCGGCCGCGAAATGCGGGGCGAAGCGCGCGAGCGACGCAGGCAACGAGAAGAAGTCGGAGGCCTTCATGAAGCGCAAAGGCTTCAGGGATTGGCGCGGCGAACGCAACCGAAAGGTCGGATTTGCAGCATGTGGGTCGGGCTTTACGCCCGACATCGTCCGCAAACCTGTCGGGGGTAAACCCCGACCTACATTCGATCCCACGGAAACTTCACCGTCGGCGCCTCCGCGTAGCGCTTGGTCGCGAGCGTGAGCTTGGCGCCGCTGCCGGGTGCGAGCTTCACCGTGAAGGTCCGCGCGCCGATCTTCTCCGTCCGGCCGGACTGCTCGACCGACTCGAAGCGGTGCTCGCCGTAAGCGCCGCCTTGCACGATGACCATGCGCGTCGCGGTCGGGCTGAGGTTCACGAGCGTGAGAACCGTGCGCGTGTCGCCGAGCTCACTCACGAGCGCGCCCACATCCTCGGGCACTCCGGCGCGGCGGCGCTCCGGATCGAAGTAGCGCAGGCGGGCGTTCATCAACTCACCCGCGCGGCCCGGAGGAATCGCGCCCCACATCAGCTGCTGGAGCGCCACAACCGAAGCCGGATTGTAGTTCATGAAATTGTCCGCAAGCCGGCGCTCCGGCGTGGTGGTGTCGGCGCGCATGGCCGCCGTCTTCCGCTCCATGCCCGCGAGGTCGCGGCGCAGGGCCTCCTCGGGAAATCCGGGGTTTTTCCCGTCGAGATACGTGAGCCACTCGCTGTCGCGCACCCGCGCGCGATCGTCGGCGCGCTGCGACCAATACCAGACCTCGAGCGCGCCCACCGCCCATGGCGTGCGCTGCCAACCATACCAGCCCTCGGCGCCGTGCATCGTCGGATATTCCTTCCCGCCGTCGGCGGTGGCGCGCGCGTGAGAGTTGACCGCGTCGATCATCGCGCGCCACGCGTTGGTGTATTTCTGGTCCCCGGTCACAAGCATGGCGTTGTGAAAGCCCACGATCGCGCGGGGGATGCGGTTGCGGTTCTCGTTCCGCCCGGTGACAGGATTCAGCGGCGAGAAACCCCAGCCGTAGGCGTTGCCCCACCATTTGTTCTCCGGCCCGCCGATCTTGCCGTCGCGGTAGTCGACGTAGCTCGGGATGATGCCGCCGTTGGCTTTCATGCGCGCGAGCCACGCGTCCATGTAGTCGGTGAGCCAGCGTTTGTATTTCGGCTCGTTGGCGAGGAGGTAGGCGTTGGTCGGCAGCGTGGTCGCGACGAGGTTGATGAAGTGGTCGCCCGCGACGTCGTGGTAGGGATCGTAGTGCGCGAGGAACTGGGCGTAGGTGCTCTCGCCGTGGACCGCGTCGAACTTCGACACGTCGAACGGATCGCCGACCCAGTCGAGCGCCGTGGCTGGACGCAGCATCGGGCCTTTTGATCCATTCTGCATCGAGCGGATTAGTTTCAGCTTCGGATCGTAGTTCGGTGCGCTCGGATCCTCGCCCATGTAGAGCCCCGCCCAGCGTCGTGCGCGCTCCTGATAGATCGGCAGCGTGGGCACGGACATGCCCATGAGGTTGAACGTCCGCATCGCCTCGCCGTGGTGCATCCAGTCGGACTGGGCGGAGAATTCCTTGAACAGCATCCCGTCCCGGCCCGCGGGCGTCTCCACGGTCTTCGCCTCCGAGTATTGGCGGATCATGCCGTTCCAAGTGAGGAGGAAGACACGCATAATCTCGTCGCTCGCGCCCAGCGCGTGGAGCTGTGGCCAGTCGCCGGTGTTTTCAAACGCGTCGTCCGGCCCGTCGTTGGCGCCCCAGCGGAGGAAACACTGGATGTAGCCGCGCTCGTCGAAATATTTTTTCCCGAACTCGAGGCACAGCGGCACCTGCTCGGCGAGCAGGCGGCGCTGGAGCCTGGCCCACTCGGGCGCAGGCATCGGCGTGGAGACGGTGAGCGTGGGCGGCGTCGCCGCGGCAAAGGCCGCAGGCATCACGGTCACGAAGATGACCGACAGCGCTGGAACGATCGCGCTGCGGAAGGCACGAGACAAGAGGCGGGGTAGATTCATTGGGGTGAAGCAGCATCAGCGGGCATCGCACGGAAACACGAGCCCGGAGAACCGCTGACGGTCAGAGCCGGTTTCGACGCAAGGCACGCGCCGCCTTGCCTTCATCCGCCGCGGCCGACAGGTGAATCGTCCGCCTCTCACCACGCATGTCCCGTCTCTCCTTCACCGTCGAAAAAGAATCTCCGGGCTCACAGGCCCGCGCCGCGCGTTTCCAGACCGCGCACGGCGAGGTGCGCACGCCCGTCTTCATGCCCGTGGGCACGCAGGCGACGGTGAAGAACATGAACGTCGAGGGCCTCAAGGCCGTCGGCGCCCAGGTGCTCCTCGCCAATACTTACCACCTGCTGCTCCGCCCCGGCCCGGATGTTTTCCGGAAATTCGGCGGCATCCACCGCTTCATGAATTGGGACCGGCCCGTGCTCACCGATTCGGGCGGCTTCCAGATCTTCTCCCTGCCTGAGTCGCGCGTCATGACCGAGGCGGGTGCGCGGTTCCGCAGCTACGTCGACGGCGAACTCCACTTCCTGTCGCCCGAATCGAGCATCGAGATGCAGCGCGCCATCGGCAGCGACATCATGATGGTGCTTGATCAGTGCATCGCATCCACCGCGTCGCACGCCGAGGCCGAGACAGCCATGCATCTGACGCATCGTTGGGCGGAGCGCTCGTTGCGCGCGCGTGGCGATTCGCCGCAGGCGCTCTTCGGCATCGTGCAGGGCGCGTGTCATCGCGACCTCCGCCTGCGCAGCGCGGAGTTTTTGCGCGCCCTGCCCTTTGACGGGCTCGCCATCGGCGGACTCGCCGTCGGCGAAACGCACGAACAGCGCTACGAGTTCACCGGCATCACGACCGAGCATATGCCGAAGCACCTCCCGCGCTACCTCATGGGCGTGGGCACGCCGATCGACATCCTGGAATCCGTGCATCGCGGCGTGGACATGTTCGACTGCATCATTCCGACGCAGCTCGCGCAGCGCGGCACGGCGTTCACCTCGCACGGCCGGCTCCATTGCCGCAGGAGCGTGCACAAATTTTCCGAGACGCCGCTCGACGCCGCGTGCGGCTGCTCCACCTGCCGCGAGTATTCCCGCGCCTACGTGCATCATCTCATCAAGTCCGACGAGGTCCTCGGCTGGCAGCTGCTCTCGATTCACAACCTCGCTTTCTACCAAAAGCTCATGGCCGAGATTCGTGCGGCCATTCTGGGCGGCGAATTTCCCGCCTACTACGAACGCCAGCGCGTCGCGCTCGTGCGCGAAGACGAGGCCAACCCCGCCGTGCATCCCGCGCCAGCCAAGGCCCAGACCGTCCCCCGGCGCGGCGACTACGAGATCGTCACCGCGCCGCAGGGTTTTTCCAGCATCCGCCAGCTCAGCTCCGGCGAGGTCATGCACTCCGTCTCCGCGCCGGAGGACGAAGCCAACCGCCTCTACATCGAGCAATCGCGTCTCGCCGCCCGCCTGCGCCGCCGCTCGCCCGACGACGCCGAGCCGCTCGTCGTGTGGGATGTCGGCCTCGGCGCCGCCTCCAACGCCATGGCCGCGATCCACCGCATGGAAGCCGAGCTCGCCACCGCCGGCCCCGCCGCGCTGCGCCCGCTGCAGATCGTCAGCTTCGAGCGCGACCTCGATCCGCTCATCCTCGCCGCGCGCCACGCCTCGCATTTCCCCCACCTCCGGCACGGCGCGCCGCACGGCCTGCTCAACAAGGGCCGCTGGGGCCACTCGTCCGGCCTCATCGACTGGCAGCTCCTGCGCGGCGATTTCCTCGAGCACCTAGAGGCCGCGCCCGCCCCCGACGTGATCTTCTACGATCCGTTTTCGTCGAAGACCGACACCGCGCTGTGGCAGACCGAGGTCTTCGCGCGCCTCCACCGCCACTGCGCGCCGCGCCCGGCGGAACTCTACACCTACGCCGCTGGCACGGCGGTGCGCGTCGCGCTGCTGCTCGCGGGATTCTACGTCGCGGAGGGTGTCGGCACCGGACCGAAAGCCACTACGACCGTCGCCTTCACGCGCCTCGACGGCCGAAACGACGGCCCCGATTCCCCGCGCCTCCTCGGCCCCGACTGGCTCGCCCGCTGGCGCCGCAGCGGATCGAAATATCCGGCAGGACTCGCGGAGACTGAAAGGGTGGCATTCGAGCGGCGCGTCGAGGGACACGCGCAATTCTTCCTCTGAAGTCCGGCCATCAAATCAATTATTGTCATCGTTCGTTGTTTCGTCATACGGTTTATTCATCGATATGGAGACCGTCACCCTCTCGCCCAAGTTTCAGGTCGTGATCCCCAAGCGCATCAGGGAGGAGCTGGCGCTCCGACCGAGCCAGAAGCTCTCGGTCGTGCGCGACGGTGCGCGCATCCAGCTCGTGCCACTGGAACCGGCGAAGAAACTGCGCGGCTTTCTTTCCGGGCTCGAGACCAACGTCCCGCGTGACGCGGACCGGCTGTGAACGTCGTCGATTCCTCGGCGTGGCTGGAATATTTCGCCGGCACACCGGCCGCCGCCTCGTTTGCCGCCGCCATTGAGGACAACCGCCAGCTCGTCGTCCCCGCCATCACGCTGGCCGAGGTCTTCAAACGCATTTTGCAGCAACGCGACGAGACCTCCGCCATCCGCGCCGTCGCCCTGATGCAGCAGGGCGACGTTGTCCCGGTCGATGCCGCGCTGGCTGTGACCGCTGCGCGGCTTGGCGCGACGCACAAGCTCCCCCTGGCAGACTCGCTCATCTACGCCACGGTGATGCTGCGCGATGCGACGCTCTGGACGCAGGACGAGCACTTCAAGGGACTGCCGGGCGTGAAGTATTTCGCGAAGGGGAAGCAAACAGCATGAAAATCACTGTCCAACTCGAAGCCGCCGACTTGGTGCGACATCGCTGGCTGGCGATGCGGCCACGGAGGTCACTCGCGATTGCAGCATGGATAGTGATTGGGCTCTTTCTGCTGGGAACGAGTTTCGGAACTTACGAGTGGATCGTAACCGGCGATATGCACTCGAGCTTATTTTGGCCACTTGGGCTTGGCGCATATTTTGCGCTTCTGTTTTTCGTCGTTGTCCCCCGGCGGGCGAAACGGATTTTCCGTCAGCAAAAAACCCTGCAACGCCCCTTCACCCTGGAGTTCACTGAGGCAGGCGTCCGAAACGAAGCCGAAAACGGGAGGGCGGAAATGAAGTGGCCCGACTTTCACAAATGGAAGGCCAACCGTTCGCTCATCCTACTGTTTCACTCCGACGCTCTCAGCAACATCGTGCCGACGCCGCTCATTCGCGGACGATGCGCAGCGTGAAGCCGTGCTGACGCGAATTTAATCCAAGCCCGGCAAACAAAGGGCCTGAATTTTCAGATGCTCACACCGCCTCGCTCCACCGTTTCAGCGCCGCCCCCGTGAGCGATCGCTCGCTCGCCTCGATCTCGGCGCGGGGGCCGGCGTAGATGAGTTCGCCGCCTTCGCGGCCGCCGCCGGGGCCTAGATCGATGAGCCAGTCGGCGAGGTTGATCACGTCGAGGTTGTGCTCGATCACGATCACGGTGTTGCCGGCGTCGCGCAGTTTGAAGAGCAGGTCCATCAGCTTCTGGATGTCGGCCCAGTGCAGGCCGGTCGTCGGCTCGTCGAGGATGTAGAGCGTCGAGCCTTGCTGGCGTTTGCTCAGCTCGAGCGAGAGCTTGATGCGCTGCGCCTCGCCGCCGGAAAGCGTCGTCGCCGACTGGCCGAGCGTGAGGTAGCCGAGGCCCACGGCGTCGAGCGTGGCCAGCTTGTCCATCACGCGCGGGATGTTTTTGAAGAGCGTGATCGCCTCGCGCACGGTGAGGTCGAGCACATCGGCGATGGATTTCCCGTGGAAGAGGACCTCGAGCGTCTCCCGGTTGAAGCGGCGGCCGGCGCAGCTCGGGCACGGCGCGTAGGCATCGGGCATGAACTGCATGTCGAGCTTGATGGCGCCGTCGCCCTGGCAGCGCTCGCAGCGGCCGCCGCGGACGTTGAACGAGAAGCGGCTCGCCTTGTAGCCGCGCACCTTGGCGAGCGGCATCTGTGCGTAGAGATCGCGGAGGAGCGGTAGGAGATCGACGTAGCTCGCGGGGTTCGAGCGCGGGCTGCGGCCGATGGGCTCCTGATCAACCTGCACGAGCTTCTCGAAAAAATCCAAATTCTCGAGGTGGCGATGCTTGCCGGGGATGGTCTTGGCGCCGTTGAGCTTTCGCGCGGCCTGCGCGGCGAGGATGTCGAGGACGAGCGTGCTCTTGCCGGAGCCGCTCACGCCCGTGACGACCGTGAGCAAGCCGATGGGGAACTTCGCGTCGATGCCGCGGAGGTTGTTCGCGCGCGCCTCGCGCACGGTGAGCCAAGCGCCGTCGGGCGCCTTGGGCTTGGCGTCGCGGGTGACCGAGAGCTTGCGCGAGAGATACGCGCCCGTGCGCGAGCGTTTCGGCGGCAGCGCCATGCAGGCGGCCGGCGAGCCTTGAAACAAAAGCTGCCCGCCCTCGGTGCCCGCCTCGGGCCCGAGCTCGATGATCTCGTCGGCGATGCGCATCGTGTCCTCGTCGTGCTCGACGACGAGGACGGTGTTGCCGCGGTCGCGGAGCGCGACGAGCGTGTCGAGGAGCTTCTGGTTGTCGTGCGGGTGCAAGCCGATGCTCGGCTCGTCGAGCACGTAGATGACGCCCACGAGGCCCATGCCGAGCTGCGTCGCGAGGCGCACGCGCTGCGATTCACCGCCGGAGAGCGTGCCGTAGTCGCGGTCGAGCGTCAGGTAGCCGAGGCCGGTCTCGAGCAGGAAATGCAGGCGCTGCTCGACACCGGTCACGACTTCGCGGAGCGCGGAGTTGGCGCCGTGCGCGGCGACGAGCTCGCGCGCGAAGGCGTGCGCAGCGGCGATGTCGAGGCGCATGAAGTCGGGGAATGTCAGTTGCGTTGTAGGCGGGGTGCCCTCACCCCGCA
>JANOCA010000007.1:0-2796 GCA_031411915.1 Opitutaceae bacterium
CCGACAACACCCTGCGCATCGACTACGCCGCCACGACCGACAAGCCCACGCCGGTCAACCTCACCAATCACGCCTACTTCAATCTCGCCGGCACCGGCGACGTGCTCGACCACGAGATTACAATTCAGGCCAAAAGCTACACGCCGTCCGATGCCGCGCTCATCCCCACCGGCGAAATCGCGCCGGTCGCCGGCACGCCGCTCGACTTCACCAAGCCCGCGCTGCTCGGCGCGCGCTTTGACAAGCTGCCGGCCAACCGCCGCTACGATCACAATTTCGTCATCGAACGCCCGACCGGCGATGCCTCGCTCCGCCGCGCCGCGCGAGTGCGTGATCCCAAGTCAGGCCGCGCGATGGAAGTCTGGACCACCGAGCCCGGCGTGCAGCTTTACACGAGCCCGCTCGCGGCGCAGGCGGTCGCGGACAAGTTCGGCTTCTATTGTTTCGAGACCCAGCATTACCCCGATTCCGTCAACCACCCGAACTTCCCCTCGACGATCGTGCGGCCGGGCAAAGCGTTCAGCTCGACGACGGAGTATCGCTTCGCCGTGGAAAAATAAAAAAGGCGGCCGAATCGCCGCCCTTGGGTTCGCCATCCAATCGGCGTTTAGCCGAACAGCTCGTCGGTCTCGAAGAAGCGCGCGAGTTCGGCCTTGCCGTTCTCGACGCTGTCCGAGGCATGGACGACGTTCTTCATCATCTCGGTGCCAAAGTCGCCGCGGATCGTGCCCTTGGCGGCCTTGCGCGAGTCGGTCGGTCCGAGCAAGTCGCGCACGCGCTGCACCACATTGATGCCCTGAAGCGCCAGGAAAATCACCGGCCGCGAGCTCATGAACTTCTCGATCTCGGGATAGAAGGGCTTATCGGCCACGTGCGCATAATGCGCGCGCAGAAGCTCGGGCGTGAGGCGCGCCATCTTGCAACCGATCACTTCGAAGCCGGCGGCCTCGAAACGGCTCAACACTGTGCCCACGACGCCCTTCTCCATGGCGTCAGGCTTAAAGATAACGAACGTTTTCTGCATATTAGCGGTCCAAAGTAGGCCCCGGCGGACGTTTGGAAAGCCTAGAGTTTTCGGGGCGGTGTATCAGTTAGCTTGGTTGTGGGAGGGGCTTCATGTCCCGACGAGTCGCGGGGTAAACCCGCTCCCACAGTTCAGGCCGAATCAAACTGACTCACTACCGTTTCCGGGTGCGAGTGAAGCGCGGAGCGCCGCAGCGAGGTCCGCGTGGCCAAACACAAAACCTTTCTGGCGCCGCGTCGCCGGCACCGCGCGCAGTGCCCGCACGAGAGCGCTACCGACCAAACCCGACGCGCCGGCGACGGCGAAATTCAGGACACGGCGGGGTCTCGGCGGCTCAACGGCAGCTCCGCGGTGTCAGCCGCGAGCGGCGGCTGCCCCTGGTTCTGGCGAATCGCGTTCGCGCGCGCTTGGATTTCCGTCCGCCGCGCCGGCGTGAGGCGAGCGAGGTTTTTCACCTGCAAACTCATCCGCGGATTGGCCGCGAGGCGCTTTTCGTGGCGCAGCAGAAAATCCCAATAGAGCGTCGTGAACGGGCACGCCTTGTCACCCGTCGCGACCTTCGGATCGAAGCGGCAGCCCGCGCAGTGGTTGCTCATGCGGTCGATGTAGTTGCCGGTCGCGGCGTAGGGCTTGGAGGCCATCACGCCGCCATCGGCGTATTGCGACATGCCGAGCGTGTTGGGCAGCTCGACCCACTCGACCGCGTCGACATAGACCGCGAGATACCACTCGTGCACGCGCTTCGGATCAACGCCGAGCAGCAGCGTGTAAAGGCCCGTGACCATCAGCCGCTGGATGTGGTGCGCGTAGCCGAGCGCAAGCGTCTGACCGATCGCGTCGCGCAGGCAGGCCATCGGCGTCTCCCCGGTCCAGTAGAACGGCGGGAGCGGCTCGCGCGCGCCGAGGGCGTTGCGCTCGAGGTAGCCCGGCATCTGCATCCAGTAGATGCCGCGCACATATTCGCGCCACCCGAGGATCTGGCGGATGAAACCCTCCACGCTCGCGAGCGTCGCGCACCCGTCGCGCCACGCCTGCTCCGCCGCCGCGATCACATCGCGCGGATCGAGGAGCTTCAGGTTCATCGCCGCCGACAGGCGCGAATGGTAGAGCCACGGCTCGTCCGTCCACATCGCGTCCTGGTAGCGACCGAAGTCCGCCAGCCGGTGCGCGACGAAATCGTCCAGCGCCGCGCGCGCCTGCGCCGGCGTGACCGGCCAGTCGAAGCGCGCGAGATCACCGGGGTGCTTCGCGAAGCGTTTTTCCACGAGCGCCAGCACGGCTCGCGTCGTGGCATCGGGCGGAAACGCCCGCGGGGCGGGCCGCAGCGGCGGCCCCTCGCGCCCAAAGCTCCCGCGGTTCTCCGGATCGAAGTTCCACTGCCCGCCCTCGGGTTCGCCCGCGGCGTCGAGCAGCACGTGGTGCTTGCGCCGCATCTCGCGGTAGAAAAATTCCAAGCGAAGCTGCTTCCGCCCCACGGAGTGGACGCGGAATTCCTCGATCGAGCAGAGAAAGTGCCGGTCGCGCCGCACCTCGAGCGGCACGCCGAGCGACTCGGCCTCCGCCTCGAGCGCGCGCCATACGCGCCAGTCACCGGGCTCGGTCACGATGATCTTCTCGGGACGCAGCGCGGAGACGGCGCGGCGCAGCTCGCCGGCAAGGGTCTGGGTGTTGGCCGTGTCGTCGAGTTCGGTGTAGCGGACGGCGATCTTGCGCGCGAGGAGCGCGTCGCGGAAATGCCGCATCGCCGCGAGAAACAGCGCCGTGCGCGTCTT
>JANOCA010000008.1:0-3833 GCA_031411915.1 Opitutaceae bacterium
GCGGCTGCGCGAGCTCCACCACGAGGTCTTCGGCAAGGCGCAGCGCGTCCGCAGCGTGCAGGAGATGGCCGCGCTCACCGGCCGCCCCGCCCGCAAGCTGTGGCGCGAGCTGAAAGACCACGAGGCGAACCCTACGAACAACGACACCCGCAAAAACGCCGAACACGACGATTTCTTCGGCGACGACGACGAGGAGGACTTTTTCGACGACGGAGATCGCCGGCCCCGCGGCCAAGCACGCGCGCGAGAGGAAGACGACGGCTTCGAGCCACGCCGACGTGATCGACCCGCGGCGACGCGGCCGAGCACGGAGGCGCGCGATGTTTACCGCCGCCTGGTGCAGCGGCTCCATCCCGATCGCGGCGGCGAGTGGACCGCCGCGCGCCAGCGCCTCTGGCACGAGGTGCAGCAGGCCTGGGCCGCCGCCGACGCCGACTGGCTGACGCGACTCGAGGTGGAATGGGAAGCCGCGAACGACGTGCTCGACGCCGCGTCGCCCCTGAGCCGCCTGCGCGGCGCCATCGCGGAGTTCCACGCCGCCCGGCGCGACACCGAGCGGAAGCTCCGCGCCTACCGGAGCTCGCCGCCCTGGCGCTTCACGCTCACGGAGAAAAAACGCGACCAGCTCCACCGGCGCACCGAGCTGAATTTCCGGCACGACATCGTCTTCCTCGAGCGCCAGCTCGCGCACCTCGACGCCCTGATCGAGGGCTGGGAAAAATCCCCGGCGGACCGGCGGCTATCGCGCGCCCGCCACCTTGATTCCCGTTTCTTCGATTGATCGCATCGCCTGAAACTTCTTCCGCACGCTTCCCTCGCTCCCCGATGCCTCCCCTCGCCCGCGAAGTCCGCCCCGGTTCGATTCCCCGCCACGTGATCAACGAGCGCGCCGCACTGGAAGCCGTGCCCCCGGACTGGGATCTTCTGCCGCCGGGCGACGCGGCGCTCAGCCGCCGCATCAAGCAGGACGGCCCCACGCTCACCGTCATCGAGCTCAAGGGCCGCAAGCGTTTCTCGCGCGGCATCTGGGCGCCCGCCGCGCGCATTCAATCGTTGCGCGCCGCGCTCGAACTCGAGCGCGAGGATCCCGCCTATCAGCGCAAACTCGACGCCGGCCGCCAGCGCCGCGCCGTCGCGCAGGAAGACTATGCGGTAGATTTCAAGACCGCGGTTTTTCACTACCTCAACTTTCACCCGACGCACCGCATCGAGGCCGAGACGCTGGCGCTCCTGATCGCCGAGCACGCGACGCCGGTGGGGAGCGGCACCGTCGCCCGCACCCAGCGCATCCCCATCGAGGCGCGCGCCGAGGCCGCGACCATTGCGTGGCTGCGGCATCAGACGACCGGCTACGACACCATGCACATCCCGCGCGAAAAAGGCTGGCGCCGTGAAGTCCGCCGCCTGCTCGCGCAGCGCTCCGTGCAGTTGCTCGCCCGCTACCGCTCCGGCGCCGCAATCGATCGCGCGCAGTGCCCGTTGCACCGGGCCCTGCAGCCGTGGCTGACCACGCGCACGATCGGGTAGGCCAGCGCGCTTGCGCGTGCCCAATACGCGCTCGCAAGCGAGCTGACCTACGTGCTCATCGCGCGGAAAGATCCCGCGCGCGTGTAATGGCCGGGCCGTTGACATGCCTGTCGGCGATTTGCAGCGTCCAGGCGCTTCCTCGCTTCTCCCCTATGAAAAACCGTCTCGTGTCCGTTTCGCTCCTTCTCGCGCTGCCACTCGCGCTCGGCGCCGCCGAAACCGCCGCCGCCGCCGCGGTCCGCTGGCAAGCCCAGTCGCTCGGGCAGGCCATCGGCTACATGGTGCTCTTCTCGCTCGTCGGCATCCTCGCCGCCATCGCCGGCTACAAGCTCTTCGACAAATGCACGCCCGGTGATCTCCACAACGAGATCGTGCAGCACAAGAATGTCGCCGCCGCGATCGTCGCGGGCGCGGTGATTCTTGGCGTGTGCATCATCATCGCGGCGGCGATGTTTTCCTGAGGCCGCGGCCGTCGTGCTGTGAAACGCAGTCGTATCGTCACGCGCGTGCTGCTCAGCGGCGTGTCCGTGGGCGCCTTCTCGGCCTGCGGCGTCCAAATGCCGCGGAACAGCCCGGGCTCCGCCGTGATCTCGGCCGAGACCTACTACGCCAACGATCACCTCATCCCCGGCGCGGGCTACTACCACGCGCCGTTCCGCGCGTTTTTTCCGCTGGCCTACAATCACTACGACGCGGCGCGGAAAATGTATTTCCACGGCGGCCAGTGGGGCGCGGAGCCGCACCGCAGCATCGTGAACGTCTCGGCGCCCACACCCGAGGCCGCGCGCGTCGCGCAGGCGATGCGCACCGACATCCGCCGCGGCGGCTTCGGCGGCACGTCGGGCTCCCACTTCATCCACTCCTGATGCAACGCCACCGCTGCGCGCCCCGCGCCGATTGGCGCGAAAAGGTCGAGGCCATCGGCCTCACCTACCACTCGCACGACGAGGGTCCGTATTGGGACGAGTCGGCGTGCTACGAATTCACCGCCGCCGAGATCGAGGCGCTTGAAGGCGCGGCGCGCGAACTCCACTTCCGCTGCATCGACGCCGCTGAGGCCGTGATCCAGCGCGGCTGGTGGGATCGCCTCGGCATTCCCGCGGTCGCCGTGCCCGCGATCACGCGCTCTTGGGAACGCGACGACTTCTCCCTCTACGGGCGCTTCGACCTCGCTTTCGATGGCCGCGGCGCGCCCAAGCTCCTCGAATACAATGCCGACACCCCTACCGCCCTCGTCGAGGCCGCCGTCGCGCAGTGGTTCTGGGTGCAGGAGACACAGCCCGGCGCCGATCAGTTCAACTCGATCCACGAGCGCTTGATCGAGGCATGGCGGCGCTGGGCCGGCACGACGATCCACTTCAGCGGCGTGCGTGAGCATCCCGAGGATGAGCAGACCGTGCTCTACCTGCGCGACACCTGCGAGCAGGCGGGCGTCGCCACGCGGTCGCTGTTCATCGACGACCTCGGCTGGGATGCGCGCAACCGGATGTTCGTCGATCTCGACGGCGTGGGCGTCACGCACGCCTTCAAGCTCTACCCGTGGGAATGGCTGTGGTCGGAGGAGTTCGCCCCGCACCTCGCTCACGATCCGGTGCAATGGATCGAGCCGAGCTGGAAAATGCTCCTGAGCAACAAGGGCCTCCTCCCAATTCTGTGGGAGCTGTTTCCGGAGCATCCGAATCTGTTGCCCGCCTTCGAGACCGCGGCGCCGCTCGGTTCGCGCTACGTGCGCAAGCCCAGGCTCAGTCGCGAGGGCGCCAACGTCGCGCTCTTCGACGGCGGCATCGCGATCGAGGAGACCGACGGCGCTTATGGCGGCGAGGCGCCGGTTTTCCAGGCGATGGCGGACCTCCCGGAGTTCGACGGCCACCGCCCGGTGTGCGGCGTGTGGGTCGTCGACCACGAGCCGGCGGGACTCGGAATCCGCGAGGACACACGGCGCATCACGGGCAACCTGAGCCGCTTCGTGCCGCATTTTTTCCGATGAGCGCCACCCACCCCAATCCCACCGCCCTGCGCATCGGCGCGAGCGGCACGCTCAACGGCTGGCGCGTGCGCGTCGCCGGCCGCGTCGTCATGGCGGTCGAGATCGAGGGCGAGGATTATTTCTGGAACGAGTTCCGCCTCGTCGACGGCTCGGGCAACGAGGCCACGTTCGTCTTCGAGGAGGGCGAGTCCGGCCCCGAGTGGAAACTCTTCCGCCCGTTCACGCCCGCCCAGTCCCTGACGGCAGCGGAAGCTGCGTCCAAGAACGTCGGCGACAAGGTGAATCTCGACGGCTCGCCCGTCGCCATCACGCTCGTGGA
>JANOCA010000009.1:0-17582 GCA_031411915.1 Opitutaceae bacterium
TTGCATCATCGCCCCGCGCACCTCTATCGCGCGCTGCTCGAAGCCTCGGCTTTTGGTGTGCGTTGGATCGTCGAACTGCTCCGCGACGGGGGTGTGCCCGTGAAAAGCTTCGTCGCGACCGGGGGCCTGCCCCATCACAACCCGATCGTCGTGCAGGTTTATGCCGACGTGCTCGGGAAACCTATTTCCGTCCATCCGAGCAAGCAGGGCCCCGCGCTCGGCGCGGCGATTCTCGGTGCGCTCGCTGCGGGCGCCTTTGCGTCGCCGGCCGACGCGATCCGCGCGATGGCCGTGCGAAAAGGGGCGGTCGTTTTCAAACCAAACTCCGCGCACCGCGCCCGCTACCAAGCGCTCTACCGCGAGTATCGCAGCCTCGGGGATTTCCTCACCAAGAAACGCCATTCGTGAGCCAGAGCCAATCACGACCCTTTCTCGGATTTGCCTACCATTCGTCTTGTGGGCAGAACCCCGTTTGTTCACCGACCACTGCCCATCTCCCCATGCCCACCGCTCCAATCGCCCTGTGTTGCGCCTGGTTGATCGTCGCGCTGTTTTGGCCCGGTCGTCCGGTTCCATGCTCGCCCGAGAATTTCCGTCCGGCGCCCTAACCGCTCTACGAATCTCCACCGGCCACGATCCGTTGGCCTCAGCTCAACTCCCATCCTGATTAAGCCATGAACCTCATCCGCATCCTGCTCCCCTGTCTCTGCGCTACCGTCGCGACTGCGAGCGCCGCTGAAAACGCCGCTGTTGTCCGGTCCGAATTCATCTACGAGAAAGCCTCCTACCCATCCTGCCACGCTTCAACGATTGTCGAGACAGCCCAAGGCGGGATCGTCGCCTCGTGGTTCGGCGGCACCGCGGAAAAGAATCCCGACGTCGGCATCTGGGTTTCGCATTACGATGCGGCGAAGAAGTCGTGGTCGCCCGGCGTCGAAGTGGCCAACGGCGTGCAGGCCGACGGCAAACGTCACCCGACGTGGAACCCCGTCCTCTTCCAGCCGCGCGCCAAAGCGCCGCTCCAGCTCTACTACAAAGTCGGCCCCTCGCCGCAGACGTGGTGGGGCGAGTTCCGCACCTCGACCGACGGCGGTCGCACCTGGAGCGCCGCGCGCCGCCTGCCCGACGGCATTTACGGCCCGATCAAAAACAAACCCGTGCAACTCGCCGACGGCACCATCCTCTCGCCGACGAGCGACGAGACAGACGAACGACCGAGCAAGTGGCGCGTGTATTTCGAGCGCAGCACCGACGGCGGCGCGACGTGGGCCAAGACGCCCTTTCTCAACGACGGCCTCACCATCGGGGCGATTCAGCCGAGCATCCTGTTTCACGACGGGATGGGCGGCGCGAAACTTCAGGCCGTCGGCCGCACGCGGCAGGGAAAGGTCTTCACGGTTTCCTCCGAAAACTCCGGAAAATCCTGGGGCGAGATGTCGCTGCTCCCACTCGCGAATCCCAGCTCTGGCACCGATGCCGTGACGCTGAGCGACGGGCGCCATCTCATGGTCTACAATCCCGTGCCAAAGGGCCGCACGCCGCTCACGGTCGCGATCTCGCGCGATGGCCGCGCGTGGAAGGACGTCGTCACCCTCGAAGACCAGCCCGGCGAGTATTCGTATCCCGCGATCATCCAGACGAGCGACGGCCGCGTGCACGTCACCTACACGTGGAAGCGCGAGAAGATCCGCCACGTCATCCTCGATCCGCGGCGCCTTTGATCGTGCTCCGCGCGGTGCATGCTGGGCCTTGGCCAGCTGGCGTGCGCCCCTCATCGGCGCCGGGCGTCCGTCGCCTAGGCCGTGCCGGCCGGTGAGCCGCGCCGCTGATTTTTCAGGCTTCCATTTCATGAAGACCACCTTCCGCCTTCCCGGCATCTTCTCCGACCAATGGCTTCCCCCGATGCCACCGGTCGCCTCGGCTCCGCCGCGCTCGGCGCCCACCTCGCCTTCGAGCGAGAGGCGGGCATCAGCGGACTCCTCGCGATGGGCAGCACCGGGGAGTTTTCCTATGCTCGCGCACTTCCCCCGCGTGGCCGATGCCGTGGGTCTCCCGGTGATGCTCTACACTTTTCCCGAGCTGACGGGGAAACGCATCGACCCCGGCGTGCCCAAGGGGATCATGTCCCCCGAGGCGCGCGCCATCTATTCAAGGCTGGTCGTTGAGCTGCGCGCGTTCGGCGAACGCTGCGGACTCGCCTTGGCGGCGACGGCCCGGTCATAACTGGTTTCCCCTCATGTCGTCCCCCAACCCCGTCTCCACGGTTGCGCGCTACGCCTGGATTGTCGTCGCGCTGCTGTTTCCCGTCGCGCTGCTCAACTACCTCGATCGCCAGATGCTCGCGACGATGAAGGCCTCGATGGTGGCCGACATCCCGAGCATCGCCGACAAGGCCGACTGGGGCCTCGTGCTCGGTGTCTTCAAGTGGACCTACGCGCTGCTGAGTCCCTTCGCCGGCTACGTCGCCGACCGGTTCGGGCGGCGCTACGTGATCGGCGCGAGCCTCTTCGTGTGGTCGCTGGTCACGTGGTGGACGGGACACGTCACCACATTCAACGAGCTGCTGGCGGCCCGCGCGCTCATGGGCATCAGCGAGGCGTTCTACATCCCGGCGGCGCTCGCGCTCATCGCGGATTTCCACACGGGCGACACGCGTTCGCGCGCGGTGGGTGTCCACCAGACGGGCATCTACGTCGGGCAAATCCTGGGCGGCTTCGCCGGCTACGTCGCGGATTCGCCCGACCACGGCTGGCGCTGGATGTTCACGACCTGCGGGATGATCGGCGTCGTCTATGCGATTCCGCTCATCGCCGCGCTGCGTGATCCGGTCCGGGCCGCGCCTGCGGTGGCGACGCCCGAACAGGCGGCGGCGGAAAAAACCGGCGTGCTCCGCGGGCTGCTCGGCAACCGCAATTTCATCTTGCTGGTCCTGTATTTCACGCTGCCCGCCATCGCGGGCTGGGTGGTGCGCGACTGGATGCCGGACATCCTGCGCGAAAAGTTCGGCCTCGGCCAGGGCGCCTCGGGCGTGAAGGCGATCCTGTTTGTGCAGCTCGCGTCCCTTGTCGGCGCGGTGCTCGGAGGCACGCTGGCGGATCGCCTGATGCGGCGCACGCCGCGCGGCCGGATCTACGCGAGCGCGATCGGCATGGCGCTCTTCCTCCCGGCCCTCTTCAGCGTGGGCAACGCGGGCACCATCGGCGTGGCGATTGCCGGCCTGATTGTCTTCGGCCTCGGCTGGGGATTTTTCGACTGCAACAACATGCCCATCCTCTGCCAGATCGCGCGGCCCGAGTGGCGCGCGACCGGCTACGGGATCATGAACATGGTGAGCATCACCTGCGGCGGCTTCGGCGACTGGGCCTTCGGCGCGCTGCGGGATCGCGATGTGCCGCTCAACCTCATCTTCGGCGTCTTCGCCGGTGTCGCGCTGCTCTCGATCTTCATCGTGCTGATGATCCGGCCGCGCGAGAAGCTCGACTGATACCCACGTCCCGGCTCTTCGAATTGTAGGCCCGGCCGTTGGCCCACTGCCGTTGAATAAAGGTCGATCGTCCGGTCTCTTCGTAGGCCAGCGCGCTTGCGCGCGCCTCGGCGAACGTCGGGCGGAGCGCTCGCAAGCGAGCTGCCTACGAAATCCGAACCCGCTAATTCAACGGCAGTGGGACGTTGGCCGGGCTGCCCGCCCAACGGGCGGTCCTGCAACGGAAAAGGCCCACGAAGACGGGACGTTGCCGTGACTGCTCAGCTACTCGGCGGCGGCTGGAGCAGCATCGCTACGATCGCATCGGCGCAGCGGTTGGCGACGAAGACATATTTCTTCATCCGCCAGACGCGCCACGGCACGGCGTAGTGCGTGATCCACTCCTGCTCGAGGGTCTTCGGATCGCGGTCGGCGCGCTCGCGGGAGTTCCAGACGTGCTCCCGGATTCTTTTTGTCTGGGTGTTCATCTCGTCGCGGATGTCGAGCGACCCGCGGTCGATCATCACCATCTTGGCTGCGGTGATCAGATCCTCTGGATCCTTGGGATTGCGCGCGAGCGAGAGGATTTCGTCCCGGTGCCGGGCGACAAACGAAGGCAGGAGATCGACGAAGGCCTTCATGCGGCCGTCGTCCCAGCGTTTCTGCATCTCGCGCCACTCCTCTTCGGAAAGGTGCTCGAACATCGCCATGCGATCTGCGCCATCCGGGTCCATGCCCTGATCGAATTCCGTTTCCGTGGTCTGGCAACCGGCCCCGCGTGCGTAACTCCGTGTCCTAGCCCTGATATTTCACAGCTGTGGGAAAATATTGCAGACAAATATCCATCCGCCCTCTGGGCGGAGCGACTAAACTCCCGGCGGGAAAGAGCGCCGCACTCAGCCGAAGATCGTGCCGCGGTTGAAACGCCAGACAGCCAAGCTCATCACGGCGGCGGTGATGCCGAAGAGGATGCCGAGGATGGGCAGGATCTGCGTGAGGGACTGGCCGGCCCAGAGCACGGCGCTGAAGCCCTCCATCGACCAGTAGACGAGCGTGAGCTTGCTGAAGTGCTGGATGACCTCCGGCATGAAGGTGATTGGAAACCATGCGCCGCCGATGGCGCTCATGAACATGATGAGGAAGGTAGCGAGGCCACTCGCGGCCTCAGTTGAGGTCGAGATGGCGGCGATCAGCATGCCGAACGAAGTGCAGGCGGCCGCGGCAAATAGGCAGACGAGCGCGAGCACGCCGAGGTGCGGCAGCACCTCGATGCCGTAGAGCCAGCTTGAGGCGACGAACAGCACGACGAGTTGCACGAGGCCGAGGATGACGCCGTAGAGAAACTTGCTCCAAAGGATGTGCGTGCGCGTGACCGGGGCGGCGAGCAGGCGCTGGAAGATGCCGGCATCGCGTTCGCGGAAGAGACTCGCGGCGGAGGCGCTCAAGGCGAAGAGCAGAAACTGAATCGCCCAGCCGCCGACGAGACTGGTGGCCTGCGGGCTCTTCACCTTCGCGCCGACGACCTGCTCAGTGTCGATCTTCACAATTTGGCTGAAGACATCCGCGGCGCTGGATTTTGTGCCGGGCGAGGCCGACTGGGCGTCGCTCGTCTGGGTGAGGGCGCCGAAGCCGAAATCGGCCCCCGCCATGTCGCGCTCCAGTTGCTCGGCATCGCCGCCGAAGGCCGAGGCCACGGAGCGGGCGATGCCACGGTTGAACTGGCGGAGCCGGTCCTCGCCGATGAACCGCTTTGCGTTGGCCTGGAGCGACTGGCCGAGCAGCTCGGGCACCCGCGAGAAGATCGTCTTTTGGAGGATGCCGTTGACCGTCTGCGTCTCGATCTCGTTGCGCGGGTTGGAGAGAAATTTGAGCCGCAGGCCGAGCCGGGTGTCGCTGACGAGATCGGCGGGCAGCACGAGGGCGAAGCGGAACGGCGCGCCGGGAGCCTCCATCAACGGCCGGAGATCGGCCTCGGTGAGCGGACGCGTAGGCGTGGCGGACGGGTGCTCGGTGATGACACGAAAGGCCTTCTCGCCGCGAAGGGCGAAGATGAGCTTGGCGGAGGCGGCGTTGCCGCTCGCATCGACGACGGCGAACGGAATGCCGTTGGGGCCGGAGTCCTTGCGGTTGACGCCGAAGATCTGGCCGAAGAGCCAGATCATCGCGAAGGGCACGGCGAAGGTGAGCGAGACGGCGGCCTTGTTGCGGCGGAAGTTGAGAAAGTCCTTCCGGAGGAGAGCGAGGATCGGGTTCATGGCCGGTTGCGGTTTTTCGATTTCGATCAGGCGTCGCGGAGATTCCGGCCAGTGAGATGAAGGAAGACGGCTTCGAGCGTAGGGCGCTGCTGGGTGAAGAGGCGCGGTGGCAGCGCGTGCGACTCGGCGAGGGTGTAGAAGGTGGAGAGCTTGAAACTGGCACTCGGGCGGAAGCGGTGCGCGCCGTCGCTGGTGGCGAGCTCGCCGTGGGCGCCGAGCTGCGCGGCAAAGGGCGCGGTGTCCGGCGTGGCGGCGAAACGGATCTCCTCCTCGAAGGGCAGGCGCGTGAGCAGCTCGTCGAGTGTGCCGAGCGCGTGGAGCTTGCCGTGATCGATGATGCCGATGCGGGAGCAGAGGCGCGTGGCCTCCTCCATGTAATGCGTGGAGTAGATGATCGTGAGGCCCTCGCGGTTGAGGCGCTCGAGGTATTCGAAGATGGCGTTGCGGGACTGCGGATCGATGCCGACAGTGGGCTCGTCGCAGAGGAGCAGCTTGGGGCGGTGGAGCAGGGCGGCGACGAGGTTGAGGCGGCGCTGCATGCCGCCGGAGAAATTTTTCACGGGCTCCTTCGCGCGGTCCGCGAGCTGCACGGCCGCGAGCGCCTCGGCGATTCTCCCGCGCAGGTCAGCGCCGCGGAGGCCGTAAAGCTCGCCGAAGATGCCGAGGTTCTCGACGGCGGTGAGATCGGGGTAGAGCGCGATGTGCTGGGGCACGAGGCCGAGGGCGAGGCGTGCGGTGGAGCTGGCGGCGGTGAGCGGCTGGCCGTCGAGCGTGAGCGTGCCGGCATCGGGCGCGCGGAGGCCGGCGATGAGTGACATCGTCGTGGACTTGCCGGCGCCGTTGGGGCCGAGCAGGCCGAAGAACTCGCCGCGGGCGAGGTCGAGCGAGACGCCGTCGAGTGCGGTGACCGCGCCGTAGCGCTTGGTGAGGGAGCGAAGCTGAAGCATAGGCCAGTTGTGGATGGTCGTTCCAAAAGAACCGGCCGCGGAGGAAATGGTTACCGCAATCGTGCGGGGCCGGGCTATTTCGCGGCGCGCGTGCGGGTGACGAGCTCGCGCGTCTTCGAGACGATGGCGTCCTCAAGACCCGGCGCCCATGGGCTCGGCTGGCCGTAGGGGACCATCGAGGTGTCGCCTTCGTAGCGGCCTTCCTTGAGCACGCGCTCGCTGGGGATGTAAGCCATGACATCGGTCGAGTAGCCGAAGACCCACAGATTGTCGCCCAGCTCCCGGCGCAGACGTAACGAGTAATCGACGACAACCTCGCCGCCGAGGGCGACCCAGGAGAGCGTGCCGAGCCTCCAAGCGTGGATCGGGTAGGAGTAGCGCAGTGCTTCGTCACCGCGGGTGCGGAGCTTTTCAGTCACGGAAGCGGCCCAAGCCTGGTGCATTTCCTTGTTCGGCTGATCCTTTTCCCGGGCGGTGCGGAGCTGTTCCTCGCTGGGGCGGCGGGCGAAATTCAAAGTGATGTCCTCCAGCGCGGACGAGAAGCGCCCGGTGACGCGCGTCATCGGCTTGGCGAGCGCGCGATCGGCGGCGTCGGCGAGGGCGCGGCCATGCTGGTCGGCGAGTTCGACGGTGCCGCGGGGCGCGGGGTTGGCGTCGGCGCCGCAGCCGGCCGCAAAGAGCGCAATTGCGCCCGGGTGGCGTTTCTCGAGCTCGGCCTGCGCGCTGCCGGCGTAGTCGCCGTGCCATTGGTAAAACGCGAGCGTGGTGCTGTGGCAGGCGTAGGACACGAGCAGGGCGCGCAGCGCGCCGTCCGCCGCGCGCACGGCCAGCACGGGCACGCGGGGATCAAAGGGGCCCTTCAGTTTTCCGGCGGCGCGCTGGCCGGGCACATCGGTCGCGGGATTCTCGCGCCGGTTGTAGCCGATGTGGGCCTCATCCTCGGCCCAGGCGAGCATGGCGGGGGCGAGGGCCTTGAGGGCGGTGTCGGCGGCGCGAATCATTTTTTCCTCGAGTGCGCGGGCATAGTCCTCGGCTTTTTTCTGGCCGTCGGGCGGCAGGAGGCGCAGGCCCTCGAGGTTGCCGGGCAGGGCGGGGGAACAGTGGGTGTGCGAGACGTTCGTCATGACCGCACTGCGCGGCAGGCCGTGGCGGCGGCCGATCTCCGCGGCGACGCGATCCGAGATCGCGCGCGAGATGCCGCAGAGGTCGAGGGTGAGGAGCACGCCGCGGTTGCCCGCGGGATCGGCGACGGCGAGGGCCTTCACCCAGAGGGGCTGCGCGGTGCCCTCGGCGGGTTTGGTGCGAACCGCGTAGCCGGTCATCCACACGCCGGCGGGCGGCGTGATGTCCTCGCGCCCGGAGCCGGCCCGCCACGACTCGGCGGCGGAGCACGTCGCAAGAGGAAGGAGTAGCAGCAGGGGCAGGGCGGCGCGCAGTTTCATCGGACGGCGAGTAATCTGAGCCGCCGCGCAGCGAGCGAGTTTATTCTTGCCGAGCAGACGAGGTTAGTAACCTCTCGGTTACACGCGGTGCGATTCAGGGACACGACCCCGTTCCGGCGCCGCGGCCACATCCCATGATCTCGCCAAACCTAGACTGCCTTCGCGGTGCCGTTGCGCGCCGCCTTGCCCTCATCGGACTCCTCCTGCCGCTGCTCACGCTCGGCCTGCGCGCTCAGACCGGCGTGGTGACGGGTTTCGTCACGAACCAGGCGACCGGTGACCTGCTGCCCGGCGCGGTGCTCGCGGTCGAGGGCGCGGGCGTAATCGGCGCGACCGAGCGCGGTGGCGGCTTCACGCTCACGGTGCCAGCCGGCTCACACACGCTGCTCGTGAGCTTTGCGGGCCTCGATCCTGCGCGCGTGCCGATCACGGTGACGGCCGGGGCGACATTGAAGAAAGATGTCGCGCTGACGGCGGGGGTCTACCGGCTGGACGCGTTTACCGTCACTGGCGTCCGCGAAGGCAGCGCCCTCGCGATCCAAACCCAGCGGCAATCGGACAACCCCAAGTGGGTCGCCGCCACCGATACCTTTGGCAATCCCGCCGCCAATCCCGGCGAACTCATCCAGCGGCTGCCCGGCATCACCACCGAGACGGTCGGCAGCGAAGTGCGCACGATCCAGATCCGCGGACTCGGGCCGGGCTTCTCCTCGCTCCTCGTGGACGGTGAGCGCATGGCGTCCTCCGGCGGCACGAGCGCGACCCGCGACTATCAGATCGAGCAAATGGGCACGGCCAACCTCGAGACCGTCGAGCTCATCAAGGCCCCGCAGCCCGACCAGGATGCCAACGCCGTCGCGGGTTATGTGAACCTCGTCCCGCGCCGCGCCTTCGATTTGCCGGGGCGGCGCATCACCGTCACCGGTGGCGTGCTTTGGCGGAAGCGCGGCTTCAGCGGCAGCCTTTTCGAGGACAAGGCGGACAACCTCGACCTCTTCGGCCTCGCGTATTCCGACGTGTTCAACGCCTTCGGCGGCCAGCGCAACCTCGGCATCGCGTTCAATGTTGGCCGCCGGGTGTCCTACACCACGCAGGACGAGATCGGGCCCGGCGGCGTGCTCTACAATTTCCCGCAAACCTACCTGAACCCCAACTCGGCCAACCCCCTCACGCGGCTCTTTGGCACCGGCGACTTCGGCTACGCCGCCAAGGCCCGCAATGCCGGCCTGAGCTTCGACTACAAAGCGACACCCGACCTCGTCCTCTTCGCGAAGCTCGGCTTCAACACCAACGACCAGTATCAGGTCTATTACCGTCCCGGCTTCGGCAATCCCCTCGCGACGGCGGCCAATTTTACGCCCGACAGCACCTACGAGCGTTCCGTGCTTCTGCCGCACGCCACCTCGGTGGGCATCCTTGAGTCCACGCCGGCGTTCTCGAAAAACTCCCGCAACTACTCCCTTTCTGGCGGGGTGGAGGCGAAGCTCTTCCAGCGCTCCGCCAAGCTCGAGATTCGCGGCAGCTATTCGCACGCGGACATCTCCTATCCCGGCTGGATCCGCGCGCAGGCCCGCACCACCGCGCCCGGCGGCATCGGCTTCGAGATCGATCGGCGCGGGCAGGATCCTTGGTATCCGATCTTTCGCCAGACGGCGGGCCCGTCGATCTACGATCCCGCGAGCTACGCGATGACTTTCATGCAGAAGCAGTCCTACAAGTCGCCCAACGATCTCTACGGTGCTCGGCTCGATTTCACGAAGACCTTTGCCGGCAAGCTTCCGGTCACGGTGAAGACGGGCCTCAAATACGCCTACGATCGCCGTGCGCCCGAGTCGGACTTTGCCATCCAAACCTTCGTCGGCGCCGATGGCCTGGCCAACACCGCCGACGATGTGCTGACGCCCTATTCCGACTCGAGCCAGATGCAGGGCGACGGACGCTACGGACCGTTTCCGTTCGCCAAGAATCCTGCGAGCGCACCCGCGAACTATTGGAAGCAGACCGCCGCCGATGCCTACACCAGCTACGCCACGGCCAACGCAGCCGACGCGCGCTTCCAGGAAGCCATCGGTGCCGCCTACTTCATGGCCAAAACCACGATCGGGCCGGTCCGCGTGCTCGGTGGCGTGCGGATGGAGAAAACCGAGACCGAGGGCACCGGCTGGGTGCGCAACACCACGGCGAGTTGGGGTGGCAACAGCGTCGGGGGCACGAGCCTCGACCCCGCGATCGTCGCCGCCAATGCCGCGCGGGCGCAGCGCTCGTTTGTTCGCCGCAACACCGATGGCGGCAAATACCGCAATTTCTTCCCCGGCCTCCACCTGGTCTACAACGCCACCGATTCCCTGCTGGTGCGCGCGAGCTACAACCGCGCGATCTCGCGCCCGCCGGTGGCAAGCCTGCTGCCCACGGTCACGGAGAACGCGGAGAATCGCTCGGTCTCCATCGGCAATCCCGACCTGCGGCCTTTCCTCACCAACAATTTCGAGGTGAGCGTCGAAAAGTATTTCGAGCCTGTCGGCCAGTTCAGCCTCGGCGCCTTCGTGAAGCAGATCAGCGATTACTCGCGCACCTTTGCCGACACCGTGCCCGCCAGCGGCATCGACGGCTCGGGCCTCTACGCCGGCTACACCCTCACCACGACGCGCAACATCGGCGACGCGCGAATCCGCGGCATCGAGGCGAGCTACACGCAGCAGTTCAGTTTCCTCCCCGGCGTGTGGCGCGGGTTCGGCACGTTTGCCAATTTCACCTATCTCCAGGCCGAGGGCACTTTCGGCACCGCCGCGACCACGAGCCGGCTAGCCAATCTCGCGCCCCGCAGCGGCAACGCCGGGATCAACTTCCGGCACCGCGGCTTCGATGCGCGCCTGCTGGCGAATTGGACCGCGGAGAAATACAAGAGCACCGTCACCGGCATCGACGTCTACAACGAGGAGCGCCTCACCTACGACGTGAAGCTCCAGTATTCGATCAATCGTCGCTACGATGTCTTCCTCGACGCCACGAACATCTTCGACGAGTCCCCGCGCACCGACGTGTCGCTCAACGGCCTGAAGTTCTTCAAGACCAATCAGGGCGTGGGCTTCGTGGCCGGCGTGCGCGGTCGGTTCTAGCGCGCCTCAAACAACGTTTTCCCGAAAAGGCAGGGCGAGGCGTCCCGCCGAGCTGCGGCTCACCGAGGACGGTTCGCCCTACCTGTGCTTATGCCCACGGCTATGCCATGTTTGAACCGGAAGTGGGCCAGTTTGATTCGGCCTGGCGTGTGGGAGCGGGTTTATCCCGCGACCTGTCGGGGCATAAAGCCCCTCCCACCACCAAACTGACCCACTGTTCGAAAACGCGGAAGCGCGCCGATGCAGCAACGGCGGAGGCTTGAGGTCGCCGCCGCTGAGGCGCGCCACGGCTTTCCGGTTTGAGCGCCCAAATCGTTTCCGTGTAGGCCAGCGCGCTTGCGCGCGCCACACCGCGCGCGCAAGCGAGCTGACCTACGGTTGGAAACCAAAGCGGAAAGCCGTGCGGGGGCGCGCAGACTCAGAACGTGCCCTTGACGCCGATGGAGTATTGCACGCCGAACTCCTCCTCGCGGAAGCCGTTCGCGTAGCGCGCGGAGGTCGGGCTGTATTGCTCGAGGGTCTGCGGCTGGTTGAGGATGTTGCGCGCGTTGGCGAAGAAGCGCAGGCGCTTGGAGTGCGTGTATTCGACATTCACGTCCACGTTGTAGCGTGAGTCGTAGTATTGCTGGAAATTCCCGCTGCCGGCGGGGGTGCCGGCGGCGTCGTATTGGGCGCCGGTCACGGCTTGGTTCTTCTGCCGGCCGCGGTAGTTCCAGTTGAGGCGCGCGCTGATCGGGCGCTTGTTCCAGCTCAGGCTCACGTTGCCGCTCTTGGAGATGAAGCGGCGGAAATCGGCGCCGTTTGCGCCCTCGAGGTGGAGCATGGTGCCGTTGGAGCTGAGGCTAAAATTCTTCGCCCACTCCGGCAGGAAGGAGAGCTTCAGCGGCTGGACGTAGTTGAACTCCATGCCGGAGATGCGGGCGTCGCCGGCGTTGATGCGCGAGGAGACGGTCCAGTTGGCGTAGCGATTGTCGAGGCCGAGCTCGGTGATGAGCCCGGGCGTGAGCGGGCCGTTTACCAGGCCCCAGAAATCTTTAAGCTCCTTGTCGAAGAGGCCGAATTGCGCGACGCCGCCCTTGGTCGGGTAATACTCGAAGGAAAGATCGAAGTTGTGTGCGGTCCAGGGCCGCAGGCCGGTGTTGCGGATGGTGATCGTGCCGGGCTGGTTGGGATCGTTGTCGTTCTCGTTGATGTCGGCGTTGGGGATGATGTCGGCGTAGTCCGGGCGGCCGAGGGTCTTGGCGTAGGCGAAACGCACGAGGAAGTTGGGCGTCGCGTTGTAGGTGAGGTGCAGGCTGGGGTAGAAGTCATCATAGGTGCGCTCGCCGCGGTAGGCGCGCTCGACCCGCGTGAGCGTCAGCTCCTGGAGCGAACCGGCCGTGCCGGCATCGGCGCGGCGGACGCGCTGCACGCCCGCGGTGTTGGGATCGCCGTCGACGTAGGCGCCGGAAGCGGTGCGCTGGAAGACGGCATCGGGATTGGCGAGCACGCCGAGGCCGGTGTCCTCGGTCTTTTCCCAGCGGACGCCGGTGACGAACTGGAGCTTGTTCTCAAACAGCTTGCCGGAGAATTGCGCGTAGGCCGCGGTAATGCGTTCGGTGATTTTCTCGGAGCCGTTGATGCGGTTGGTCTCGGCCTGCACTCCCGGTTGGGCGGTGCCGGTGGCCTGCACGAAATGCGTGGGGTTGGCGCGGTAGTATTCCGCGAGCTTGTAGGCATCGACCCACTGGATCGGGGGCTCGCCAAAGTAGGTGTCCTGGCCCACGTAATTGTCGTTGAGGAATTGTCCGGCGTTGTCGTCCGCCGTGTTGGCCACGCCGTCACGACCGACAAAGGTCCACTGCTCGTTGTAGCGGCGGTTGTCGCGGTCCTCCTCGCGGACGGCGGCGCCGAATTTCA
Source organism: Opitutaceae bacterium (assembly GCA_031411915.1). Classification (GTDB taxonomy): domain Bacteria; phylum Verrucomicrobiota; class Verrucomicrobiia; order Opitutales; family Opitutaceae; genus ER46. The sequence continues at coordinate 13,123 of JANOCA010000009.1, forward strand.
GCGAGACCGGGTTCTTCGCGAGGTCGAAGTCGCGCTCGAGGTCGGCGAAGACGCCCTTCATCTTGGCCTTGCCATCAACGGGGCTGTTTTGGGCCGTGTTGAGGCTGTAGTTGGAGAGGACGTAGGGGTTGAGGGCGGCGCCGTTCACATCGCGGACGGACCACTCGTGGGCGGGGAAGTTGATGTTGTCCGCTCGCACCACGGAGACGCCGCGGAGCTGCGTGCCGATGTTGGAGAAGTGGCCGCGGGCGAGCTCGCGATACCAAGTCTTGGACTTCGCGCCGTGGATGCCGGCCGTGACATCCCAGAGGCGGCCATTGAAAGTGTATTTCACATTCACGGCCTTGGTGTCGCCGAGTTTGTGGCGCCACGAGCTGCCTTGAGTGACAGTCGCGCGGTTGCCGAGGCCGGTGGCGGCGGTGATCGAGCCGGTGGCGCTTTGCGCAAAGGTCGGGCTCCACTGGAGGGGCGTGCCGGTCGCGGTGGCGGAAGCGGCGTTGGTGCCGAGGTTGAAGTTGAGGTTACGGTTGCCGAAAAACGCCTTGTAGTAGTTGTCCTGCACGCTGACGGAGAGGACGGAGTTGGGCGTGACTTTCCAGTCGGCCTTGATGCTCACCGAATCGCGGAACGTGTTTTTCGGGCCGTCCTGCACCTGCCACTGCTGGAGGTAGGGATTGGCGACCGTGGCGCCGGCTTGGGCAAAATTCCAAGTCGTCTGCCAGCGGTGCTGCTCGTTGTATTGGTTCGAGCTGAGGCCGGTGATGACGAGGCCGAAGCGGTCGTTGACGGGCAAGGTGTAGTCGAAATCGAAACCGGGCAGCACCTTGAACGTGCTCTTGCGGCCGGGGCCGGGTGTCTTGCGGAAGAGATCGGTCTCCTCGCTGTTGAAGCTGAAATAGCCGCGATAGTTGAACTGCGCGCCCTTCCGCTCAAAGGCGTTCTTGCTAATCATGTTGATGCTGCCGCCGAGGGAATCGGCCGGAGAGTCGGGAGTCGGGACCTTGGCCACTTCGACGCGGGCCATGTTGTTGATTGAGACCTGCTCGAACTCGAACACGCGGTTGGAGTTGCCCGAGACCGAGCTCGTCATGCGCATGCCGTCGGTCGAGACATTGGTGAACGTGTCGGCAAAGCCGCGCACCGAGACCGTGCGCACGTCGGCCGCCACGTAGTCGACGGTGATGCCGGGGAGATACTTCAGAAACTCGCCGACGTTGCCCTCCGTCACGTCGCCAAACGCGTCGGCGGCCATGACGACTTTGACGTTGGCCGAGTAGCGCTGCTCGTTGATCGCGATCGCGCTGCCTTCGAACTCGCGTTGGGCGGCGACCTTGAAGGTGTCGAGCTGGAGGGCCTCGCCGTAGCGCTCGGCGCTGGTGAGGTTGAAGCCCACGGTGGCCGTCTGGCCGGCGGTGACTGTCACCGTCTCGACCTTGGTGTCGAGGCCGGTGAACACGGCCCGCACGCGCGCGGTGCCGGCGGGCACGCCGTTGATGCGGTAGTCGCCGAATTCGTTCGTCTGCGTCTCGAGGGCGGTGCCCTCGATGACGACGCGGGCGTTGTTCAGGTATTTGCCGGTGCCGGCGTTGAACACGCGGCCCTCGACGGTGCCGGTGGCGGGCTGCGCCTGGGCGAACGGCGCGAACAGAAGGCCGGCCAATGCGAAGCTGAGCCGGGCAAGCATGGGAAGGAGGTTTCGGGTGGTCATGGTATCTAGGGTTTGAGGCGCCGTTGCTCTGGCCACGGCGGGGTGAGTCGGCTTGTGACACGGGCGGAACACCGATCGTGCCGAGGTTTTGTCGATGACTCTAAGAAAGAGCCGGCGGGGGATTGGGCCGGCAAGGGCATTGTCCGGTGCGCGCCGGTTATTTTTGCCAGACGGGCAGGCGACGAGGAGTCGCCGCCGCGTAGCGCAACCCAGGCTTGGCGCCGCGGTCGGAGGGTCCGAGACTTTGACGCATGTCACATCCGATGCACCTCCCTCTCGTGGCTCTGGTCGCCGGTTCGGTGTTTGCCCAGGCACCCGTTGTTCAGCGCACCGCGAAGTCGGAAAGCAGCGGCGTCGCTCATGCCGTGCGCGTGGCCGACGCGCCGCTGGTCTTCACCGGGCAAATTTTTGCCAGCGCTCCCGGCGGCGATGCGCGCGACGAAGCTACGCGGGCACTTGATGCGCTCGCAGCGACGCTGAAGACGGCGGGCAGCGATTTGACGCAGGTCGTGCGACTCAGCGCCTACGCCGCTGACGATGCGGTCATGCCGGCGGTCGATGCGCTCGTGGCGGAGCGTTTTGCGGCGGCGCCCGTGGGGCTCACAGTCGTCCGGACGCCGCTGGCGCGACCTAGTGCGCGCGTGGCGTTCGAGGCCGTGGCCGTCTCCTCGCGATCCGAAGCGGCGGTCGCACGTATCGGACCGGACGCCGCCGTGCTGCCCGCGGGAGGGAAAATTTTTATCTCCGGACAGGCCGAGCGGGGCGCCGACCTCGCGTCGGCCTCACGACTCACGATGGCCGGCCTGCACCGCAGTCTGGCGCACCTCGGCTTGGCGCCGGCCGACGTTGTGCAGGTGAAGGCTTTCATTCGTCCCTTCGCCGACCACGCCGCGGCGACCCGCGCGATCGCGGAGAGCTTTGCGGGCGGGCCGGTGCCGCCGATCGTGTTGATGGAGTGGGTGAGCGATCTCTTCGCCGAGATCGAAATTGTGGCGGCGGCGAAGAATCTCGCCGTGCCGGCCGGCGAGACGATCACGCACACGTGGCTGCCGTGGCTCACGAAGTCGCCGCGCTACTGCCATGTCGCCCTCGTGCCGGCGGGCACGCCGTTGATCTTCGTCGGCGCGGTGGACGGACCCGGGGCTGGTGATGCGCGGGCGCAGATGAAGGCGATTTTCGAGCGACTGGGCTCGGTGCTGTTCGATGCCGGCAGCAGCTACCGCAATCTCGCCAAGGCGACTTACTACCTGCACGCCCCGCCGACACGCGCGCTGCTGGGCGATATCCGTGGCGTCTATTTCGATCCCACGCGGCCGCCGGCGGCTTCGGCTCTTGTGGTCGCGGCGCCGCCGCGTCCCGGTCAGGCCGCCGCGATCGATGTGATTGCAGTGCCCGTCAAATAGCGGCGCGCTGGACGCTCCGCTCTGGTTTTCGCTTCTCAGTGGCTGGGCCGCGTGCCACGGTCCGCGCACGTCCATGCCTACCTCAAAGCCGGTTACCCGAAACCCCGGGCGCACGCGTCGCAATATCCTCCAGGCCGCCATCCGCCTCTTCGCCGCGCGTGGTTTTCACGCCGTGTCGGTCGACGAGATCGTCAAGCGGGCGCGGGCCAACAAGCGGATGGTCTACCATTATTTTGGCAGCAAGGACGCGCTGTTCGAGGCGGCGCTCGCGGAGGTTTATCTGCGCATCGAGGCGATTGAGTTTCACGCAGTCGAGCCGGGGCCCGCGCCGCGCGAGAAGCTCGCGCGCCTGCTCGAAAGCTACTTCGAGTTCCTCGATGCCGAGCCGGAGTTCACCCGGTTGCTCCAATGGGAAAACCTGGAGAAGGGCCGGCACCTCACGAAGGAAAACCACCTGCTGACGAAAAATCCCTTCCTCACGCGCTTCCGCGCGATTGTGCAGGATGGCGTGACGACGGGCGAATTCCGGCCCGACCTCGATGTCACGCACCTGATGATTCACTTCATCGGGCTGTGCTTCATCTACCACTCGAACCGCTTCTCGCTGTCGCAAAGCCTCGAGCTGGATCTTGGCGATCCGCGCGTGAAAAAGCGCGGGCTGCAGCAGGTGCTGCGGCTGGTGTTCGACGGGATCGCGACCCCCGGGCGGCACTAGCCGCGCGAACGCTCAGAGGGTCTCCACCAGCGCGCGGAGATTGTGGAGGCAGATGCGGCTGGCGGCCTCGCCGCCCTGCGAGAAACCATAGCCGGCGGGTAGGTGCAGCATCGCATCGTCGATTTTTTTCAGGCGCCAGTGCGTCTCGAGGGAGAACATCCCGCGGTAGCCGGCGGTGCGCGCCGCCAGCAGGTGCCCGCGCCAGTCGACCTCGCCGATGCCGAGCGGCGTGCCGACCGCGAGCAACGCGCCGGGTGTGGCGGGCGGCCGGCGGATCGAGTCCTTCACATGCAGGTGGAAAAGCCGCGGAGCGAGGCGCGTGAGGTTGGCCGCCACCGGCGCGGCGGCGCCGGGGATGTAGAGGACATTGCACGGGTCCCAGATCGCGCCGAACTGATCCGCGGGCAGGCGCGCGAGGATGGCCTCCATCTCCTCGACCGTGCCGGTGAAGCACGAGTGCTCGTTCTCGATGCCGATGCGCACGCCCGAGCCCCGCGCGATCTCGCCGAGGCCGCGCACGTGCTCGGCGATGCGATCGAGGCGGCCGGCCTCGAGCGGATCGGGCTGGCGGAGAAACGTGAAGACGCGCAGCAGGTCGGCGCCGAGCGTGCGCGCCACCTCGAGGCTGCGCTTG
>JANOCA010000010.1:0-1982 GCA_031411915.1 Opitutaceae bacterium
TACAACCGACGGCCCTTGTGCACGAGGCGTACCTTCGACTGGTCGGAACGACCGGCGGCCCGGGGTGGAACCACCGCGGCCACTTCTTCGCCGCCGCCGCCGAGGCGATGCGTCGGATCCTCGTGGACAATGCCCGCCGGAAGCTGAGCCTGAAACGCGGCGGTGACCGGGTTCGGCGGGATTTGGAATTGGCATCCGAACCGGACTGCGAAGACAATATCCTCGCCATCGACGGTGCCTTGGAGAAGTTGGCGGCAGTCGATCCGAAATCGGAAGAATTGGTGAAACTCCGCTATTTCGCCGGTCTGACCATGCCGGAGGCGGCATTGGCGTTGAACATATCGGAACGCACGGCCGCACGTTTGTGGGCCTACGCCCGCGCCTGGCTTCGGCGGGAAGTGGAAAATCAGGAATAATTTTGGCAGGATACGGCGACGGTTTACGCACTGTCTGCGTCACGTAATCGGGAACCTGTGCCATGAACGAACGCAGCATCTTCCTTGCCGCCATTGACACGCCGGACGATCAGCGCGCCGCGTACCTCGATCACGCGTGCGCGGGGAACGCCGAGCTGCGTGCCCAAGTGGAAGCGTTGCTGCGGGCCCACCAGAAATCGGGCAGCTTCCTGAACGCCCCCGCCGATGCGAACCGCACCCTCGACACGCCGGACGCGAACGCCCATTTCGATACCGACTCCGAGACCGATCTTTCCTTTTTGCAACCGCCCGGCAAGCCCGGTTCGCTCGGTCGGTTGGCGCATTACGAATGCCTCGAGATCCTGGGCCGTGGCGGTTTCGGCATCGTCTTCAAGGCGTTCGACGAAAAGCTCCACCGCATCGTGGCGATCAAGGCGATGAACCCGGCGCTCGCCGCGACTTCGCCGCCACGCAAACGCTTTCTGCGCGAGGCGCGTGCCGTGGCCGCGATCAAGCACGAGCACGTCGTCGCGGTCTTCGCCGTGGAAGAACAACCGCTGCCGTACCTCGTGATGGAGTTCGTCTCCGGCGAAACGCTGCAACAGCACATCGACCGCACCGGGCCGCTCGACCTGCCGGAAATCGTGCGGTTCTCGAAGCAGATCGCGCTCGGGCTCGACGCCGCCCACGCCACCGGTTTGATCCACCGCGACATCAAGCCGGGGAACATCCTGATCGAAGCGGGACCGGAACCGAAAGTGAAGATCACCGACTTCGGCCTGGCCCGTGCCGCGGACGACGCCAGCCTGACGCAAAGCGGCACCATCTGCGGCACGCCCATGTACATGAGCCCGGAACAGGCGGAAGGCAAGCCGATCGATCCGCGGTCCGACCTGTTCAGCCTCGGCAGCGTGATGTACGTGATGGCTAGTGGCCGTCCGCCCTTCCGAGCGGAGAGTACGCTGGCCGTGTTGAAGCGGGTTACGGAAGACACGCCCCGGCCCATCCAGGAAATTGTGGAAACCGTGCCCGCGTGGTTGTGTGCGGTGATCGGCAAGTTGCACGAGAAAGACCCGGCGGAACGGTTCGCGAACGCCCGGGAAGTGGCCGAGGCCGTGGACAAGGCGGAAGCGAACAAGCTGCCACAAGTCGCGAAGCGTGTGGAACCACGACCAGTCAAGACCCGCAGCAAGGGTTGGGTCATCGCCATGGTGCTGATCGTCGTGGCGGTCGGGGCATGCATCGGCTTGCCGGTGTTGGGGTTGTTCACCTATTTCTTCTCGGCCACACAAACCGTCGAACGACCGGGGGAACCGCAGATCCCCGCGAAAACGAACGAGAATCCGATTGAGGTCACCGGCCCCAACCTGCCACCGGTCGTCCTCGCTCCCGCAATAAGTCGCAAGCCCTCCTACACCGACGGCGGCGACTGGCGGATCGACGGAAGGGAGATGGTCCAAGCCAAGCCGGGCAGGAGCGCTATCGAATTCGGCGACCCGAAGTGGACCGACTACGACCTCTCCTTCGAGACGATGACGATGCCGGGCGTCGACGAGGGGGGCCAAG
>JANOCA010000011.1:0-2011 GCA_031411915.1 Opitutaceae bacterium
GTGGTGGTGCGGTTGAGCACAAAGTCGTAGCCCTCCCAGCCGGTCGCCCGCTGCTGATCCGTGTCGAGGAAGAGCAGCATCCAGTTGGCGTCGCTGGCGGGCGTGAGCGGCTGGCGGGTGCGCGCGTGGAAGTAGACGTGCGTGGCGTCGCGCGCGATTTTCGCCGCCACGAGATCGTTGCGGCCGGTGCGGTTGACGTAGCGCCGCGCGCCCTGGCCGAATTCGCGGTGATCGGTGTCGAACGCGTGGTCGGCGAACTCGGGCCCGACGTCGCGCCACTGGGCAAAGCCGGCGGCGAGGTCTATTGTCCGCGCGGCGGTGGCCGGCGGAAGCGCCGGGGCGCCCTTGTAGCGGCGGATGCCGGCGACGAGCTGGTAATAGTAGTGGTCGTGGTGCTGGCCGGAGACTGGCTCGATGTCGCGGCTGAATTCCTGATCGAACTGATCGACAAACACGACCGGGAGATTCGGCCGGGTGTATTTGCCGGCGGTCCACTCGTTCCATCCGGTGACCATCACGAAGGGCGGATCGAGTTCGTGCGCGCGGCGCCATTGCTCGGCGAAGTTGGGGCCGCGGTTGACGGTGTCGGGCGTCGCCTGCTGCCGGCCGTCGTGGAAACTGCGACCGCGGCCGTTGAGCTGGCTCATGTTGGTGACCTTGCCGTCGGAGGCGCGGAGGTTCTGCGCGACGGACACGTTGACCTGCTCGGGCTTCGCGGGGTCGGTGTCGTAGCTGAACGACTGCGGGTAGGTGGCCTCCCAGTGCCAGGCGTTGTGCGTGTTGATCTGCGTGAAGGGCCAGTGGGCCTTGCGCAGCGTGAAGAAGGCCGCGACCTCGGGGCTCGCCTCCTTGGGATCGCAGATCAGGAGCGGCTTGCCCTGCCAGCGGAACCAGAGATCGGCGTGGAGGCCGGGCTGGTAGAAATCGCGGAAGAGTTCCTGCGCGGTCTCGCCGGCCTTCGTGTTGACCATGAAGCAAACCTGCGGCGTGCGCCCGCCCTCGCGGCGGACCTGCGCCCAGACCTCGCAGAGCTTCAGGTAAACGTCGCGGTAGGTGAGCCGGTTCGTGGTGTCGAAGATGACGGTGTCGACGCCGGCATCGGCGAGGAGCGTGGCGTGCCGGCGCAGCACCCACGGATCCATCGAGTGATAATAGCCGTAGAGCGGCTCGCCCCAGTAGTGCGGCGCGCCGCGCGGACCCCAGAGCGGCGAGTCAGGCTTTTGGAGGACATCGGGATCCTGCGCGAGGATCTGGGCGATGTTTTTCGGCAGATCGCCGCCGGGGCGGTTGTGCCAGAGAAAATAAAACATGCCCACGGTGCGGCCGGCGCGCGGGCCGCGGGCGGTGTTGGCGGGGACTGCGGCGGTGGTGTTGACCGGCACGGTGCGATCGAGCGCATCGGTCGCGGGCCAGGGCACGCCGGAATTGGCGGCGGTGGGCGGCGTCTCGATGCGCGGGCCGGGTCCGATGCAACCGGCGACGAAGCCGGCTGCGACCGGCAATCCGAATGCCATCGCTCGGAGCGCGGAGGTGATGCGGCGAACGTTCATCAGGCAGGCTTAAGGGCGGCAAGTCCGGGCGGCGCCAGCCAGCTCAGTCGAGATTTGGACCGGCCTTCGGCGTGCCGGCCTTCGCTTTGTCTTTGCCCTTGGCCTTGGCTCCGGCAGGGGCGGTCGCCTTCGGATCGTAGGCGGGGTTCGGCACGGGGACGACGGCCTCGGTGTCGCGGAGGAACGCGGCGATGAGCGCATTGAGTTCGGCGGCCTTGGCGGAATTCTGCGCGGCGAGATTCTTCGTTTCTCCGAGGTCGTCCTTGAGATTGTAGAGTTCGAGCAGGTCGGTCTGGCCGGCGGCGAGGCCGTAGAAGCGGATGAGTTTCCAATCGCCGACGCGCACCCACGTCGAGGCGAGGCCGCCGGACGCGGGCGTGGTGTGGGGGAAGTGGCAGAACGTCGGCCCGCGATCGTGCGCGGCGCCGCGCAGCGCAGGGGCGAAGCTCTTGCCGTCGAAT
>JANOCA010000012.1:0-1511 GCA_031411915.1 Opitutaceae bacterium
TTGCTCGATGGCAACACCGCCAACCCGCGCCGCCTGCGCAAAGCCGACATCAACCTCGGCCGGCAATGGCGTGAGACTGCGCTCAAGCAGGCGCCGCACAAAACGCAGTTTTTGAGAATCGCGCAGGATCCCAAGGCGAGCGACGCCGACTTCGCCGCCGCCCGCGCCGCCGCGCTGCACGAAACCGAGCAGTGGAAAGCGCACCTGCTGAAATGGGATTTCGACGGCCAGCCGATCCAGGGCGACGTCATGCTCTCCGACGAATTCCTGCGCGCGACGGACACGCAACGCGTGGAGTTCGTCGCCCTGACCGCGACCGCGGCGCGGTTGGAAACGCAGCTCGCCCTCTGGGAAAAAACCATCGAGCCCCGCGACTATGATCCTGAGGCCGACGCCCGCTTCCATGGCGCCTACGAAGCGTGGCAGGGCTACGAGGAATCCGAGCGCGACCTCGGCCTCGCGCTCGATGGTTTTGCGCAAAGCACCGGCCTCGGTCATCCGCTCGCGCCGCTCGCGCTCGCGTATTTTTACGGCAGCGGCTTCGGCGGTTTCCCAAAAAATGCGGAGCTCAGCCGGCGCTTCCGCGCGCTCGGCGAGGCGCGGCTCACCGCGCTCGCGGAGACCAACAACCTCTGGGCGCAGACCTACCTCGGCTACCTGCTCGTGACGGGCAACAACGCGCGCGACAACGCCCTCGACCGGCCCGATCGCTTCGAGTGGCTCCCGCAGGACAAGGCCCGCGGCATGAAATGGCTGCACACCGCCGCGCTCGAGGGCGCGACCTGCACGCCCAATCTCGACGATGCCAGCGGCCAGCCGGTCGCGTGGTATGTCGTCCAGATGTATTACAGCTGGGGCCTCCCGGCGGAGAAAACCAAATGGGAACTCATCCGGGATTTGGTCGAGCCGCTGCTCGCCGAGGAGAAAACGACCGCCGCACAGTGGGAGAAGGCGCAGCTCAAGGCGCGCGCGCTGCTGGCGGAAACCACCGAGGCGGAACGCGCTCGCGTGGCCTTGGATCAGGCGGTCGAGGCGACGACGAGCGACGAACTCGCGGCCGCCGTCGCTCACGTCGCGCGCGCCCGCGCACGGCTGGCGGCCGGCTTCGAGCGCAGCGCGCTCATCGATGCCAAGAAGGCCGCGGAGCTGGCCCCGCACCGGGCCGCGGGCTGGGAAATGTTGGGGCAGATTCAGCGAAGCCAGGGCGATCCGCTCGCCGCGGCCGTCAGCGCGGGGCTCGGGCGCGTCCTTGAAAAAGGCCCCGCGGCCATCGGCGAATTCGAGGCCGCGTTTGCCGCCTTCGCCCAAGCCCGGCCGGATTCCCCGGCGGACATTCGCGATCTGCTGGATCCCCGGAGCATCCGGATGAGACTGGACTACGCGCTCAAGAAACATCCCCAATCCGTCGCGCTGAAAATCCTTAACGAGCGCGTCGGGAAAATCCTGCCGGACGAGTGACGCGCGGCACTCTTTGCGCTACTCCGGCATCGGCCGGGACCTATCGCGGCGCC
>JANOCA010000013.1:0-4846 GCA_031411915.1 Opitutaceae bacterium
TTTCGTTTCACGCGGTCGCGCGCGATCCAGAACTTGAAGAACGTCCGCAGGCCCGAGGCGTGGTTGTGCAGCGTGCGCCGGTCGAAGCGCGACTGCGCCTCGATCACGAAATCCCGCATCTCGCGCGTGGTAAGCGCATCAAGCCCGCGCGCCCAGAGATTCTGCGCAGTGAGCCAGCGATAAAAATCCTCGAAGGCCTGCCGGTAGTTGCGGACCGTGTAGCGCGAGACGCGCCGCTCCTTCGCGAGGTGGTCCTCGAAGGGCGCCCACCACTCGGCGAGGACGGCGGGCGGCACCTCCGGTAGGGCGGGTCTGTGCCCCGCCCTTTCCGCGGCTTTGGCGTTGGCACCGCGCTGCGTCATCGCCGGCGAAGGCGGGTCAGAGACCCGCCCTACTTTCGGCCGGAGCGGCGGCTTGCTCGACAACGCGCATCACCTTCGTCGCGTGCAGCCGCAGCGCCCCCTCAGGATCGAGGCCCTTGGCGCGCGCGGCAGCGGTGAGTTCAAAAAGCATCCGGCCGAGCGTCGCGTCGTCGAGCTGCGCGCCGACCGCGCGCACCTGCGCGACATCCACCGCCTCGTCCGCGGGGAGCTTTTTCTTTTCGATCTGTTTCCAGACGGCCTCGGCAAACATCAGCGCGGGCAGGCGCGGAGGCAGTTCCTTGAAAAGGCCGCTCGCCGCCGGGCCGTGCTTCTTCTCCGTCGCCTTGATTTTCTCCCACTCGGCGATCACCTGCTCGGACGTGTCGAGTTTGCCCGTGCCAAAGACGTGCGGGTGGCGGCGGACGAGCTTGTCGTTGATGTCGCGCGCGACGTCGTCGAAATTGAACTCGCCGCGCTCGCTCGCGATCTGCGCGTGGAAGACGACCTGGATGAGCACGTCGCCCAGTTCCTCGCGCATGTGCGGGTAGTCGCCGCGATCGATGGTGTCGATGAGCTCGCTGACCTCGTCGATCAGGCAGCGCACGAGCGTGGCGTGCGTCTGCTCCTGGTCCCACGGACAGCCGTCGGGCGCCCGCAGGCGGGCCATCGTTCGCTTCAAATCCTCGATCGCGCTCATGCGGCAGAGGTAGCCCGCGAAACACACCAAACACACGAAAAAAGAGGATTCCTTTAGTAGGCTTCGTGTGTTTCGTGGGCCAACTCATGGCTGACAAGCTCACCGAAATCATGGCCTGGAAACGACGCGAGATCGCGCCGCTGCTGCGTGCCGTGCCGGAGGCGGAGCTGGCGCGTCTTGATGCGTCGCTGCCGCGCCCGCCGTCGTTCGCCCGCGCCCTGCGCCGCGCCGACGGCAAGCTTGCCGTGATCTCGGAGATCAAGCGCCGCTCGCCCTCGGCCGGCGACATCAAGGCCGGCGCCTCCTCGCTCGAGCAGGCGCAACGCTACCAGGCCGCCGGTGCCGACGCGCTCTCGATCCTCACGGATGAAAAATTCTTCGGCGGCACGCTCGACGACCTGCGCGGCGTGACGGCGCACTTCGCCGCCCACGCGCCGGCCCGGCCGTGCCTGCACAAGGATTTCTTTGTCCATCCGATCCAGGTGCTCCAAGCCCGCGAGGCGGGCGCCTCCGCGATCCTCATCATCGTGCGCGCGCTCACCGATGACGAAATCAAGTCGCTCGCCACCGCCGCCGCCGCCGCGGGCCTCGATGCGCTCTACGAAATCCACACCGAGCCTGAGATCGCCCGCGCGGTCGCGCACGGCGCAAAGATCATCGGCGTCAACAACCGCGACCTGGCGATCTTCAAGACCGACCTCGGCTTGAGCGAGCGCCTCATCCCGGAATTCCCGCGCGACGTGATCGCCGTGAGCGAGAGCGGCATCCACACCGCGGCCGATGCCGCACGCGTCCGCGGCGCCGGTGCGCAAGCGGTGCTTGTGGGCGAGGCGCTCATGAAAGCCGCGGATCCGGCGACGCTCATCGCGTCGTTTCGCCGCGTCTGAAATTCCCCGATGAAAAAACGTCCCATCAGTCCGTTCCTCAAACTCGGCGGTCTTTTGTTTCTTCCGCGCTCGCTCGAAAAAATCCGGATGCACGCGCGCGGGGAGCTGCATGAGGACCATCATGAATATCTCGGCAAGGGCTTCGACGCGCGCATCTGCCACTTTCTCGGAATCCAATATGAGGCGCTAAAGGCCCGCGTGCTCGCTGGCGGCACTGACGACGAGATCTGGGCGTGGATCGAGCAGCACGGCCGCAAGCTCAACGACATCGACCTGATGATTTGGAACGGTTTCGTGGCAAAGCGCGGGTGGCGCGACGAGGCCACGCCCACGCTTGAAAAGCAAAAGGCTGAGAGCGGCCTCGCGCACCGCGCCGATCTCCTCACGTTCTTCGACTACTACGAAGTCGACGAAGGCCGCGCGCCGCGCTGAGCCGCCATGCCGCTCTCGCCGACCGCCACTCGCGACTTGCTCGCCTCGCTGGGACACGCGCCGAAGCGCTTCCTCGGGCAGAATTTCCTCGTCGACGGCAACATCGTCCGCAAATCCCTGGAGCTCGCCGAGGTCCGCCCCGGCGACACCGTCGTCGAGATCGGCCCCGGGCTCGGCACGCTCACGACCGCGCTCCTCGAGGCCGGCGCCACGGTCTGGGCGATCGAGAAGGACCGCGGGCTGCACGCCCACCTCGAGGCGACGCTCGCGCCGCGTTTTCCGCAGACGTTTCACCTGATCGAGGGCGATGCGGTTGAGTTGCCGCTGGCGGGTTTGCCTTCGATGTGGGCGGGGTGCCCTCACCCCGCTTCTCCCGCGAACCCGCGGGGTGAGGGCACCCCGCCTACATCAGCCACTCCCGGCGATTTCAAAATCGTCGCCAACCTCCCCTACGCCATCGCCACGCCCTGGCTCGACGCCGTGCTCGCGGGACCGCTGCCGGCGCGCCTGGTGCTGATGCTCCAGCAGGAGGCCGCGCAGCGTTACGCGGCCCAGCCCGGCACCAAGTCCTTCGGCGCCATCTCCGTGTTCCTCCAGGCCGCCTACGCCGTCGCGCCTGGGCACAAGGTGGCGGCGGCGTGCTTCTTTCCCCGACCCGACGTCGAGTCGCACCTGCTTCATCTCGTTCGCCGGGCCACGCCATTCACCTTCGCCCCGGCGGCAAAGCGGATGATCCGCGCCTGTTTCCAGCAGCGGCGGAAGCAGATCGGCGCGCTGCTGCGCTCCCATTTGCCGGCGGGCGTCTCCGGCTGGCGCGAGGTGCTCGCGGCGCACGGCCTGTCGGAGCAAACCCGGCCCGAGGCGATCCCGGTGGCAGCCTGGCGGGAACTTTCAGTGCTGTCATCACCCTTGGCTTGAAAGTGCGGCCGAGCCGGCTAGTTCTCCACAAACCCATGTTCCGTCCTCTCCTCGCCCTCAGTGCCCTCGCCCTCAGCGCCGCCATTGCTCCTGCGCAATCGCTCCACGGCAAAGTGGAGGGCCGGACCTACTTCTCGCCCACCGGCCAGTTCAAGGTCACCATCCCGGTCCTCGCCGAACTCGGCGGCGACGTCACCGACACGCCCAACGTCGTCACCTTCCAGGACGATTTCAACACGCACGTCAGCATCGCCGCCTTTGCGCAGGATGCCACGCAGCGCTGGGAACTCTCCACGCGCGGGCTGAAGGACTACCTCGTCTATTTTTTCAGCAATTTCGTCCTCGCCGACTTCAAGCAGACCTTCGAGGGCGTGAAGATTGAGAGCGCCAAGTTCGTGCCCGGCATGCAGGAGGGCTCGCTGCTCACCTATCTCCTCGTGCCCGGCGGCTCGATGTTCGCCGACCGCATCCCGCAGATCAGCCCGGATCCCCTGCGCGTCGCCAAGCGCGGCAACCTGCTCTTCGTGCGCAACGGCCATATCTTTGTCATCAGCACGGAGCTCGCCGAGCGCGTGATCGAGGGCAAGAGCTACGAGAAGAAGACCGAGGAGGAGGACGAAATCCTCCGCAACCGGCTCATCGAAATCGCGGGCAAGATGTCGTTCGCCAAGCCTCCGGCCGCGGACGCAGCCAAGAAATGACCGGCCCGCGCCGCCCTGCGGTGCGACGCATCCTCGCGTGCGGCTTCGCCGCGGCGGCCCTGTTGCTCGGCGGGTGCGTTTATTTGCGGCTGCTCGAACTCAAGAACCAGCTCGGCGATTTCGACCGGCACTTCGCCTTGGAATCGGGCGACGGTCTCACGCTCGTCTGCCGCACGCCCGTGCTCCGCGCCGCCGACGTGCGCTGGATCGGGCTCAGGCCCGAGACCACGCGCCGCGTGGCAGGTCGCGAGCAGTGGCAGGTGCGGTGGGTCAAGGACCTGCCGGCCGGCGTCACCGAGGAGGGCACCTACGACCTGGCGCTTGCGCTGGGCTTTGCCGATGACCGCCTCGCGCGAGTCGAGATCCCGGAGCGGTATTTTGCGCTCATGCCGAAGGATTTCGTCGCCGGGGTGATCCGCAGTGTCGGCCGGGGCCGGGTGAGCAAGCTGGGCCGCCAGCTCGACACCAGCGTCAGCGAATCCGACATCGCCGCGGCCCGTCCTCGTCTGCCCGCCATCGGCAAACTGCTCGGCGTGCCCAGCGAGGAGCGCACCGCCGGCACCGAAACGATGAGCCGTTACCGTTACCGTCCCGTCACGACCGAGGCCGGCGCCGCGCATTTTGAGCTGACGCTGCACTTCGACACCGCGAGCGGCGACCTTCTCCGCTGGCATGGGCGCACCCCCGTGGGCAATCTGAGCTTCGACTTCTCCGCCGACCGTGCGGCGGTCCCGAAACGATGAACACGCGAACGGACGAGATTCGAACCGAGGATATGAGCCCGCTTGCGGGCGATTTCGTAGCGGCGGGCGTCCCTGCCCGCCGGTTCAGCGCGTTCGTCAAACTCCG
>JANOCA010000014.1:0-30871 GCA_031411915.1 Opitutaceae bacterium
CAGGACAGCAAACAGCAAGCGGATGCGTATCGCCAAGGGGGTCATGGGTGGAAACCGACAAAGCCAACCGACTACATCGGCAATCGCCATCCCGGGGTGTTGAAAAGAACCGTGAAATTCCTACTCCGAGCAGCGCCTGAAAAGAAGCGTCGCCGCCACCTGGCAGGCGCGATGCACGCCGTATATCCCAACGCGGGCGGCCTCACCAATCTGGTGATTTAACCCTGCCCGGGGCCGAAAAGCCCGCTACGGGACGTCGTAGACTTCCAACAGGGTCGAACCCGCGGTGGAGTCCCCGCTTTTCACCTCGACGGTATACGCTCCCGGAGCCAGCGAGAGGAACACCGCCGCGTCGCGACTGCTTTCATCGAGCAGGCGGAAGGCGCCAGCGCGATCAAACGCCTCAAGCAGGGCACCGGTCGTCCCGGCTGTCCCCCCAGCCCACCCTTCGTTGAACGCAACGACGCGCTCGCCCTGCAAGACTTTGAGAACCGGACGGGGCAACGCGTCGACGACACCGAAAGCCGACAACGTCGGACCCACCGCCCGCACAAGCACGCTTCGTGACGATGAGCCGGAAATGACGAAACCCGAGATCAGCGCACCGTCCACCGCGGACACGCGAGCCAGCGTCGAGATGTTGACGATCGCCGGCGCATTCACCCCGGCCGCAGAACCGCTGAATATCTGCGTGATCTTGCGGCCCTCACCGGCTCTGGTTCCAAGGAAACGGCAGGCGACACTGCTTCCCCCATTGTCGTAGATTTCGAGGATGCCATATTGCTGGCTACCGGTCACGAGACCGCCGCTGTAGGGTCCGCCCTTGGCCAGTCCCCGTTCAGTAAGTGCCGCGGCATGCAGGACAGTAACGGGGGCTCCGCCGCCGGTCGCGTAGTCCGAATTGGTGCCATCGTCATAGGCGAGGCCGTGCATATCACCCGAAAAAAGCACGAGATTGGAAATTCGGTTGTCGCGGATGAAATTCGCCAGCTCCCTGCGCTCGGTGGCGTAGCCTCCCCACGTATCGGACCCCACTTCATCGGGCGAAATCCACGGGACGGTGCAGACCCACACGATCAACGGAAAACCACCGTCTCGCGCGCTGATCAGCTCCTGCTTGAACCAGGCTTTTTGCGCGGCGCCGAGGCGGCTCTTCGAGGCGGATTCCCGCTGGGATGCGGGCATCGCCGCGCTGCGCAGATCGGTCATGATAAAACGAACCCGCCCGACCGTGAACGCCTGCCCAATCGTGCCGCCTGCGACCGGAGTCGGGTAATGGGGCACGCGCTCGCGGTAGGCGGCGCGGGCGGCATCACGTCCGGCGGCCGTCGAGTCGGTGTCGTTTCCGCAGTAGTCGTGGTCGTCCCACACGTAGGCCATCGCCATGCTGCGGTAGAACACGCCTTGGCTCTCATGCCCGAGGACCTGATCGTAGTTGGCGCGGTGGTCGTTGATCTGGACCGAGTTCGTGTCGCTGTAGTGGAGATCACCCGTGTTGATGAAAAGCAGCGGTTTTTCCCGGATGATTTCCTCGAAGACACCTTGGTTGCCCGAGCGGAAATCGCTGCAACTGGCAAAAGCCACCCGGAAGGAAGCACGGCCCATCGGAAAGGTCCGGAACTTCCCCCGGGTGTTGGCCTCCGCGCGCACCACTCCGCGCACTTCCAACGCATAGAAATAGTCGGTGTCCGGCTGCAATCCCTGCACGGTGAGCTTCACGGCATTGCCGCTTCCCGGCGCGGTCGTCACCGCCGCGGAGAACATCGCCGCGGTCAGCGCCTCGTTGGCACTCACGACGAGGCGGACGCGCACATTGCTCTCGTTGATCCGGCCGGCGACCGTGGCGCTGGTGGGCGTCACATTTCCCGCCCAAACTCCGCCGATCACCGGCGAGCCGGTCTGAGCCGCGACCGAGACGCAAAACACCAAAAAAGCAGCCACTAGTTTTTTCGTCGTCATTAGGGGTATCCACCTAGTTTCCATGCAGGAAACATCTTCGCAAATAAATTACTCGCGAAATTCATGCGTAGCCTACCTAGACCACCTCTCCGCGTTTCCCCGCGTGAAACCGGAGCAGGGAATCACCGAGCAGAGCAAGAACCCGGACGCAGGGTTTGCCCGCAATCCGCGAATCAAAGTTCCGCGGAGCAAGCCGCAAGGATGGCCCGTTTGGAAAAGGAGGAACGGCGCGAGGGTTTCCTCAATCGGTTTTCGCGTTGCGACGCGAATGCCGCGGGCTTGCCTTCTCGCGCCCTCCCCATGTCTCGCGACCTACCTCTTCTCTGGACCGATGGTGCCCTGCACCCCGACGCCCTCGCCGCGCTGACAACGCACGTGCGCCTCGCGGGGCCCAACTTGCCCGCCGGTGTCGCCGGCCCCGGCGAGATCGCGGAGGCCGACGCGGTGATCGCTGGGCCGCAGCGCATATGGGACGCCACTGTGTTTGCGCGGACGCCGCGGCTGCGCGTGGTCGCGCGTACGGGCATCGGCTACGACAACGTCGACGTGCCGGCCGCCTCCGCCGCCGGCATCTGCGCGCTCAACACGCCCGACGCGCCCACGGAGTCCACGGCCGAGTTCGCCGTCACGCTCATGCTGGCCGTCACCCGCCGGCTCGCGGTCGCGGACCGCCAGTCAAAGGCGGGCGTCTGGAAACTCCACGAGCCCGTGCTGGGCTTCGATCTCGCGGAGAAGACGCTCGGGCTCGTCGGTTTCGGCCGCATCGCCCGCCGTGTCTCCGAGATCGCGCACGCGCTGCGCATGCGCGTGCTCGCGTTTGATCCGCTCCTGCCGGCGGCCGCCGTCACGGCCGCGGGTGCGACCCCGTGCGCCTCCCTCGACGAGTTGCTGCGCAGCGCGCACGTGCTCTCGCTGCACGCGCCCCTCACACCCGCGACGCGCGGCCTCATCGGCGCCGCGCAACTCGCGTTGCTCCCGGCCGGTGCAATTCTGATCAACACGGCGCGCGGGCCGCTAATCGACGAGGCCGCGGTGCTCGCTGCACTGGAAAGCGGCCGCCTGCGCGGCGCTGGCATCGACGTGTGGGCGCACGAGCCGATCGAGGCGGGCAACGCGCTGTTCCACCACCCGCACGTCGTCGCAACGCCGCACATGGCCGCCTACACCGACGAAGGCCGCCGCCGCAGCCATGTCGCCGCCGCCGAGGGCGTGCTGGCCGTCCTACGCGGCGAGCGTTCGCCGCTCCTCATCGATGCGGCGATGTGGGATCGGCGAAGGTCCCTGCCCGCCGTGGTTTGGTAGCCCGCCTCGGCAGAGGCGGGACCGACGGTGGATTCGACGCTGAACAATCCCGCTTCACCCGAAGCGGGCTACGCAACCTGCCGATCAAATCTCGGCGTGCCGGGACGCTCGCCGCTACGCCGGGCCGTGCGGTGCGGCCAGTCCTGCAGGTCGGGCTTTATGTCCGACATTTTTTCAGGCTGTCGGGCATAAAGCCCGACCCACATTCACACATTCGAACCGTCATACTTTCCCCAAGCCTCGGAAGACCTTGCCCTCATTCAGATCGACCCGCTCCGGACGGCCTTGGTGATGGTAGATCAACTTCGTGTGATCGATGCCCAGCAGGTGCATGATCGTGGCGTGCAGGTCGTGGACGTGCAGCTTGTCCTTCACCGCATACAATCCGAGGTCATCGGTCGAGCCGATCGACTGGCCGCCCTTCACGCCGCCGCCGGCCATCCACATCGTGAAGCCGCCGGGGTTGTGGTCGCGGCCGCCAGTCTGCTCGGCCATCGGCGTGCGGCCGAATTCGCCGCCCCAAATGACGAGCGTCTCGTCGAGCAGGCCGCGCGCTTTCAGATCGGCGAGCAGGCCGGCGATGGGTTTGTCCACGGAGCGGCAGAGCGCGCTGTGGCTCTTCTCGAGCTGCGTGTGGCTGTCCCAGCCGCTGCCGGCGCCACTGTAGAGCTGCACAAAGCGCACGCCGTGCTCGACGAGGCGGCGCGCGAGCAGGCAGTTGCGGCCGAAGACGGACGTCTCCTTTTCGTCGAGGCCGTAGAGCGTCTTGGTCGCCGCCGTTTCCTTGGAAAGGTCAATGGTGCCGGGGGCCTCGGCCTGCATGGCGTAGGCGAGTTCGTAGCTGCGGATGCGGGCTTCGAGCTCGGAGTTGTCGGCGCGCGTGGCGGCGTGCGAGCGGTTGAGCGAATCGAGAAACGCGAGCTTGTCGCGCTGGCGAGCGTCGTCGTGGCCCTTGGGATTTTGCAGGTGGCGGATGGGCGAGCCGGTCGCGCTGAACTCCACGCCTTGGTGCACGGCGGGCATGAAGCCGGTGCCCCAGTTGCGCACGCCGTTCACGACTTCCTTCTCGCTGTCCTTGATGACAACGAAGCCGGGGAGATTTTTGTTCTCGGTGCCGAGGCCGTAGTCCACCCACGCGCCGAGCGAGGGGCGGCCGCCGAAGACGGAGCCGGTGTTCATCTGGCAGACGCCGCCGGCGTGGTTGATGCCGTCGGACACGCACGACTTTATCACCGCGAGATCGTCGGCGTGTGTGGCGACGTGCGGAAACCAGTCGGACACCCAGAGCCCGCTCTGCCCGTGCTGCGCCCATTTGCGCGGGCTGCCCATGATCGGGGACTTGGACTCGCCCATCGCGAGGATCGGCGGCTTGAAGCTCGGCGGGAGCTGCTGGCCGTTGAGCTCGTTGATGAGTGGCTTAGGATCGAAGGTGTCGAGGTGGCTCGGCCCGCCCTCCATGAAGAGGAAGATGACGTTCTTCGCGCGGCCCGCGCGCCCGGTGAGCGCCGCGCTCGCGCGCGTGAGCCCGCCCGACGCCGCGAGCAACGGCGAACGCGAGAGCGCCGCGAGCGCGACCGCGCCAAACCCGCAGCCGGCGGTGCGGAGAAAATCACGGCGAGAGGCGACGGGAGTGTAGTTGTGGCAGGGCATGGGGAATCAAAACGAACCAAACCGGAGTGAACCACAGATGAACACCGATAGACGCAGATACCGAACAAGAGCGGTATCAACCGAGTTTCTGAATCTGTGCCTATCTGTGTTCATCTGTGGTTGAACGTGTGCTGCCGTTTAATGCAGGTGCAGAAACTCGTTCGAGTTCAGCAGCACGTGCGCGAGGTCGGTCATGGCGCGGATGCGCGGGTCGGTGCTCTCGGCGTTGCTGAGGCCGGCTTGCCATTCGTAGCCGGCAGGGAGCGGGCGGCGGGCGTCCCACGTCATCGCGCCGAGCGCGGGCCAGTGCGCGGGCTCGGCAGCGAGCGCGTTGTCGTCGAGCAGCCCGGGCGCGACGCGCACGCCGTCGATGCGGCCGTCGAACTGGTGCGGGCCGCGGCGGTAGAGGCCGCCGACCACGGGCGTGGCGGCGCCAGCGCCGAGTTTGCCGACGAGGGCGAACTTCGCCGTCGCGGTGCGCGGCGCGGCGTCGGGCGCGGCGA
Source organism: Opitutaceae bacterium (assembly GCA_031411915.1). Lineage (GTDB taxonomy): Bacteria > Verrucomicrobiota > Verrucomicrobiia > Opitutales > Opitutaceae > ER46. The sequence goes on from JANOCA010000014.1 coordinate 5,415, forward strand.
GATCGCGCACGGCGAATGACACCGTGCCCTCGGCGCACGAGATGCGCGCGACGACGTGGTGCGCCCGGCCGACGGCGACCTCGAGTCCAGAGGGCACAACTTCGTAGGCGGTATTGCCGTTGGTGTCCTCGCCCACGAGCTGCACGATGAGCGTGCCGGCCTTGAAAGCGGATTTTTTTCCGGTGATGCCGAGCGCCCAGCCGTGGGAGTCGAGCGAGAGTCTTTCGCCGTTCCAGCGCGAGGCGATCACGCGGACGGAGGCGGCGGCGTCGAGACTGTCGGGGCGCACGATGGCCTCGATGGTGAAGTCGTCGCCTTCGCGCGGGGCGTTGCGCACGAGCAGGCGCTCGCGCGCGGTGTTTTCGTGGAAACGGCCGGGCTCGCCGGTGGCGTCGGCGACCGTAAGCACGGGCTGCGGCTGCGACTGGTCGGGCAGCGGCGCGCCGCCGGTGAGACGACGAGCGACGAAGTCCTCCGCGTTTTGTTTTTCCGCGGCGGTGGGAGCGCGGCCGAGCACGGCCTGCCAGACGGCCCCGACATCCGCGGCGCGGGCGCCGAGCGCGCGGGCGCGGGCGAGCGGCCAGTCGCCGTTGGCAAAGAGGAGCGCCTGCAGCGGCGTCGAAGTCACCTGCCGCTCGGCGCTGCTCGCGAAACCGGCGGGAGCGTCGAGCACGCGGAGGAGTTCGTTGGGACTGTTGCGGCGCTTGAGCGTGTAGAGCGTGCGGCGCGTGGAGAGCTGGGCGTCGAGCGCGGGGCCGCCGGCCGCGAGGTCGAGCTCGCCGGAGGCGGCGAGCATCGCGTCGCGCACCTGCTCGGCGTCGAGGCGGCGCGGCGAGAAGCGCCAGAGGTATTTGTTCTCCGGATCGACGAGCGCGGCGGTGCCGGCGACGGGCACGCGCGCGGTCTGGCGGTAGGTGGCGGAGAGGAGTATGTCGCGGTGAAGTTTCTTGAAGCTCCAGCCCGACGCGACGAAGCGCCGCGCAAGCCAGTCGAGCAGCTCGGGGTGCGTGGGCAGGCCGCCAAGCTTGCCGAGGTCGTTGGGCGTGGGCGCGAGGCCGCGGCCAAAGTGGTATTGCCACACGCGGTTCACGATGGTGCGCGTGGCGAGCGGGTTGTCGGGCCGCGTGATCCAGGCGGCGAGCGCGGTGCGGCGGCCGGTGGAATTCTCGAGCGGCGCGATTTGCGGCGCCTCGGGCGCGATGAGCGTGAGGAAACCGGGCGCGACCTCACGCTCGCCGCCGCGGCGGCCCTTCATGAGCGTGGGCGGCGCAGTGCGGGCGGCGTCGGTGGCGACGAAGGCGTCGGGCAGCGGCGCGGGCTTGACCGCGTCGAACTTTTTCAGCTCCGCCTGCAGCTCGGCGTAGCGCTTCTTGGCCTCGGGAGTCTTGAGGGATTTCTGCGGCTCATAGCGCTCGATCTCGTAGTCGAGCTGGCGCTCGCAGAGGACGGCGAGCACGCGCTCGTGCGGCGTGCGCGAGGCGAAGGGCTTGTCGAGGATGGCCTGCAGGTCATCGGTGAACTTTTCGTAGGCGCGCTTCACGAGGCGGTCGCGCTCAGGGGCGATGAGCGCCTCGATTTCGTCGCGGAGAGGTTTCGCGGCGGTTTCCCAAGCGGCCTGCTTGGCGGCGTGCGCGGTTTTCTCGGCGGGCGTGGCGAGCTTGAGGTCGCTGCGCCAGAGCACGCCCTCGAAGAAGGCGCGGAGCGCGAAATAATCCTTCTGCAAAATCGGGTCGAACTTGTGGTCGTGGCAGCGCGCGCACTGGAAGCTCAGGCCGAGGAACACCTCGCCGGCGTTGGCCGTGAGATCGTCGGTGATGAGCGTGGCCTGGCCGCGGATGTCGCGCTGGTTGTATTCGTAGATCGCGGCGCGGAGGTAGGAGGTGCCGGCGAGCACCTCGGGGTCGTCGGGCGCGAGTTCGTCGCCGGCGAGCTGCTCGCGCACGAAGCGGTCGTAGGGCTTGTCGGTGTTGAAGCTGCGCACGACCCAGTCGCGGTAATGCCACGCGGCAGGTCGGAGGAAATCGGCGCGATAGCCGTCGCTGTCGGCGAAACGCACGAGGTCGAGCCAGTGCTGCGCCCAGCGCTCGCCGTAGCGCGGACTCGCGAGCAGCGCCTCGACGAGCCGCTCGTAGGCATCGGGCCGCTTGTCGGCGACGAAGGATTGGAGCTGTTCCGCGGTGGGCGGGAGACCGTGGAGATTGAAATGAAGGCGGCGTGCAATCTCCTCTCGGCCGGCCTCCGGGGCAGGCGCGAGTTTCAGCTCGGCGTGCTTCGCTGCGATGAAGCGATCGATGTCGCCGCGCGCCCACTTCGCGGCCGGCGAGCTGGATTTGCCGGTGCCAGTGACGGCGGGCGGCGTTGGATTGGTGAGCGGCTGAAACGTCCAGAACGCGCGCTGCTCCTTCGTGAAACCGTGCTCGTCCACTTCGCCGCCGGCACCCGCGAGATCCGGGCTCGCCGGCCAGGGCGCACCCATCGCGATCCATTTTTCCAATTTCGCCACCTCCGCGGCCGGCAACGGATCATCGGGCGGCATCGCCAGATCGGGATCGGTGCGGCGGACGGCCTCAATCAGGAGCGACTTGTCGAGGTTACCGGCGACGAACAACGGGCCGCTGTCGCCACCCTTGGCGAAGCGCGCGGCCGAATCGAGCCGCAGGCCCGACTTTTGTTTTTTCTCGCCGTGGCACTCGTAGCAGCGGTTGGCGAGGATCGGGCGGATTTCGTTTTCGAAGAACGTGTGCTGCGCGCGCGTGGCGTCGTCGGCCGCGAAGAGCGGGGCGGCGGCGAGGAGCGCGAGGGCGAGCGGGATGAGGGGGCGTCTCATGGATGGGAAATCTGGCTGAGTTTCAGCGCACACGCAAGGTCGGCGGTCGCGCCGTGGGATGTTCCTTCGAGGCGAAGGCATGCACGAGCCCCGTGGAGTCGGTCTCGCCGGTCTCGCGCACGAGGAGGAACGTGACGAGTCCGCCGCGGCTGGCGCGCAGGAACGCCGCGAGCGCATCGCCCCGGATGGCAAAGGGCTCGCCCGAGCCGCCGCGCGGCAGCCAGAACTCCGCAAGTTTTTCCACCTGCCCGGAAATCACGCCGGCGTCGTCGCAGCCCGGGAGGTTCTCCCAAGTGAGGGCGTTTTCGGTCCAGCCATCGGCGACGCCGGGTTTCACGCCATAGACGGAGAATCGCGAGTCGGGCACCATCGTGACAAACCCAAAGCCGCTCGGCTCCGGATCAAGCACGAGCTGCGCCTCGGCGAGGCGAGCCGCGTCGATCTCCTCAAGGTCAAAGGTCAGAATCGCGCGGCGCTCATTGGGCCGGCCGCGCTCCAGGTCGGTATGCTTCACCATCAGAAGCGGATGCCCGCCGGTGGACTCGGGATATCCGCGGCGCACATAGGCATCGCGACCGCGGCCAACCGACGTGGGGATCGAGGTCCAGCCGTCGATCACCTGCGGGGGCGCGGCCCGGTTGGGCTCGACGGCCGCCCCGCCGGAAACGTCGCCGACATGATAATGCTTGCCCGCGGTCAGCCTCAGCACGCCGGGACGCCGCGGATCCTCCACCTCGACCTCCCCGTCGAAGACAAAGACGTGCGAATTCCCCGCGGACCCCGCCGTCACGCCGAACCGCGTGCCGAGATCGACGACGCGCAGGTCGGGCGTCTCCACGGCGAAACCGTGCGCACTGGCCGGCACTTCCGCGGTGATTGAGCCTTCAATCAGCCGGCAGCGCAGGGCGCTGATGATCTCCAATTTGGTGGGCGCTTCGAGCGTGACGACTGCGCCGCTGGAGAAACGCACCGTGGCAATGCCCTCGACCAACGAGAACATCCCCGGCCCAAGTCGCGACTGCGGCAGCGTCGGCAGGGTGGAGCCAGCCCACTTCGTGTTGTCGGCCTGGACGAGCGTGGCCAGGGCGGGCGCGGGAGCGACGCGACGCGGGCTGACAAACGCAAAAGCGAGCGCCGCGGCCGCCGCGAGACCGACACCAGCAAACCAAGGCCAGCGCGATGCAGGCCGGCCGACGTCCGACTTCTCCAGCAGTTCCGGCAGGTGTTCACGGTCAGCGCACAACGCCCCGTGCAAACACGCGCGGTCGACATAGGCCGCGCGCATCGCCGGGTCGCGCGCGACCTCGGCGTGAAACGCCGCGAGTTCCGCCGGGGAGAGCAAGCCCTCGATCGCGCGCTGGATGCGGTCGCGGTTTTCGGCCGATGGCTTCATGGCGTGCGGGCCGCGGCGAGCTGGCGGCTGATGCAGTCGTTGAGGGTTTCCCGGATGCGGCTGAGCAGGCGATAGACGGCGAGCACGGACCGGTCGCTCTTCGCGGCGATGGTCTCGACCTCGCACTCATCGTAGTAGCGCCACACGACGATCGCGCGGTGGCGCTCGGGGAGTTTTTTCAGGCAGTGCCGCAGCAGCTCCGCGCGGCGGTCCAGATCCTCGGACCGGCGGTCGATCTCGGCGGCGACCGCCTCGATGAACTCGCGCTCGTGCGGCGACTCCGGCCGGCGCTTCGCGGCGCGGCGGTAATTGAGGATCTGGTGGAGCGCGACCGTGCGCGCCCAGGCGAGGAAACTGGTGCCCGGCTCGAAGCGGTCGAACATCCGCCAGAGGGCGAGCTTGCACTCCTGAAGAATGTCCGCGGCGTCGGCGCGGCTGTTCACGAGGCTGAACACGTAGGCGCTCAGCGCCCGCTCGTGCTCGGCAAGGAGGCGCAGGTAGGCCTCGTCGCGGGCGGTGGAATCGGGTGGCGGGGGCAGGTCCATGGGATAGCGGGGCGCGCACAGCAGAAGGTCCGCCGCGGGGATTTTTGGACAACAAAATTGGGCGTGAGTCCGGCGCGGCGGAGAAGATTCGCTGCCGGAGCGGAACCCCAGCGGGGTTGTCGGCCTCACGGGCCGGGGCGGGAGTTCGAACCGGTAGAAGCCGGAACTACGAACAAGCCACCTCCCTGGCGCCTAGGAACCGAGAAAAGCCCTCGAAAAACGGCACCCTCGAGCGGCGGAGATCCCCTCAGCGTTTCGCCGCGCGAATCGGCGCGCTGCGGCCCGACGCCTTGGTGGCTTCCAACAGCGCCTTCAATTCGCGGACGATCTCGGGGTGCTGAAAAAAGAGATTCGTCGTCTCGCCGGGATCGGTGGCGAGATTGTAGAGCTGGCCGGGCGCGTCGGGTGCGTTGTCGGGAAGCGCGAAGCGTTTCAGCTCCGGGTTCTCGTAGTTGTTTCCGCCGGAGCCGCGGTGATCCAGGAATTTCCACGGGCCGCGGCGGATCGCGAGCGCGAGGCTGATCGTCTGGTGGAGCGTGTAGTCGCGCACCGCTCCCCCACTCTCATTTTCTTTTCCGAGCAACACGGGCAGAAAATCGAAACTGTCCTCGGCGGCGTTGGCAGGGAGCGCCGTGCCGGTCATCGCGGCGCAGGTCGCCATGATGTCGGTGAGGCAGACGGTCTGGTCGCTCACGCGGCCGGGCGCGATCTTTCCGGGCCAGCGCACGATGAACGGCACGCGGTGGCCACCCTCCCACTGGTCGCGTTTCACGCCGCGCCACGGCCTCGCGCCGTCGTGGCCGTGGTCGGCGCGCATGCGCACGACGCTTGTGGTCTCGGGGCCGTTGTCGCTGGAGAACATCACGATAGTGTTGTCCGCCAGGCCGAGCCGATCGAGCGTCTGCATCAGTTCGCCGACGATGTGATCGAGCTGGAAAATGAAATCGCCGTGCGGCCCCGCCTTGGTGCGGCCGTGAAACTGTTTCGCCGCGAACGATGGCAAGTGCACGGCCTGCGTGCTGTGAAAAAGGAAGAACGGTTTTTCCAGCCGGCGCTTCGCGTGGTCCTCGAGGAACTCGCGGCTTTTTTGCAGGAACACCATGTCCACATCCTCGAGATCTAAACCGGGCGCGATCAGGCCGGCGCGATTGTCGAAAGCATAGGGGTGTTTCGGGAGTTTGGTTTTATCGAGCATCGCGACCGGCGGCACTGGGATGCGATCGCCGTCGATGTAGGCGTAGAGAAAATCCGTGGTCGGGCAGCACGCCGTGCCGAAGAACCGATCGAAGCCGCGGTGGATCGGCGCGTCGGGAATCGCGCGCGCGTAGTCGATCCGTTTAACGCCCTCGACGCCGCCCTGCGTGATGCGCTGGCCGTCGCGATCGAGGAAGGTGAGCCCGACGTGCCACTTGCCCATCATCGCCGTGGCGTAGCCCTGATCGCGGAGCATCTGCGGCAACGTGAGTTGATCGGGCCGGATGAGGCCCGGCCCGCCCGTGCCGACGAAGACGCTGCGGTAGTTGATCCGAAATGCCATCTGCCCCGTGAGCAGACTGTAGCGGCTCGGCGTGCAGACGGTGGACGGCGAGTGCGCATCGGTGAACCGGATGCCCTCGCGCGCCAGCCGGTCGATATGGGGCGTGGGAACCTTCGCCTCCGGGTTGTAGCAACCGACATCCCCGTAACCGAGATCGTCGGCGAGGATGAGGAGGATGTTGGGTTTGCCGATGCGCGCTGACGAATCAGCGGCGGACGACGCGAACGGCGCCGACAGCAATAGGACCGCGAGGAAGGTGCGGTGGGATTTCATTGTCGGAATTATCGGGCGGACCTCACGCGATGCAATGTGCCCGTAATCCCGCGCCACCGCCTGGTGCCGGGCAACCCTTGAGCGCGACCGCGGCCATGATTCGCGGGGCGACCACACGATTCAGCGTGCACCTGCTGATTGACGGTGAGCCGTCGCCGCCGAAATCTCCCACAGATTCAGGGCACCACAGAGGTCAGGACGAAGAATCTGCGATGTCCTAAATCTGGAGGGCAAACGAGATTCTTTGCGCCCGGTCGATGTGGGTGCGGATTTCCGTTCCTCGAGGGACGGAGACCGACCACACAACCGTCAACCCGGGGTTTTAAAGGTTTCGAATTCGATACCTTTGAAAGAGCCGGTCGAAATTCTGTTTTGCCCCCGCCCCGGACTCAACCACACTCACGCCCATGAGCCCGCCCGACATTCGCTGGATCCAGCGCTTTCAGAATTACTCCAAGGCGATTCGGCAGCTCGCCCGATTCATCGAGAAGGGCGAACTCAACGAGATGGAGGAACAAGGCCTGATCCAGAGCTTCGAATACACCTACGAGCTGGCGTGGAACACGCTGAAGGATTTTTTTGAGGCGCAGGGCGAGAGCAACCTCCTCGGCAGCCGGGATGCCTTCCGGCTGGCCTTCAAGCGCGGGCTCGTCGAAGACGGCGAAGCGTGGATGGAGATGGTCAAGACACGGAGCCTCACCAGTCACACCTACAGCGAGGAACTCGCGCGCGCGGTCATCCAGAGCATCCGCACGTCTTACTACGGCGCGTTCGTGAAGTTGCAGTCACGCCTTCAGGCCCTCAGCCAGCAATCCACGTGAGTGCCCCGCGGTTTGGCTTGCCGTCGGCGACGGTGGAGAAAATCAGCGCTGTGCTCGCCGGCCATCCTGCGGTGGAGAGAGCCGTCCTCTACGGCTCCCGGGCCAAGGGGAACCACAGGCACGGCTCGGACATCGACCTGACGCTCGTCGGGAGCGGGCTGGGTTATCGGGATTTGCTGAAAATCATGGGTGAGCTGGATGACTTGCTCCTGCCCTACACCATCGACCTTTCGCTCCTCCACACGATCGACCACGATGAACTCCGCCAGCACATCCAAAGGGTGGGCCAGGATTTCTATCGTCGGCCGGGCGCGGGCCAGCCGGCTCCGGCCCAAGTTGCATGAACGAAGCCGAGACCCGCGCCGAGCCCATCGATCCCGCATTGCGCACGTCAGGCCGGGGCGTCGTGCACGCGAAATGCACGCCTGTCATGTCCGCGATTAGCGCGCAGTGCGGACCAGTGTTCCTTCCAGAGAACGATTTCACCGCGATCAGCCCGCGCCAAGCTTTGACGCCCCGTCTCTGGCTCCCCACGTTGCGGCCATGAAGACCACCCTCGAGTTGCCGACCGACGTGGTGCGGGACATTGAGCGGCGTGCTTCGCAGGAGGGACGGCAGATCGACGAGGCTGCGGCGGATTTGCTCCGAAAGGGCTTGGAGGCGCCGATGGCTGCCGGCCGGCCTGATGCCCCGATGCTGGAACGCCGCGCGCAGGTGACCAAAAAACTTCCGTCGGGCGAATGGGGCCTGGCGTTGGACGGGTTTGAAGCCGCGCGTTCGGCAGACCGCGCGGCGGCCGGCAAACGCAACGCGGCGTGGAGGGGCTGATGGCCGCATTGGTGGATGCCAGCCTGTGGGCGATTTCACGGGGGCACGCTCCCCGCCCAGTCTGAAGCAGTTCATCGCTCCGCATATCCTGGCGCCCGAGGTCTGTCTGGCGGAGCCGGTCGCCTTCGAGGTCTTGCGCGGCGCAAGCGACGCCGAGATTCCGCTTCTGCAGGAGCAGTTCGCCACCCTGCCCATGCTGCCGGTGCCGGCGGATTTTTGGCGGCGGGCGGCCGCATTGGGTCCAGCCTGCCGGCGGGCCGGCATCGGCGCCGGCTCCCTTGATCTGCTGATCGCCACCACCGCGATCAGCCACGATGCGGAACTCGTCACCTTCGACGCGGATTTCGAAGCCATCGGCAGAGTGTCCGCACTGAAGGTGAAGCTGCTTCGGCAGCGACCACCGGGTTTCCCGCAGATTCAGGATCGGGCAGATTGTTGGTCAGGGCCAATCGGTGGTGCCCTGAATCTGTGGGAAAAAAGCCGTTTGGGCGGCTGGAAAGCCGCCCCTCCGTTGAGGCGGCGACGTTACGAGGCTCAGCGTCCGCCGGGCACGCGGTGGATCGTGCCGCTGATCACGCGCTCGGCTTCGGCGCCATTGGCGTCCTGCAGGCGGCAGGTGACTTCGATGATGTGCGTCGGCGTGAGTGACGGGATCGTGAGGCGCACGGTGCGCGAGTCGGCGAGGACTTCGGCGCGGGTGACGGGGAGCGGGTGCTCGTTAATGCGGGGGCTGCCATAGTTAGCGGAGCGCGTGAGGTTCCAGACTTTCACGGCGTAACGCGTGGCGTCGGTGGCGGTGGGCTTGAGCGGTTCGCTGAAGGTCAGCTCGAGGCCGCCGTTGATCACGTGCCACGCCGTGGGGAGCGCGGCGGGTTGCCCGGTGGGGCGCAGGCGGTAGAAGCCGCCTTCCTGCTCGGTCTGCGACGTCGCCCACGCGGAGAGGCCGGCGAGGTAGAGCCGGCCGTTCGTCGGATGCACGCGACCGCGCATGATGCCGGTGGGGAAATCGGGAATCGGCAGGCGGCAGAGCGCGCCTTGTGCGGCGGCGCCGGTGCCGTCGGTGAGCACGATCTCGAGGCGGCCTTGGCCGTAGGAGAGGTTGAGGAGGGCGCCGTTGAGCGGGCCCCACGCGGCGTGGTTGAGCCAGAGGAGCTCGGCCGGCGAGCGGTCGGTCGCTTTGTCCACCCAAAGGAGCGGCGGCGCCATCGCGGAATCGGCGGTGTCGGCGGGCGCTCCCCCGCTCCACATGTTGCCGAAAAAACTTCCGGGCGTGACGCGGTTGATGCGGTTCATCGGCATCCAGTGGCCTTCTTGATCGGTGACGAAAAACGAGCCGTCGGGATTGAGGCACACGCCGTTGGCGGCGCGGAAACCGTTGGCGAGAATCTCGGTCGTCGATCCGTCGGCGGGAATCTTGAGCAACGTTCCGTGCTGCGGGACGAGCGCGGTGCGGGCGTGGCGGGCGCTTTTCGCGTAGTAGAAATTTCCCGCGGCATCCGTCTGCAGGCCCATCGCGAACTCGTGGAAATGATCGGTGACCTGGTGGTCGCTGTTCACGCTCTCGTAGAAGTCGGCCTCTCCGTCGCCGTTGAGGTCGCGCAACACGACGAGCTGGTCGCGACAGGTGACGAAAATCTCGGACCCGCGGAGCTTGAGGCCGAGCGGTTGATAAAGACCGGAAGCGATGCGCGTCCATGAAACGGTCGCGACATCGGGCGCATCGATGCCATCGACGCGCCACACGTCGCCGTCCCAGGTGCAGACGAAGGCGGTCTTGCCGTCGGGTGAAAAGTCGAAGCCGCCGGGCCGCACGCGGGCGCGCCACGGATTCGACTGCGGCAGCGTGAAGCGCTCCCACGCGAAGGCGCCCTTCGTGTCGCTGCGCACGATGGGCGTCTCGATCTTCTCGGGCCAGAGCGCGCGGCCGCCGCGCGTGAAAGGCGCGAGATCGCGCGGAGTGGCCGAGAGTTTTTCGAGCCCGGTCGTCCCGGCTTTCGCGAGGCGCACGGCGAGGCGGAGCGGCGTCGCAGCCGCGGGGATGCGCAGCGTGACGAACTTTCCGTCGGGCACGGCAACGACGGAGCGCGGTCCGGAAATCGCGACCGCGGCGCCCGCGTCTGCCACGCGCATCAGGAGATCGCGGGAGGATTTTCCGACGTTGAGCGTGCGCACGAAAACCGGTTGCCCCGCGAGCGACTCGAGATCGTGGCTCTCGAGCACGGCGGCGTCGCCGACCGAATAGGAAATCACGACGCGCTCGCCGGCGCGGTAGAGCCCGCGGTAGCGCATCCACGCGCGCGGGAGCGGACCGTAGCGGCGGCCATCGGCGCCGACCACGCGCGCATCGTCGAAGGTGCCGGTCGCGGGATTGGCCCAGCCGGGGCCGTCGGCGGTCTCAAACTGCGGCTCGCCGATCGTGCGCGGGTGGACGACGTGGCGGCTGTTGAAGTTGATGCCCTCCCAATCGATGAAGCCCTCGCCCGTCCACGCGCCGGCGACGCGCAACGTGTCGTGCTCGAACACGAGCCAGGCCTTGCCCGCGGAAATTCCGCCGGCGCCCGCGTCGGTGCGCGAGTCAGCCCCGGCGTCGAGGCGGACGGCGATGCCTTTGTAGGCGAGGTTCGCGTCGGAAGTGAGCGTGTCGAGTTTGCCTCCGGGCAGTTTCGCGGCGGCGGTGCGGCGGTCGGCGTCGGCGAGTTCGAAGGTGCCGATGAGAAACGGGCCATAGTCCATCTCGCGCCACGGCTCGCGTTTCACTGGCGCGGGGCCGATGGAGTCGCCCTTCGGCAACGTCGCGAGATACGCGTCCGTCACCCCGACGTATTGCGATGGGTTCTGCTTCGCGAGGAAGGTTTCGCGGACATAGTGGATGACGTCATATTTTTCGCGCGGCATGAGCTGCGGCTGCGGGGCCATCAAGCGCCAGCCCTGGGTAAGCGTGCGGTAGAGCGTGTGCGGATCGGCGCCGTGGGCGAACGTGCCCTCGGCGAAACGCAGCGCGTTGGGGATCGAGCCGGCGAGGTTGAGGTCGCCGTGGCAGGCGTGGCAGGAGAGCTGGTAGATTTTTTCGCCGCGCGCGAGAGAGGCTTTGTCCCAGCCGCGGATCAGACGCGCGTGGTCGATGTTTTTCTCGTAATCGGGCAACGCCGATTCCGGCAGCAGCGGCGCGCCGGGCGGGAGGGCGAGGGCCTGAGCCGCCACAGATGCGGATTGAGCCCCGGCACGCAGTGCACCCAACGCGGCGAGGAGAAACACGACCGGGATCGTCGAGCAGAGGGAATACATCGGGAAAAGTTTTCGTTTGATTCAACCCGGCTTTTCCCAACGCAAGCGCCATAATTCGCGCGCAAGCGAGGCATTTCTATCTCGGCAAAAGCCGATAGGTCTGCAGGTGCTGCCGGGCAAACCTCGCGGGAAGCGCGCCGGTCGGCGTGAGGGCAACGGACTCGAGGTCGGTCTCGATGTGCGTGGTGCGGTGCGCGGCGGAAAGGCCGGACGCCAGCGTGAGGGTCGCGGTGGCGGGTGAGTCTGACACGTTCCAGAGTCGCGCGATGATGCCGCGGCCGATGCCTTCCTCGGCGGGCTTCACGGCCCAAAGGAGGACGCTCGGGTCGCTGACGGTGAGGAGGGAAAATGTGTCGGCGGGGAACGTGCCCTTGGCGTCGCCGGTGATCGCGCCCGTGACGAACGGGTTTTGGTGCTCGAGGGCGAATTTCATCGCCGCGACTTGGTCGTAGCCACCGTGCGGCCGGAGGGCGAAGCGCTGGAGAAAATACGTCGCGCCGTTTTGCGCGGGGATGCCGAGTTTGGCGCCGTCGATTTGGCCGCCGGCGAGGACGTTGATTTGCGGCGTCGTGGCATCGAGGGCGATCGGCGTGCTGCGGCCGAGCTTGGCGAACGCGAGATCTGAATTGGAGAGCGTTACTCCGTGGCGGCCGTCGCCCGAGGTGATGTCGGCGAAATGATTTACCGTGACGTAGTCGTAGCGGGCGTGCGTCGCGGCGTAGTGGCCGCCGTCGCTTGTGAGTTTGTTGAGATTGATTGCGCCGACTTCTTCGGTGCGGACGGCGGGCGACGGGAGATTGAAACTGAAGCCCCAGTGGCGGATGTCGGCGAAATTGGCGGTGATCTCGTTGCGGACGTCGATGCGGTCGGAGTCACGGTAGAGCGTGATCGCGGTGGTGTGATCGAGGCCGGCATCGCTGCGGGCGCGCACGGTGACGGAGACGGAGCCGGCGTTTTCGATTCGGAGCGGCTCGCCGGCGGAGGAGTTGGGCGCGAGGTCGTTGAGCGCGAGACCGTCGATGGTGGCGGCGAGTTCGGTGGCGGCGGGCTGTTTGGCGATGAAGCTGCGGATCGCACCATCGCGCTCGACGATGAGTTTAACGGCGGTGTTTTCAAAGGTGAGCGCGCCGCCGGTCGCGGGTGTAGTGGTCGCGGCAGCGTCGGTGGGCGCGGAGCCGGGGCCGGGGAGAACCTCGAAGACTTTGTAGCCGGCCGAAGGGACGTCGCGGGCGAGGATGCGGAGGTGGCGCGCGCCGGTGAGGCTGACGATCTGGTGCGGCACGTCCTGACCCGTGGTGATATCGCGCACGTGGATCTCTGCTGGGCCGCTGTAGGGATGGTCGGCGGCGCCAGTGCGAGACCAACCGAGGGGATTGAGCACGAAGAAACGATTCGCCTTCTCCGGGCGCGGGATCAGGCCGCCGAGACGGACGACAGCCTCGGCGTGGACCGAGTTCACGTAGTAGTCGATGTCGGTGGCGACGCTCTCCTGCCACGCGGCGCGCTGGCCGCGGGAGATCGGGCCGTCGGCGGTCCAGTTGTGCTCCCAGAAAAGTCCGAGGGCTGTGAACGCCCGGTCGCGCGCGGGCGTGTGGCGGCGCATGAACTCGGGAAACTTCAGGCTCACGAACGTGGCGAGCAGCTCAGCGGGGCGGAGTTTCTCGACGGCGCGTTTGGCCCGGGCGGACGTTTCCGACATCGAGGCGGAGTAGAGGTCCCACTCGTTGCCGTAGGTGACGGTCTTGGTGGGGAGCGTGGCACCGTGGGTGCGTTCGAAGTCGGCGAAGAAATCGAGCTGGTTCGAGACGACCACCTGCCGCTGCCCGTTGGTCTGCTGTTGCGCGAGCACGTGAAAGTGATCGACCTGCGGGTATTTTTTGGGCTCCGGCAGATAGGGCTGGCCCGTTTTGCGGTCGAGCGCGTCCCAGCCGAAGCCGAACGCGCCGCGCACGAGATACGGCGCGGAGGCGTCAGGCGCGCGATAGCGGCGCAGGAATTCGCGATCCGAGTCGAGAAACTGCACGGCCGCCACCGGATCGAAGGCTTCCGCGTAACCGCCGCTGTGCTGATTTCCGGCCGGTGCGAGCGAGTGCCATTTCATCAACACGCGCTGCCCGTCGGTTCCCGTCCACCAGTAGATTTCGTGGTCGCGCTCGCCGAGGATGCGGTTGGGGAGCTTGCTGGCGCAGCCGCAGACGCCGCGCCAACTGTAGCGGGCGCCCGAGCCGGCGAAAAGCGAGGCGAGTCCGAGCGGAAGCGTCTGGTTCTCCATCGCGATCGCGAGCGGGAATCGGAGGTTGTGCGCGCGCTCGATGCGGCCCGCGTAATACATCCCGCGAAGCACGGCCTCAACGGGCTGGCCGCCGAAGGCGGATACGAGGGTATTGAGCGGGAAACTGATCGTGCCGTCCTTGATCCGGGCGATCAGGCGGGCGAACTCGGCGGGAGATTTCCGTTGCTCGTAGGTGGCGAGCCAGAGGCTGCCATCGGCGTTGAAGCGGTTGCGGTAGGGCGACGGATTGGCGGCGGTTTCGTCGGCGAGCTTGAGGTGGAAATCGAGCATCTTGACGAATACGTTCGCGTAGGTGTCGGCGTCGGCGGTCCACAGGTAGTCGGTGTGGTCGTCGTTCGAGATATAGATGCGGCTCGGTTCAGCGGCGGGCAGTGCGCCGCTGAGCAGGAGCGGGAGGACGAGGAGCCGGGGGAGTCGCACGAGGAGATCCTTAGGGCGCACCGGTGCCGGGCGTGGCGACCAGACGGAGGCGCGCGGTCGTGGTGGCGGGCGTGTCGAGGTGGATCACGAGGCGGCGGAAGCCAGGATTTGCCGAGTCCCAGGGATTGCGCGGGGCGGAGACGTCCTCGACTTCGACCCGGGCCGGGCGGTCGGAGGTGAAGCGCAGGCGCAGGGTCTCGCCGTTTTGGCGGAGCGTAGCCCCATCGGCGTGCGCGGTGACGTCGGCGCGCGTGAGCCATTGGAAGGTCACGTGCGTCGCGCTGGTGAGAGTCGTCCATTCGTCTTCGATGGAAACGGACCGGTCGGGATGGAGACGCACCGTGCGATGAACGCGCGCAGCGCGGTCGGCGTAAAGCGAAGTGAGATCTACGACGTTGCCGAGCGTGCCGTTGCCGGGAGGGAGGGCGCGGATTTCGCCGCGGCCGGCGATGAGCTGGCGCGCGCCATCGAAGCGGAGGAGGTTGTGGCCCTCGGGGCCGACGCGGAAGGTAGTCCAACGCGAGCTGTCTTGCGTGTAGTTCCAGAGGTCCAGTTTGCCGGCGCGCATTTTGTTGTAGTCCTCGGTGCCGAGATCGAGGGCCCAGCGCACGCCGTCGGCTTCGAGGATGAAACTGCCGATGTCCATGTGGCCGTGCGAGTGGTTGGGCGTGCCGCCCTTGATGGCCAGATAGGTGGCGCGTCCATCGTCCCAGGCGGAGCGCATCACGGCCAACGGCAGCACGCCCGCAGCGGTCCAGTGCCGCGGTGGTGGCTGCGTGGATGCGGGCAGCGCGGGATCCCACCAGAGCAGGCCGAACATCTGATGGCGGCTCACGGCCATGCGCCGGGCCGGGGGAGAAGAGGATGCAGCGGACGGCGGGGCGGACATGCGCGCGAGCTTCGCGAGTTCGTCGCGCGCGACAGAGCGGTCGCCAAGTTCACGGGCAAACCAGAACATGATCGGTTCGTTGAGATGTTCGGCGTGGTAGTCGGAGAAATCGTAGTCATCGCCGCTGGGGGCGACCATCTGGTTGTTGAACTCGGCCGAGGCGAGAAAACCCGGCAGCCGCTCCAAACCGAACGTGCTGCCGAGGGCGGAGCGCAAAGCCTCGACCATGAGGATGTGAAAGCTCGTTCCGTAGATCCAGTAGCTCGGGCCCTCAGGATACGCACCGTCGGGCGCGTAGGCGGCGCCCGCTTTGGGGAGATTGCGAATGGCGCGCGCGACGATCCGTTGAGCGAGAACGGGCTCGCGTTCGGCAATGGCGAGCGCGCCAACAGTGAGGCCGCCGTGGCAGACCTGGTTCCAGTTGAAATCACCGTCCACCCAGCCGCCTTTGCCTTCCTCGACTTTAAGCGACGGTATGAGGGCGTTCGCCACGATGGCGCGGGCGATGGCCTCGCGGTCGTCGGCGCTCAGTTCGGCGTGGAGCCAGTCGAGGCCGATGCCGGACGCGAGCGCGGCCTCCCCTACTCCGAGAAAATGTCCCGGGCCCCAATCGGGCAGCGCGGCGAGTTGCAGGAGCTCGGTGCGCGCGCGCTCGAAGGCGCGGCGATCGCCCGTGAGGCGGAAGCTGAAGGCGAGGAAGAGCACGCGCGTCTGCACCTCGCGCATCACGCCGAGGCGGATGCCGGAGCTGGGATAAACCAGCGGCGCACCCGCAAGCGCCCTGGCCGTTTCGGCAGCGATGATGGTGCGCATCTGCTGGGAGACCGGATCGGCTTGGCGGGCAACCGCGGCGAAACGCGCGGCATCCGCGTAGAGTCGCGGGTGTGGCGGCAGGCGCGACAGATCCAGCTCTGCACCGCGCGCGACTGCGAACGCCAGCATCACGAACGCCAGCGGCACGAAGAAAATGCGGAGGCCTGGGGTCATGGAGATTCGACACGCTGCGCGCCGAAAGGTCATGGCATGCGGGGCAACGCCTCGCGGGCGACGACAGCCATGGTGGCGCGGAAGCGGGCGCGCACGCGTTCGCGCGCCTCTACGGCGCGGCGCTTCGCGGCGGCGGGATCGCGCGCGAGCGCGAGGACGGCGGCGGGCATCGCCTGCGCCTCGGCGGCGACATCGAAATCGAAGAGCCAGTCCCCGAGGCCGATGTCGCGCCACATGATCCCCTTGCTGCTCTGTTCCTCCCAGCGGCACACAATCGCCGGGATGCCGTGACCGATGCACATGATCGGGCTGTGCATCTCGCAGCCGAAGAGGCCGGCGGAGCGGCGATAGACGCTGATGGCTTCATCGGGGAGCCAGAACGTTTCCCGCCACACTACGCGCTGGCGCGCGTCGTCGGGGAGTTTTTCGAGGAGCATCTCGCGCGTGATCTTCATCTGCGTTTCATCTTCCGGACACAGGAGCACGCGCATGTCCGTCTCCCGCACGACCGCGGTGATGGCGGCGAGGAGCGGCGCGTGGTCGGCGAGCTTCTTCTCCTCGTTGCGCGCGTGGCGCACGGGATTGATGGGCTCGTTCTTGCTCGGCATGAGCCAGAAGGGCGTGAAGCGGTAGCGCGAGATGCAGCAGAGAAACTTCCCGTCGGCGAGGGCGTGCGCGCGCAGAAAAGCGTCGGCGCGGGCGTCGTCCCGGAGGTCGGTCGCAAACGCGGTGTCGGGCGACCACTCCATGATCGGCGCCGCCACCCCGTCGGCCTTCGCGCGGGCGAGAGAAACGGAATCGCGGAAGTAAACGAAACGCGCCCGCGAGAGCGTGGCTTTTTCGGGAATGCCGTAGAGCCCGTAGGTGACGCCATAGATCCCAAAGCCGCGACCGGTGCGGCGCGTAAACGCCTCGGCGTGCGCCCAAGCCAGCGTCGAGGGACCGGAACCGTGCAGGAAAAAATCCGAGCGATCCATCGCGGCCAGCACCTCGGGAGCGGTCGGTTCGCGGCGGGCATCGAGCCTGCCCTCGACGATCTGCAGGCGCGGGAATCGCCGCAGCATCATCGTGCGCGCCTCGGGCGTGAGCGGGTTGAACAGCCACAGCGTCACCTGTGCATCCGGGAGGTGCTCCTCGATCACCGCCAGCGCGCCCGGCGTGTGCGCGATGTCGCCGATGTTCACGACCTGCCACGCCGAGCAGAGTAGAATCCGCGGGCCGCGGCCGCCGGGCTGGGCCGGGAGTGAAGCGATCAGCCCGGAGGCGAACGCGGTGTGGAGGAAAGTGCGGCGGTGCATGGCGCGGGCGCGGGACGTTCACCCGAGCGAGCCCGGCAACAGCCGCCGGGCTCGCGGTGAAATCGATCGGTGAGGGCTTCGCTCAGAACTCGAACGTGTTCGTGAGGTAGAAGCGCTGTTCGGGCGGGATGCGGGTCAGACCGGGCTGGCCGTTGCCCAGCGCCTTGATTGCGACCGGCTCGCTGTCGTAGAACAAGTTTCGGCCGCTGACCCGGACTGACCAGGTGACCTTGTCGTTGTAGATCCTCCTCTGGTAGCCAAGCCAACCGTCAACATAGGTGGTGGACGGGGCGGTGATGATGCCGTTGGGATCCGTGAAGACGGCGGGCAGCGTGCCCGCAGCCGCGCCGGCCGGAATCGGCCGGTAACCGGCCATGTAACCGATGATCGCCTTGTCCTCCCAGCGGACGGCGGTGCCGATCGACCAGCCCTTCAGCTTGGAGCTGCGGCTAAAGGTGTAGTTGGCGATAAGGTTGGCGCGCCACTTGCGGATTTCGGGTGCGCTGGTGTTCTCGGTGTCGAGGATGGCCGCGTAGCTTTCCGCGACATTGGTTCTCCACCACTCGGAATTGCGGTCGAGCCAGGCGGGCGAGGCCGGCGTCATCGGCTCCAACACCGGATAGTTGGCGAGCGACTGCCCGCCGCGGGGATAGAGTCCGTATTTTTGGTAATAGGGATTCATCAAGGCATACAGCCGCTTCATGGCCGGGGCGATATTCGTGCGCGCCGCTTCCTGTTTCGCCACGTTGCCGGTGAGCCGGAGCCCGGAGAAGGGATTATAGGTCATCTCCAATTCCAAGCCCTTGGCCTGAATGTTGTCCGTGTCGGTGATGGAGCCGCCGGGATTGGTATAAGTGGCGACGCCGGTCGTGGGACTGACGCTCCACCCCGACAATTGCCGGATTCCGGGCACGAGATTGAGGATCTCATTGGCTTCGGCTTCGCGATTCACGCCGGGATTGGTGGCGTTCTTGTCGCTGTTCCACCAGAACGTGGCATTCTGCAGGAGCGCGTTGTTAACCATGGTGCCATACAGGCTCCGGCTGTTGCGGACGTTGACGACCGTGCTCTGGAAGCGATTCACGCGCACGGAAAGCTTATCGCCGAAGGAGAGATTGAGCCCCCATTCCTTGTTTCTACCCGTGGCGCCGGCAATTTTCTCCTGGAACACATTCAGGCCCGCGCCCTCGGGTGAAAAGTTCTTGGAGTCGCCGAAGAACACGCTCAGGTCGGCGTGATAGGGCAAACGGAGAAGCGACTGCGGCCATTTGGCGACGAGGTTGTAGCTGCGGATTTCACCGGCCTGGGCAGCCTGGGGATTCTTCAGTTGGAAGGACTCGTAGGAGTTGTCGAAGTTTGTCTGGTAGCCGGCGGCGATGGCCGTGGGCACCGTGGTATTGTAGGAGGTGCCAGCACCGTCGATCGCCGTGGCGCCGTAGCCGTTGCCGGGAGCCGGCACGGTGATCGTTTTCTGCGCGAACTCGCGTTCGTCGCGCCGCCAGCCGAGCGTGGAGATGAGCAGGTTTTTGAGCCAGTAGCTTTGCAGGACGACGGCCTTGGAAGTGATCGTATTCCGCCGCACCGTGCCGCCGGTGTAGTATTCCGTGAAGGACGTGTCCGAGGTGGCGAAGCCGCCTTGGGTCGTGGCGGGCGTGGCCGGCGTGGGTGGGTTGGTGGCATTGTTCGCCGCAGTGGTCGCGAAGTGGATCACGGGACCGGCGAAGCCGGCTTGGAGTGTGCCCGTAATGGGTTGGAATTGCAGCGGGGTGTTTTTCAGGGTGACCACCGAGCCGTCCGGGCTGACGTTGAAGATACTGTCGCCAATATAGGCCAACACCGCCGGATTGCGGCTGAAGCCGCGGGGATCCACCGAGATCGTCTCGGCATAGCTGCCGAAAGGCTTCAACTGCGAGCCTTGCGTGACCTCCTTCAGGTCGGCGCGCTCATAGAGGCCGGTCAGTGTGTGCCGACCGAGCCAGGAGACCAGGTTGGATTTGGAATCCGTGAAATCGTAGCGGAGGAATGCCGTCGCGCGGGCGTTTTCTCGCTCGTTATAGACCCGGTTTTTCGCCACCTGACCGCCGCCGTTGATATAGGGCCGGCCGACGTTGGGGTTGAGCAGACCGTTCGCGAGATAGACATTCGGATCGATGCGGACGTGGGCGCTGTTGCCCTGCTGGATGAACTTGTTGTCGTCAAACCGGGAGAAATTTTCCCGGTTGTAGGTGAGTTCCACGCCGACGCGATCAACGCGACGTTCGTCGGCCCAGTTGGTGTGGTTGATGGACGCATTCCAGGTGCGGAAGTTTTCGAACTGGCGTCCCGTCTGGTCGATCATCCGCCGGTCCCAGGCGAAGAACCGATGATCTTTAAAACCCTCAATTTGGAGGCTCTGACCGGGCGGGCGAATGAAAGGCACCGAAGCGTCGGTCCCGTAGGTTCGGCCGGGAATACCGAACGCGGCCGCGCGATTTTTCTGGTCGGAGGCCTCGCCGTAGTTGGTGGTTTCGTAGAACTCGATGCCAGCGCCGAGTCCGCCGTTGTCCGCCAGCAAATCCTGATTCATCGGTCCGCTGAACAGCGCCTGGGCAGCGGTCGGAATGTAGGCGAGGCCGGGGCGCATCTGATTGAAGGCCGTCCCATTCGGCACATCCATGCGGAAGCCGTGCAGCACGGTGCCGTTGGCCAGGCGCGGGATCGACATGTCCGCATTGCGGGGGAAAATCATCATGCCGCCGAAGATTTGACCTTCTCCCAAGGTGGGAAACTGATCGCGCAAGACGATGCCACCCACGGCATCGACATACCCCGGATAGGACGGGTCGTCGTAGCGCTTCCAGTTGAAGGGCACCGACCCGGCATCGCGCCACAAGCGCGAGCTGTCGTAGGGCAGGTTGAAGTGTGGGCGGCTGGCCTTGGTGCGCCCGTTCTCGAACGAGGCGGTGATGGTCGTCGACCGCAGCGGCTGGTATTTCAACGCGCCGTAGAGGCGCTCCTTGTTCTCGAACGCAGGCTTCTGCTTGAAACGCTCGTCATCTTTCACCGCGTTGAGCCGGATCGCGAGCTTCTGCGGCAGCAGCACCCGATTCAAGGCGAGCGAGAGCCGATTCGACCCGGTGTCACCGTAACGATGGGCGATCTTGCTCGAGTCCTTGCTGAGGCTGGCGCCGACCAACGTGGTATCGATGACACCCGCCGGGCTGCCGATGCCGAAGAGAATCGCGTTCGCGCCGCGGTTAACCGTGACGAAATCCGTGTTGTATTCGTCTAGGGGGATGGCGGTGGTGAAGAAGCCTCGCGTGTTGGTCGGAGCCGCAAGGCCGCGGGTGCGCGTCGCGCTCTGGGGCGAGTTGCGAACCGCATTGCCGGTATCGTCGGCGCTGGCGGCACCGAAGTTACCCTGGCTGCCCGCCGCTTCGGCGCCCGCCGAGAAGATGAGCAGCTCGTTGATGTTGGTGGCGCCGACATCCGTGATGAAATCGCGCGTGAGGACAGAGATACCCGCGGCCAGATCCTTGATCGGCGTGTTCAGGCGCGAGCCGGCGAGAGAGGACTGGGCTTGGTAGCCGGTGTCGCGATCGCTCTGCACGGTGAAGGGGTTCAGGATGACGGCTGCTTCGTTCGTGGGCAATGTGCTGCCGGTGGCCGGCACCACCTGCTGGGCGTTGAGGCACACCGAGCCGCCGCCCAGCGCGGCGGTGAGCAGGACAATGGGGATTCGTGATTTCATGGGTTTCTTTGGGTTCGTTTGGGTAACGGAAAAAGTTTGCGGACGGATGGCGCGTGCTGCGGAGCGTGGAGGCCGTCAAAACGAAAACGAGTTGGTGAGATACCAGCGGCGCTCGGGCGGAAGGCGATAGGAAGCGATGGAGCCGTCGGGCTGCGCGTTGATCGCGATCAGTTCGCCCGAGCCGATCAGGTTGCGCACATTGAGCTGCACCTTCCAGTCAACCCGATCCTTCCACACCCGGCGGCCGTAGCTGAGCCAGGCGTCGACGTTGATTTCGTCCGGCCCAAAATATGGGCGCTCGCGATCCAGCTTCACGGTCAGGTCGGGCCGGCGGCTCGTGGGATAGCCAATGGCGATCTTGTCCTGCCAGCGCACGCCGGTGCCCAGGCCAAAGCCCTTGAGCCAGCCGGTGCGCGCAAAGGTGTAGTTGGCGACGAAGTTCGCGCGCCATTTCCGGATTTCCGAGGTGGAGATGCCCTCGGTCTCGATGAGGTTCGCGAAAGGCGTGAGGCTCGTTTCCTGGACGAAGGCGCGGACGTTGGGATACCCGCCGCGGGGCGAGTTGCCCACGAGGTCGCCGTTCCAGACCGGCAGCATCAGCTTCACGAGTTCGCGCGTGACGGGCCCGATGTTCGACTGAACAGCTTCCTGGTTGGCGACGTTGGCGAGGAGGCGGAGCTGGCGGGTCGGATTGAAGACGATCTCGAGCTCGTGGCCCTTGGAGACGATGTCGGTGGTGTCGGACACGGCGAGAGGCGTCCAGCTCGCGGTCAGCGGATCGTCGACCGCGCCGGTGCCGCTCATCTGGAAGCGGATCGCCTCGCGGTAGATCGGGAGCGGCGCGAGCAGGGCGTTGATGGCGGGCCGCCGGTCAGTGGCGCCGAGGTTGGCGACGTTGTTCTGATCGGCCACGAGCAGGGAGATGACCTGCAGGATGGAATTGTTGAACATGTTCCCGAGCGGGCCCCCGCCGAGCGTCGCGCCCTTGGTCGAGGTCTGGTAGTTGTTGTAGCGGAGGCTGAGCTTTTGGTCGAAGAACGACAGGTTCAGGCCGTATTCGCGCGTCTTGCCGGCGGGCGACGGGAGCGACTCGTTGTTAAAATTCACGCGGTTGCCGGCGGGCGTGAAGTTGCCCGAGTAGTTGGTGAAGAAACTGGCGTTCATGCCGCGCGGCAGTCGGACGAGGCGTTGCGGCCAGCGGAGCACGGCGCTGAACGTCTTCACCTCCTTGGCGGCGTTGGGCGGCGGGAGGCCGGGGAAATTAAAGTCGTCGATCCCCCAGGCGAGCTTGTTGGCGACGGCGGACGGGGTGTTGACGCGCGCGAGGTAGCTTTCGTCGCGACGCCACCCGAGCGTGGTGACGAGCAGATTGTCGAGCCAGTAGCTGTGCAGCACGGCGGCGTCGGATTTGATGACTTCGCGCGAGGCGTTGGTGCCGTTGTGGATTTCGCGGAAGACATTCGGCACGGCGCCCATCACCGCCTGTGCGGTGCTGCCGGCTTCGGCGATGGGAAAGGACGAGAGCGCGGTGAAGCCGTCGACGAGGCGCGGCAACTGGATCGGGTTCAGCGTGAGCGGCGCGCCGCCAAGGATCGAGGGGCCGACGTAAACCATCATGTAAGGACGGTTGTTGAAGCCGTTGCTCACGGCGCCGTTGTTCACGACGTTGGTGAGCCGGGTGCCGAAGCTGAGGATGTTGGCCTCGACCTGCTCGCGCAGGCCGGTGAGCGCATGGCGGCCGATCCACTTGCCCCAGCCGGGCGACAGATCCTTGAAATCGTAGCGGAGGTAGGCGGTCGCGCGGCCGGCGCGGCGCTGGCGCACGGCGTTGCCATCGGCGGTCTGCTGGAAGGCGACGTAGGGGCGCCCAACGTTGGGATTGGGCAGGCCAGTGGGCAGGCTGATGTTGGGGTCGATGCGGATGTGGTTGGCGTTGCCCTGGGTGGAGAGGAAGGCGTTGCGACTCCAGTTGCCGTAACGTTGATTAAAATACGCGAGCGCGACGCCGATGCGGTCGTCCCACGCGCGCTGCTCAAGGTTCAGGTTGACGGTGTTGAACGTCTCGCCGGTGCGGCCTGTCTCATCGATCTGCCTGTTGCGCCAGTCGAAGGCATCGTAATTGGAGAAGCCCTGCATCTTGATGCCGGCGGGCTTGAGATTGCCGGGGTAGGTTTCGGCGTAGATCTCATACATGTTGAGCGTCTCGATGTGGACGGCGGTGTCGGCGGCGGAATCACGATTGAAGACGGGGTCGAAGACGTTGCTGCGGATCGCGTTCACGGCGGTGCCCGTGGTGGCGGGCATGCCGGTGGCGGGGAAGCCGAGGCCGGGCGTGGTGGCGTTGGCGTTGTTAAAGATGAGGACGTTGCCGCCGAAGACCTGCCCCTGGCCGAGCGTGCGCGACATGAGGCCGCGGTTGGCGTAATCTTGGAAACGGGAATTGGCGCCCCCCTGCGTGGGGGCGGGGGTGGTGGCGGCGTTGAGGCCGAAGCGGGCCTGGAGGCGCGCGGGATCGTCGAAGAGCGTCCAGTCGTAGAGCGGCCGTCCGGTCCGATACCACTCGTCGGAGATGCTGTTGAAGGGGAGGCCGGTAAAGGGGCGGTTGGCTTGCGTGCGGCCAGCCTCGAAATCGGCGCGGAACGACGTGGTCTTGAACGGCTCGAAATTCACGGCGCCGAAGACCCGCCGTTTCTTCTCGAAGGCGGGGCGCTGCTGATAGCGCTCGTGGTCGTCGAGCGCGGCGATGCGGACGGCGAGCTTCTTCGGCACCAGCACACGATTGAAATCCACGTTGGTGCGCAGGCTGTCGTTGTCACCGTAGCGGAACTGGACCTTGCTACGGTGGCGGTTCACATCGGCGCGCAGCACACCGCTCTCGACAACACCGGCGGCGTTGCCCACGCCGAAGAGGCTGGCGTTGGGCCCGCGGTTGATGGTGATCGACTCGATGACGTAAGCGTCGGAGGCGATGTCGGAGTTGAAGTAGTTGCGGCTGATGTTGGTCGCGCCAACGCCACGGGCGCGCGTGACGGTTTGCGGCTCGTTGCGCGCGGCGTCGCTGAAAGTCACCTCATTGGCGATGTTGCTGCCGGCCGCGCCGGAGAAATTACCGCCCGGCCCGCCCGCCTCCATGCCCGTGGCGTAGATGAGCAGATCGTTGGTGCTCGTGGCGCCGATGTCGTCGAGAAAGTCCTTGGTGAAAATCGAAATTGAGGCCCCGAGATCGGCGACGGGCGTGTTCAATCGCGTGCCGGCGAGGGTGGAGCTGCCAGCGTAGCCGGTGTCCTTCTCCGTATTCACGACGAAGGGATTCAAGACAACGGCGGTGCCAGCGGCCTCGGGCGCGCGCGGCACGGTGGCGGGGGTAACGGCCTGGCCGGGGAGCGAAACCGGGGCAAGGGCGAGCGCGACAACGGCGAGACCGGATGAGACTGAGCGGAAGCGCCGCGCGGCCTCAGCGGCTGGGAGTGGGATGTTCATGTTTGTGGGGTCCGGGTCGATGGTGGGTAACAAGTGAAATCAGTGGGTCGCTGGCGCGGCGGGTTTTGGCGCAACAAGGCGGAAGATCCACCCCTTGAGCGGCTCATGGGGAAAGGGGGCTTTTCTTTCCTTCGAATGAAAGCGCCACGGCCGCGACGATCGCGAGGATCACGCCGGCGGCCTCAAGCAAGCCGATGCGTTCACCGAGGAAAATCAACGCGAGCACGACGGTGACGACGGGCTGTCCGGCGGCCGCGAGCGGCGTGACGATGGAGGCCTTGCCCTCGTAACGATAGGCGGCGAACGCGGCGATGACGCCGAAGCCGTTGAGCGCGCCCGCGGCCAAGCCCGACCAAAGCATAGACGGAGTGAGGCCGGACCAGTTGAGCGGCTTGGTCACGACAATCCAGAGGGCGATCGGGATGAACGCGGCGCACCACGCGAGGTAGGACAGCTCCGCGGAAATGTGATTGGTGGAGACCTTCTGCGTCGCGCTGAAGACGCCCCAGAAGAACATCGCGGCAAGCGTATAGCCCACCCACGCGTTGAGCCCGAGGCGACGTAGCACCGCGGCCGGGTCGCCGAGATTCTTGGCCTCGCCGCTGAGCAGCACGATCGCCACGACGGCGACGAGAATGCCGGCCGCCTGCACGCCGTTGAGCCGCTCCTTGAACCAAAACCACGCGATCACGATCGTGACGAGCGGATAGGTGTTGGAGAGCGGCGTCGCGATGGCGGTGTCGGCGCCTTTTTCGAGCGCGAGGTAGAAGGCGATGTTGCCGGCGGCGGCGAGCAGCCCCGACACGAATCCCCAGAAAATCCCGCGCGGCTTGTCGTTGCCGGTGCGCACC
>JANOCA010000015.1:0-32858 GCA_031411915.1 Opitutaceae bacterium
GCTGCCCGGCAGGCCGAGGTGCTGCATCTGAGCCGAATACCAAGCCTTATCCTCGGGATGAATGTCGTGATGACGAACGTAGGGCGGATTGCCGACAAAAGCGGTCACTCCATCGATGCGCGGCAGGTCGATCGCGAGGTAGTCGTCGCAAATGACCTGAATTTTCAGCCCGGCCATTCGTGCGTTGATCCGTGCCGCCTCGGCGAGGGCTGCGTCCTTCTCGACCGCAATCACCTTTGCGCGCGGCCAACGTCGTGCGGCTGCCAGAGCGTAACGGCCAGTGCCGGCCCCGGGGTCCACGACGCGAGCAGGGCTCGTTTTTGCGGCGATCTGGTCGAGCTGAAGATCGATCATCCATTGTGGCGTAAAAGTGGCGCCTTGCGCACGGCGATCGTGAGCGGAAATCGAATCGATGAAGAAGTCGCCCAGGGGATCGGAACCGCGCAAAACCCCGGGTAGCACCGACTGCACGTCCGTCATGAGGGTGCCCCGACCCAACTTGGCTGCAGCTTCTGTGATGCGTCGTGTCATCTGTCAGGCGTGCTTTTTGCGCAGCTCAGCAAAGGAATGCGAGTGCATCTTAATTGATGGATTTAACCATGTGGCGCCTATCGGATGTTGGCTACTGCGATCTTGTCGCGCAGGTGTGTGCAGCGGGTTTTTGATTCCGCGTTGCGCACGGCCATCGCGTAGGCGGCGGGTTCGCCGACGAGGAAGACTTTTTTCTTCCCGCGCGTGATCGCGGTGTAGATCAGGTTTCGCTGGAGCATCATGAAGTGCGCCTTCAGCAGCGGCACGATCACGACGGGATACTCGCTGCCCTGGCTCTTGTGGATGCTGATGGCGTAGGCGAGGGCGAGGTCGCCCAACTCGCCGCGCCCGAAGGTGTGGCGCGCGCCGTCGAAATCGGCCTCGAGTGCGCCCGCCTCGGGATCGACGCCGACGACGGAGCCGATGTCGCCGTTGAAGACGTTTTTGTCGTAGTTGTTCCGGAGCTGGATGACCTTGTCGCCGGCGCGATACTCGGCGCCGGCGGCGCGGAGGCCGCGGCCGTGAGGGTTGAGTGCGGCTTGGAGCTGGACGTTGAAATTCCCTACGCCGGCGACGCCTTTGTGCATCGGCGCGAGCACCTGCACATCGTTGATCGGGTGCGGCCACTTCAGCTTCTGCGGAATGAACTCGGTGACGAGCTGGAGCACCTTGCGCACGCAGTCCTCGGTGTCGGTGGCGGCGATGAAGTTGAGGTCGGCCCAGACTTGGGCGCTGGCGACGTCGGGCAGCACCGCGCCGAGCGTGGAATCGCCGGAGTTGATGGCGTGGGCCGTGGTGACGATCTGCGACTGGCCCTGCTGGCGGAAGATGACGGAGAGGCGCGTGACGGGGATCTGTTCGGTGAGGATCAGATCCTTGAGGACGTTGCCTGCGCCGACGCTCGGGAGCTGGTCGGTGTCGCCGACGAGCAGCAGGTGCGAGCGCGAGGGGGCGGCTTGGAGCAGCGCGGCGGCGAGGCGCGTGTCGAGCATCGAGGCCTCGTCGACGATCAGGAAATCGGTGGCGAGGGGCTTGTCGTCGTTGGCGAGGAAGCCGCCGGCCGCGGCGTCGTAGCCGAGCAGCCGGTGGATCGTGGAGGCGAAGCCGCCGGTCGTCTCGGCGAGGCGCTGGGCGGCGCGGCCGGTGGGCGCGGCCAGGTGGACGCGGACTTTCTTTGCCTTCAGGATGTCGACGAGTGCGCGAAGAATGGTGGTTTTTCCGGTGCCGGGTCCCCCGGTGAGGATGGAAATTTTATGCGTGAGGGCGTGCTTGAGCGCGGTGCGCTGGAGCGCGGCGAACGCGAAACCGGCTTTTTTCTCGGACCATTCGACGGCGGCGTCGGCCTTGATCGGCGGGAGGCCGCTGGCGACGCGGGCCAGGCGGGAGACCGTGGCCGCGATTTTCTGCTCGGCGCGATCGTTGTGCGGGAGCTGGATGAGGCCGGAGCCGGGGAGCGCGGCGCGGGGCGCCGCAAGTTGGGAGTTGAAAGTTGAAGGTTGAAAGCCAGCGGCGCTTTCAGACCCACGCCCCGCGTCCTTCAACTTGGGACTTTCACCTTTCAACTCCGTCGGTGCCGAGGCACCGGCAGGCCAATGGCGCACGATCGATTTGTTTTCGACGAGCGCGGCGATGCGGGCTTCGAGGAAGCGCGAATCGGTCTCGAGCAGGCCGGCGGCGTAGGTGACGAGGTCGGCTTCGCGGAAGGCGGTGTGGCCTTCCTCCTGCAGAGTCTCGAGCGCGTAGATGAGGCCGGCGTCGAGGCGCGGCGGGGCGTCGTTGGCGAAGCCGAGGTTGATGGCGATGCGGTCGGCGGTCTTGAAACCTATTCCGTCGATCTCGCGGGCGGCGCGGTAGGGCTCGGTGGTGAGGATCTGCTTTGCGCCGGGGCCGAAATGCTTCACGAGCTTCAGGCACTGCGAAGGCGTGACGCCGTAGGTCTGGAGGAAAATGTAGAGCTCGCGCTCCGTGCGCTTGGCGTCCCACGCCTGCTTGATCGCGGTGGCGCGCTTTTTCCCGATGCCCTCGACGTCGCGCAGCCGGCCGGACTCCTCGCTGAGGATGCGAAACGTGTCCGTGCCGAAGGCATCGACGATCTTGTTCGCGTAGACCTTGCCGATGCCGGGCACGAGGCCGCTGCCGAGATATTTGCGGATGCCGTAGACAGAGGCGGGCAGCTCGCTCTTGAACGCCGCGATCTTGAACTGCGCGCCGTGCTGGGCGTGGCGTGTCCACTCGCCGGTGAGGTGGAGCGTCTCGCCGCACTCCACGCTGGGCAGCGCGCCGACGATGGTGACGAGCTCAGCGCGGGCCTTGGCGTCGGCGCGCTGCGCGGGCGTCAGATCGGGGCGGAACTCCGCGATCGTGTAGTGGTTCTCCTCGTTGAGAAAGATGATGCGCTCGAGCACGCCGGTGAGCGTGGAGGACGGGGCGGCGGAGGAGGCCACGGGAAAAACGGCGGAGGCGCCGGGCGCAGGCGGCGCTCAGGCCCCTTGCCAGTCCTCGCACTTCAGGCCGGGCACGCGGGCGAACTCGCGGAGGTTGTGCGTGACGATGGTCGCGCCGAGGCGGAGGGCCTGGGCGGCGATCAGAAGATCCATCGTGCCGATCATCTGGCCGCGGCGCTCCAACTCGGCGCGGAGCGCACCGTAGCGCGCGGCATCGGCGGCGACGAACGGCTCCAAGGCGACGGCGGCGAGCAGGCTCTCCAGCCGGGCGCGATGGCGGGTCACGCCGGATTTCGCCGCGCCATAGTCCAACTCGCCCAACACCAGGACGGAGAGCCGCAGGTGGGAAAACTCCGTTGTAAACCGCTGCACGAGCCCCGCGTCGCGCTGCTGGAAGTAGGCGGAGATCGCATTGGTGTCGGGCAGGTAGATCATCGCTCAGTCCGCGAAGCGGCGTGGCAGATCGGGCGCGTTGTGCCGCGGGATGTCGGGGAAATCCGGGCACGAGCCCGCGAGCTTGAGGAAGCGCTTGCGCCGCTCCTCCAAGTCGTCCTGCGGGATGATTTGCACGACGCCCTTCTTGGTGCGGCGCAGCGTGACGGTTTTTCCCGGGAAGCGAAACTCCTTCGGCAGGCGCAACGCCTGCGAACCTCCGGTAGTGAAGAGCTTGGCGGTGGCGGTCATGATGTAGCTACGCTGTAGCTATGGGGGATGGCGTCAAGGACGCGGCCGGCGGCGCGAAGACGCGGGGGGCAGCCACGCTGCAAACCGGTGTTGCCCGCGGGGCCGCGGGCGCGCCAAGCTGGGCCCGATGGATCATCCGGTTGCCAGTAATTTCCTGCCTGTCATCCAGCTCGCGATCACGCCGGTGATTTTGATTTCGGGCGTCGGCGCGCTGATGCTCACTCTGACCAACCGCATGGGCCGCATCGTCGATCGCACGCGCGCGCTGGCTGAAAAGGTGCGGACGGCCGCCCATTCGGCGGCCGCTGGGCCAGGGGGGGCGGAACGGTCACATTACGAGACCCAGCTCGTCATCCTGTGGCGGCGGGCGAAGCTCATCCGCGTCGCGGTGACGCTCGCGGGCCTGAGCATGCTGCTCTCCTGCCTGCTGGTGATGGCCATCTTCGCGGATGCGTCGCTGGCGCGCGATTTCGGGGCGCCGCTGGTGGTGGTTTTCCTCGGCAGCGTGATCTGCCTGGCGGCGGCGCTGATCGCGTTTCTGCGGGACGTGTGGATGTCGCTCTGGGCGTTGCGGCTCGAAGTGGATCGGGCGCGCGTGAAGCTCGAGGACTAGCCCGCCGTGGGCGCGGCGAGCGCCGCGTGCAGCGCGACGAGATCGGGAAAGACCGCGTCGGCCTTGGCGGCGCGCAGCTCGTTGGCGTCGTGCGTGCCTGTCGTCACGGCCCAGCAGGGAAAGCCGCCGTTGTGCGCGGCCTGCACGTCGAACGGCGAGTCGCCGATGAGCATCGCCGAGTCTGCGCGCGCGCCGATCTGCGCGAGCACGTGGGCGGCAAACTCGGGCTGGGGCTTCAGCCATGCGGTGTCCCGAGCGCCGAAGACGCCGCGCAGCAGCGGCGTCACGCCGAGGTGATCGCAGATGCGGCGCGCGTGTTCGCCGCGCTTGTTGGTGAAGACGGCGAGAGCCACGCCCGCGGCGTGCTGGGCGCGCAGGAGCTCCATCGCGCCGGGCAGGAGCACCACATCCTCGAGCAGAATCAAATCCGAGTGGGCGACGTGCATCGCGACGGCGGCGGGGATTTTGTCCGGCGGGAGGAAATGTCCCATCGCCTGGTTGATTCCGCCGCCCACGGCGCGGCGCACCTCGGCCATCGTGGGCGCGGGCAGGCCGAACTGCGGCAGCGTGTGGCAATACCCGCGGTGGATGGTGGTGAACGCGTCGACGAGCGTGCCGTCGAGGTCGATCAGGAGCGTGGCGAAGCGGCGCATGGAGGACGGGATTGCGACGGCGCGACGCCCCGGGGGCAAGCCCGCGAAAAATCCCGCGGGGAGGTGGAACCATGGGCGGGCGGCGCACACGAATACGCCATGCCTCCCCGCCGTCTCCGACGTCTCCGCCCGCGAGAATTGATTTGGCGCGGCGTGGCGTGACGGGTGGAGTCCTCCGCGATGCCCGAGGCTTTGGAAACAGGGGAGGCGCGCGCCACCGCGATCGAGGCCGACGGCGGTCTCGACGTCGTGGCCGGCGGCTGCTGGCAGGTGACGGCCCCGCGGCCGGCGTGGCTGCGGGTGCTTGGCGCCGCGCGGCCGACGCGCGTGCGGCTCCGCGTCGAGGGCCTCGAGGGCTGGGACTCCTCGCTGCTGCTCTTCTTCTTCGAGGTGCAGGAGTGGTGCCGGGCCGCGGGGGCGTATTGCGACACCACGGCGTTGCCGGAGAAAATCACGGTGCTGCTCCAGCAGCTCATCGCGGCGCACGGCACGACCCCGCCGTTCGACCGATCTGAAAATTTCATCACTGGGGTGGGGCACGCGACCTTCGAGTCATGGAAACGCGCGCGCACGGCCTCGACTTTCCTCGGGGAGTGCATCCTCGGCGTGGGGCGGCTCATCCGCGAGCCGCGGAAGTTCCGCTGGCGCGACTGCCTCGACGAGATGCAGCAGTGCGGCGCGATGGCGCTGCCCATCGTGAGCCTGATCAGTTTCCTAGTGGGACTGATCATGGCCTACCAGGCGGCGGTGCAGCTCCGGCAGTTTGGCGCCGACATCTACGTGGCCGATCTCGTGGGTCTCTCGGTCGTGCGCGAGATGGGGCCGATGATGGCGGCGATCATCCTCGCCGGGCGCACGGGCGCGGCGTTTGCCGCGACGCTCGCCAACATGAAGGCCAACGAGGAGGTCGATGCGCTGGAGACCCTGGGCATCCCGCCGGTCTATTTCCTCGTGCTGCCGCGGCTCGTGGGGCTCGGCCTGATGATGCCGTTGCTCACGCTCTACGCCAACTGCGTGGGCATCCTCGGCGGCATGGCCGTCGGCTCGGGCGTGCTCGATATCCCGCCCGCGGCCTACTGGATCGAGACGCAGAGCATCATCGATCTCTCGGACCTGAACTCGGGCCTGCTCAAGTCCTTCGCCTTCGGCCTGCTGATCGCGCTCGCGAGCTGCTGGCGGGGCCTGCAGGCGGAGCGCAGCGCGGCGGGCGTCGGGCGCGCGGCGACCTCCGCGGTCGTGACCTCGATCCTGCTCGTGATCGTGGCGGACGCCGTGTTTGCGGTGGTGTTCAACATTCTGGGCTGGTGAACCGCCGATGAACCTCACGCCTCCCGCGCCCTCGGCCTCGCCGGTGATCGAAGTGGACAAGCTCCGCGGGGGCTACGACGGCGACGTCATCCTCGATGGCGTCACCTTCTCGGTCGCGCGCGGCGAGATTTTCTTCGTGATCGGCGGCTCGGGCTGCGGCAAGAGCACCCTGCTGCGGCACCTCGTGGGCCTGAACCAGCCGATGGCGGGCACGGTGAAGTTTTTCGGCCGGCCCTTCTCGCAGGCGGGCCCTGCGGACCGGCGCGCGCTGCTGAAGACCTTCGGCATGCTCTTCCAGGGTGGCGCGCTGTGGAGCTCGCTCACGCTGCGGCAGAACGTGGCGCTGCCGCTCGAGCACTACACCGCGCTCACGCGCCGCGAGATCGACGTCATCGCCAACCTGAAGCTCGCGCAGGTGGGCCTCGCGGGCTTCGAGGACTATTTCCCCGCGGAGATCAGCGGCGGCATGAGGAAACGCGCCGGCCTCGCGCGCGCCCTCGCGCTCGATCCGGACATCCTGTTCTTCGACGAGCCCTCGGCCGGGCTCGACCCGGTGACGTCGCGCAAGCTCGACGAGCTCATCCTCCACATC
Organism: Opitutaceae bacterium; assembly: GCA_031411915.1. Taxonomy (GTDB): domain Bacteria; phylum Verrucomicrobiota; class Verrucomicrobiia; order Opitutales; family Opitutaceae; genus ER46. Next base: position 6,826 of record JANOCA010000015.1, read on the forward strand.
CGCGAGACCTTCGGCACCACGATCGTCATCGTGTCGCACGAGCTGGCCTCGATCTTCGACATCGCGGACCGCGTGATCATGCTCGAGCGGGAGGCCAAGGGCATCATCGCCGAGGGTAAGCCGCGCGAACTTGCGGAGAACAGCCGCGACCCGCGCGTGTCGGAGTTTCTCCACCGTGGAAAACAAGGCCCACCTGCCCGATGAACCATCCGACCCGCCTCACGCCCTGGTCGCCCCGGCCGCGCCCCGTGGAAAAACCTTTGCGGCCTTCGCGTCCTTGGCGTGAGGTTGCGCCATCGTGCGTCCGCTGAAGCCATGAAAACCAAAGTCAGCCCAACCATCGTCGGCGCCTTCGTCATCGGGGCGACGGTGCTCGGCATCGTGGCGCTGTTCGCCTTCGGGGGCGTCAACTTCTTCGCCAAGCCGCAGCGCTTTGTCGTGTATTTCGACGAGTCGGTGCACGGCCTCGACCAAGGCTCGCAGGTGAAGCTGCGCGGCGTGCGCGTGGGCCGGGTCGTCGACCTGACGATCCGCTACGACGAGCAGCGCAACCGTTCGGTCGTCGCCGTGGTCTGCGAGTTCAGCAAGGACGTGATCAGCGACAACCGCGGCCAGCCGATCAACGTGACCGACCGCGCGGAGCTGCAGGCGATGGTGCAGCGCGGCCTGCGCGCGCGGCTCGAGGTGCAGGCGCTCGCGACCGGCATGCTCTTCGTGGGCCTCGATTTCCTCGACCCGAAGGAGTTTCCGCCCTCGGTCGCCGTGCCGGACGTGCGCTACGTGATCGTGCCCTTCGTGCCCTCGGCGATCGTGGAGTTCCAGGCGAGCTTCACCGAGATCCTCGCCAACCTGAAGAAAATCGACTTCGCCGGCCTCTCCAAAGTCCTGACCGCGCTGCTGGCCGATGCCCGCAAGCAGCTCGACGGCGTCGATCTCCGCGGCGTGACGGAGCAGTGGAAGCGCACCGGCGCGCAGATCGAGGCGCTGGCAAACGGGCCGGATGTGAAGCGGACCTTCGACAATCTCAACGGCGCCATCGCCGAGCTGCGCGGCACGATCGCCAAGCTCGATGGGCAGATTGAGCCGACCGCGAAGGACGTGCAGACCACGCTCGCGGAGGCGCAGAAGGCGGTGAAGGGATTTCACGAGGCGGCCGGCGCGGTGCGCACCTTCATCGCGGCGCAGTCCGGCCTCGGCGACGATCTCGCGGGGACCTTCGAGCACCTCAACGAGGCGGCCGACGCCGTGAAGCGCCTCGCGGATTTCCTCGAGCGCAACCCCAGCGCGATCCTGACCGGCCGCAAGGCGCCGCCATGAAAACGCCCCGCCGCCGGCTGAGTATTATTTTCCCCATGAAAACCCGCCCGCTTCCGCTTTCCCGGCTCGTGCTGGCCGCCGCCTGTCTGCTCGCGGCCGCGGGCTGCTCGATCGTGCCCGAGGCGAAGACGGACCCGATGAAGTTCTACGTCCTCTCCACGGCCGCGGCGGGCGCGACTCCGCCCGCCGGCGCGCCGAACGTGCAGCTGCGCGAGGTCGAGCTCGCGAGCTACCTGCGCTCGCGGCCGATGGTGGTGCGCCGCGGGGAGAACGAGCTCGAGTTCCGCGAGTTTGCCCGCTGGGGCGAGGCCTTGGACGCCGGCATCGCCCGCGTGCTGCGTGAGGAACTGATCGCCCGCGGCGCCGCGGGCGCGGTGCTCACCGCCGGCGCGCGCCGCGAGACGGCGAAGATCGACGCCACCCTGACCGTGCGCGTGCTGGCGTGCGAGGGGACGGCGGGCGGCGCCGTGGCCTTCCGCGCGATTTGGGAACTGGCGCCCGCCGGCCCCGAATCAAAAGTGCCCGCGGCGCGCGGTGATTTCCGCGCCGGCGATCTGCGCTGGGACGGCAAGAGCGAGGCCGCGCTCGCCGCGCAGCTCAGCCAGGCTGTCTCCGCCCTCGCCGCCGAGATCGCGACGGAGCTGGCGAAGAAGTAGGGCGGGTCTGTGACCCGCCCATTCGCGCATTGAGTGTTCGCCCCAAGGGCGGGTCACAGACCGCGCCCTACATCCAAACCTGCGCCGTCTCTTTCCGGCGCGTGCTCACGCCGCGGGGCGATAAACGACGAGCAACTCGCGGGCCTTGGTGCGATTCGCCCCGTGGCAACTGATGCGGCGCGCCACGAGCAGCTCGTGGCATTCGTCCGCGCCCGCGGAGAGCGCGCGTGTCACGGGTGTGTCGTGATTGGAGAGTGCCACGAGGGCGCCGCGCCGCCGCGCCGCGTCGCAACCTGCGGCAAGTGCCTCCTGTTCGGCCGGACCGAAGGCGGTGCGGGCGTAGGCGGTGAAATTGGCCGTGGCGCTGGCCGGGACATACGGCGGATCGCAATAGACGAAATCGCCCGGGCCCGCCTGCGCGAGCACGGCACGGAAGTCCGCCTGCACGAGCGTGGAGCGCCGGAGCAGCACGTTGAAAGCGAGCAGTTCGTCGCGGGGAAAGTAGGGCGCGCGGTAGCGCCCGAAGGGAACGTTGAAGCCCCCGCTGGCGTTGTAGCGGCAGAGCCCGTTGTAGCCATGCCGGTTGAGGTAAACGAAGAGGGCCGCCCGCCGCGCGGGATCAGCGAGGGCGTTGAATTCCTCGCGGCGCTGGTAGTAGACAGCGGCGGAGTTGGCCTCGGGCGTGAAGAGCGCCGCGCACTCCGCGATGAAAGCCTCCGGCGCATCGCGCAGCCGGCCATAGACGCCGATCAGATCGGCATTCGTGTCGGCGAGCAGATTCTCCGGCAGCCCGAGATTCAGCGCGACCGCCCCGCTGCCGACAAACGGCTCGACCAATCGGCAGGCCGTGCGCGGGACAACGGCACCGATGGCGGAGACCAGCTTGGTCTTCCCACCCGCCCACTTCAGGAATGGCCGCTGCATCTCCACGCGCGCGATAGCCAAAGGCTAGTCTGAGGCGAGCGGCGTTGCGCTCACGAGTTTCAACCCTTGGAAGTGCCGGCGAAAAAATCCGGCATCAAGCGTCGCGAGTTGCCCGGCCTGCGCGAGTGCGTGGGCCGCGATCAGGAAGTCCGGCAGCAGTCGTTCGCGAGTGCCGCCCGCCTTGCGGTAGCGCGCGAATAGTTCGCCGGCGAGCGCGGCGGTTTCGGCGCAGAGCGGATCGTAGGCGATGCCCAGCCGGGCCAGCGTGTCGGCGTGCTGCCGCGCGGTCGCGAAGGGCGGACGGGTTTCGGCCCACACCGCTTCACAGGCCACCAAGCCACCTTCGCCGCGGAGGGCGACCAGTCGCTCCATCCATGTCGGGCCGGCCGCCTCGTTCTTTAAAATGGCCCACAGGACCGAGCTGTCCACTGCCGTTCTCACAGCGCCGCGCGATCATAGCCTCGCAGCTCCGTGAGGATGCGGCGCGAGCCTTTTCCCGGCTGGAAATTCCGGGCGCAACCCAGCACGCTGCGCATGGCCTTGGCGTCGAACGGCGTTTTCTTGGGAGGAGGCGGCAGCATCTGATCGACATACTTGGCTACCGACCGGCGCTGCGCGGGCTTGAGCTTTGCGATCCGCTTTTGGAGTTCGATGACGCTCACGGGGGGACGATGCTCACCCGGCGAGTGGAAATCAAGCCGGTGTCTTCAGGAAGGCAGACAGCTCCCCCGCCATCTTCCCGCCGAAGCCCTCGACCTCGGCGATCTCCTCGGCGCTCGCGGCGCGGAGCTTGTCGATGTCTCCGAAGCGCGCGAGGAGCGCGGCGCGGCGCACGGGGCCGAGGCCGGGAAAATCGTCGAGCACGCTCTCGCGGATTTTTTTCGAGCGGAGGTCAGCGTTGTAGGTGTTGGCGAAGCGGTGCGCCTCGTCGCGCAGGCGCTGGAGCACGTTGAGGCCGGGGTGGTTCAGCGGCAGGTTCAGCGGGGCGCGGCCGTCGGCGAAGATGATCGTCTCGTGCTGTTTCGCCAGGCCGATGAGCGGCGGCGGCTCGAGATCGAGCGCGACAAACGCCTTCAGCGCCGCGCCGATCTGGCCGCGCCCGCCGTCGATCACGACGAGGTCGGGCATGGGTTTCTTTTCCTGGGCGAGGCGGCGGTAGCGGCGGCCCACCACTTCCTCCATCGCGCGATAGTCGTCGTTGCCGATGAAGCTCTTGATTTGGAAACGCCGGTAGTTGTCCTTGTCCGGCCGGCCGTCGGCGAAATGCACCATCGAGGCGACGACAAACGTGCCGGAGATGTGCGAGATGTCGAAGCACTCCATCGTGCGCGGCGGCGCGGGGAGGCCGAGCGCGCGTTGCAGCGACTCCAGCGACTCCGTGTCACCCTCCGGCCGCGTGTGGTCAGTGCGCTCGAACCGGCGCGTCTTGCGCAGCGTCTCCTCGAGGGCGAAGACCACGTCTCGCAGCTCGGCGGCCTTTTCGAACTCCTGCCGCCCGGCGGCTGCGGCCATCTCGGCGCGGAGCGTCTCCAGCCACTCGAGCGACTTGCCTTCGAGAAACGCGCACGCGTCCTCCACGCGGCGGCGGTAGGCCTCGGCGGTCACGATGTTGCCCGTGCCGTAGAGTTCCTCGCGCACGTCGTCGTAGAGTTGCCAGGTGCCGTCGGGGAGTTTTTGCGGCGTGCTGTCGGGCAGGAGGATGCCGAACTGCCGCCGCATCTGCGCGAGCGTCTTGCGCAGGAGCCCGCTGTGCGCAAACGGCCCGAAATAGCGCGAGCGGTCCTCCTTCTTCAGCCGCGTGAGGCGGAAGCGCGGCAGCTCCTCGCCGAGGTCGACGCGCACGAGGAGGAAGCGCTTGTCGTCGGTGAAGTCCGTGTTGTAGCGCGGGCGCCACTGCTTGATGAGCTTGCCCTCGAGGAGCAGAGCCTCGGGCTCGCTCTTCACCTCGATGGTCTCGACATCCATGATCAGCTCGATGAGCGCGCGGATTTTCGGCTGCGCGATCGTGCGGGCGCGGCCGCGCTGGAAGTAGGAGGAGACGCGCTTCTTCAGGCTGCGGGCCTTGCCCACGTAGATGATGCGCCCCAGCCGATCCTTCATCAGGTAGACCCCGGGCTTGTCGGGCAGCGCTCGGACCTTCTCCTTCAACGTAATCGGCTGGTGCTCGCTCATCGCGGGGTCGGGCGCGGAAACATCGCTGGCATTTTTGGAGAATCCGCCTAATTTCCCGGCCCGCAAGTATGGTTTCCGCCCACAACACCGACGGCTCCGCCCCCCGCCGTCCTGCCTCCCAGATTCGCTACGAGCTGCTCACGCTGGGCGATGAGCTGCTCCTCGGCCTCACCGCCAACGGCCATCTCACGTTCATCGGCGCGCAGCTCGGCCGCCGCGGCGCGATGCTCCAGCGCAACGTCACGATCACCGACGAGGCCGACGCGATCGCGGCGCAGTTCCGCGAGAGCTGGGCGCGCGCGGACGTGATCATAACCACGGGCGGCCTCGGGCCGACCTGCGACGACCGCACGCGCGACGCGGTGGCGGAAGTGCTCGGGCTGAAGCTGGTCTTCGACGAATCGATCAAGCGCGCGATCGAGGATCGGTTTGCGCGGTTCGGCCGCAAGATGACCGACAACAATCTCAAGCAGGCCTACGTCTTCGATCGCGGCGAGGTGCTGCCCAACGCCAACGGCACCGCTCCCGGCCTCTGGGCCGAGCAGGATGGCAAGGTGCTCGTGATGCTGCCCGGCCCGCCCAACGAACTGCAACCGATGTGGGTCGATCAAGTCGTGCCGCGGCTCGCGGCGCGCGGGCTCCTGCTGGAGCGCGAGGCCTACGTGCAGCTCCGCACGGCGGGCATCGGCGAGTCGGCGCTCGAGACCAAGCTCCAGCCGATCTTCGATCGCACGGGGCCGGGCTTGAGCGTGGCCTTCTGCGCGCATCAGGGCGCGGTGGATTGCCGCGTGAGCTCGCCGAGCGGTGCGCTCACGGCGTCCGATTTGGAGCGGATTGCGGCGGAATGCGTGACCCAGCTCGGGGATGATTTCGTGTGCTACGGCCACGACTCGCTCGCGCGTGTCTGCGCCGAACTTCTGCGCGCGCAGGAGAAGCGGCTCGCGGTCGTGGAGACGGCGACCGGCGGGATGCTGGCGCAGGCGTTCACAGAGGTGTGCGGGGCGTGCAAGTTTTTCGCCGGCGGGGTCGTATGCTGTTCCAACGACGCCAAGATGCAGCTCCTCGACGTGCCCGAATGCCTGCTCCTACAGCACGGCGCGGTCAGCGACGAGGCGGCGGTCGCGATGGCGACCGGCGCCGCCGAGACGCTCGCCGCCGATTATGCGCTGGCGGTCACGGGATTCGCCGGTTCGGCCGAGAACAGCGCGTCGGCAAACGGCAATCCCGTGGGCACGATGTTCATTGCCCTCTTTTCGCCCGCGGGCGTGTGGTCGAAAAAACTCAGCTACCCCGGCCCGCGCCCGACCGTGAAAGTGCGCGCCGTGAACGCCGCGCTCGACTGGTTGCGGCGCGAACTGCTCCGCGCGCAACGCGGTGAAGCGACGCCCGCCCGGCGCATCGGCGCGATGCAATGATCCGCGCGTGGCTCGCGCTGGCGCTGGCTTCGGTCGGTGGGTCGGCCGGGGCGGAGTTGGAGACACAGGTCGGGCCGGCCAACGGCTCGCTGCTCGTCGTGGGTGGAGGCTCGATGGCGAAGCTTTGGCCGGTCTTCCTCGAACTTGCCGGGGGCAAGGATGCGCCAATCGTGGTGATTCCCACGGCCGGTGAAAATGTCGCGGGCGACGACAGCTCGACGAAGGCGCTGCGCGCGCTCGGCGTGGCGCATGTGGTGCAACTCCACACGCGCGATCCCAAGGAGGCGGACACGGAGGCATTCGTCGCCCCGCTGCGCACGGCGCGCGGCGTCTGGATCAGCGGGGGGCGGCAGTGGCGGCTGGCGGATTCCTATCTCGGCACTCGCGTGCAAAAAGAACTCTTCGCCTTGCTGGCGCGCGGCGGCGTGATCGGCGGCAGCTCCGCCGGCGCGACGATCCAAGGCAGCTACCTCGTGCGCGGCGCGCCCTCGGGCAACGCGATCATGATGTCGCCCGGGCACGAGGTGGGTTTCGGTTTCCTGCGCCAGACCGCGATCGATCAGCACGTGGACACCCGCAAGCGCGCCCAGGATCTGCGTCCGGTGCTGCGCGCGCATCCGGCGCTGCTCGGCATCGCGCTCGACGAGGCGACCGCGATTATCGTGCGCGGCGACCGCGCCGAGGTGGTCGGTGCGGGCACCGTGCGGTTCTTTGCCGCGCCCGAGGCGCCGCCCGATTTGCTACAGGCCGGCGCGCGCTACGATCTCGCGGCTCGGCGACGGCAGCCTTGAATCGCGCTCACGGCGCGCTCGGACGGTGCGATCCGAAGTGATTTCACATCCGTCCACGGCCAATTCATCTCAGCGAGTGTCGGCGCTGCAACCCCATCCCCCTTGTCCCTCATGAAGACCAATCGTCGCACATTTCTCGCCACGGCGCTCGCTGGTGGCGCCGCTGCCGCTCTCCCGGTGTCGTCCCGGGCCGCCGCGTCGCGCGGCAGCGAAACCGTCAAAGCCAAGTATGCGAAGCTCGATGCGATCCTGAAACAGCCGGTGCTGAAAAAGCGCCTCTTCACCACGCCGGTGATCATCGAGACGCTCGAGCTGCTGCGTCTTGGCGGGAGTTTCATCTGCCGCGTCCGCTCCAAGGACGGCGCGGAGGGCATCTCCGTCGCTAACAACCCGCAGCAAATCTCGCTCTACGCGATCCAGACGAACCGCCTGCAGCCATTCTTCATCGGCAAGGATGCGCGCAACCTCGATGAGCTGCTCGAGGAGGTCTACGTTTACCAGAGCAACTACAAGCTCCAGAGCCTCGCGCTCTGGGTGCCGCTCGCGACAATCGAGTTTGCCATCCTCGACATGCTCGGGCGCATCGCCAAGCTGCCGATGGGCCTCCTGATCGCCGACAAGGTCTACAACCCGACGGTCTCGGTCTATCGCGCGAACGGCGAGCGCGACGTGACGGCCGAGGCCGTGATGGCCAACCTGAAGAAGCAGGTTGAGGAGTCGCAGGCCAAGGCCCTCAAGATCAAGATCGGCGGCCGCATGAGCCACACGGAATTTCCCGCGGGGCGTTCGGAGAAGCTAATCCCGATGGTCCGGAAGGAATTTGGCGACAAGATGGTCTGCTACGCCGATTCCAACGGTTCCTATGGCGTCGAGGAGGGCATAAAGTTCGGCAAGCTGCTCCAGGAATACAAATACGCGTTCTACGAGGAGCCGTGCCCCTTCGATTGGTATGAGGAAACCAAGGCCGTGGCTGACGCCGTCGACATCCCGATGGCCGGCGGCGAACAGGAATCGAGCATGCACGCCTTCCGCTGGCTGATCGCTAATGACGGCGTCGATATCGTGCAGCCCGACGTGTATTATTTTGGAGGCCTGATCCGCTCAATGAAGGTCGCGCGCATGGCCGCCGCGATGGGCAAGACCTGCGTGCCCCACATCTCCGGCGGCCTCGGCTACCTCTACATGATCCACTTTGTCTCGGTGATTCCCAACGCCGGCCCGTATCACGAATTCAAGGGCCTGAGCCAGGCGATCCCCTTCGAGTGCAAGACCTCCGACCTCGGCACCATGGGCGGGTTCGTGAAAGTGCCCACCGGCTCCGGCTCAGGGATCGAGATCGATCCAGCGTTCATCAAGAAACACGCCGTGGTGCCGCGTGAGCGTAGCCGGGCGGAGGAGTGACAGGGCAAATCTCCAGGCTGACGGCGGGCTTCATGCTTTGACGGATCGGCGGTTTTCAACCGCCGCGTTCCAACCCGGGCGCTTGAAAAGCGCCCCGCCTTCCCGCGCTGCACTAGCCCAGCAGGTTTTTCAACGCGGCGAGATACTTTTCGCGCGTGCGCGCGATCACCTCGGCCGGCAGGCGCGGCCCGGGCGGCTGCTGGTCCCACTTGATCGCGAGGAGGTGGTCGCGCACGAATTGCTTGTCGTAGCTCGGGGGCGAGCAGTCGGGGCGATATTCGGCGGCGGGCCAATAGCGCGACGAGTCCGGCGTGAGCACTTCGTCGATGAGGAAGAGATTCCCTGCGGCATCGGTGCCGAATTCAAACTTGGTGTCTGCCAGAATCATCCCGGCCTGCTTGGCGCGGTCGTGGCCGAAGCGGTAGAGCGCGAGGCTCGCGGCCTTCACTTTTTCGTAGAGAGCGGCGCCGACGATCGCGGCGCCTTGGGCGTCGTCGATGGGCGCGTCGTGCTGGCCCTTGGGCGCCTTGGTCGTTGGCGTGAAAATCGGCTCGGGCAGGCGGTCGGCCTGACGCAGGCCGGCAGGCAGGCGGATGCCGCAGACTACGCCGGTCTTCTGGTAGGCGCTCCAGCCACTGCCGATGAGGTAGCCGCGCGCGACGCACTCGATGGCGAGCGGCTTCAGCTTGCGCACGATCATGCTGCGCAACTGGAGGTCACGGTTGGTGATGCCTCGGCGCACAAATTCGCCCGCCTGATCGGGCAGCAGGTGGTTCTGGATAACCCCGCGCGTCTCGGCGAACCACCAGTGGCTCATCTGCGTGAGGATCGCGCCCTTGCCCGGGATGCCGTCCGGCAGAATCACATCGAAAGCCGAGAGCCGGTCCGTTGCGACGAGCAGCAGCGCATCGCCCAGATCGAAGATTTCGCGGACCTTGCCCGAAGCGATGCGGGGGAAAGGCAGGCCGTCGATGGTGGTGACGGCGGTCGTGGGCAGCGCGGCGGCGATTTCGGCAAACGTCATGCGGGCGGTCTGGGGGCAAACGCGGCGCGCGGCGAAGCGTTTTTTTGGCGATGACGCGCGAAGCCGGGGCGGGAAAAATTCCCTTGCGCGGGCGATGTCCCAACGTAGGGTGCGCCGCTCCGCGGTTAGTCCCCATCGTCTAGCCCGGTTAGGACGCCTCCCTTTCACGGAGAGAACCGGGGTTCGAATCCCCGTGGGGACGCCAGCGAGCGGTCAGGAAATTGAAAAGACCCACACCCGCGCGCCGCTCGGGCGAAAGGCGCGTGAGTGCTTTGACGTTTTTCTGGATCCGTCCTGCAGGTCTTGAGGGGATGGGAACCCGTCAGCCGGCGGAAGGAAGTCCGTCGAGTAGCTTGTCCAGCGTGACGGGGTAGTCACGCACGCGCACGCCGGTGGCGTGGTAAATTGCGTTCGCGACAGCGGCAGCAATGCCGCAGATGCCGAGTTCGCCGACACCCTTGGCCTTCAGGGGCGAGGAAATCGGATCGGTTTCATCCAGGAAAACCACGTCCTGGTGCGGGATGTCAGCGTGCACGGGCACTTCGTAGCCGGCGAGGTCGTGGTTGACGAAGAAGCCGTGGCGCTTGTCGACCGCGAGTTCCTCCATCAGGGCCGCGCCGACGCCCATCGTCATGGCGCCGATCACCTGGCTGCGGGCGGTCTTCGGATTGAGGATGCGTCCGGCCGCGCACACGGCCAGCATGCGGCGCACCCGCACTTCGCCGGTCAGGGCGTGGACGCCCACCTCCACGAAATGAGCGCCGAAGGTCGACTGCTGGTATTTCTTGTCGAGGCCTTCGAATTCAATCGTGTCCTCCGCCGCGAGGCCGCCCTCGCCCGCGGCCTGCGCGAGCGGTGCGGTGCGTCCTCCCGACTTGACCTGGCCGTCGGCGAACTGCACGTCGGCGGCGTTGAAACCCAGCTTCTGCGTCACGGCTTCCCGCAGCTTCACGCACGCGGCATAGACACCGGATGCCGAGCTGTTGCCGCCCCATTGTCCGCCGGAACCGGCCGACACGGGGAAGTTGGAATCGCCGAGCCGCACCACGACTTTGTTCAGCGGCACGCCCATCATCTCGGCGGCCGTTTGCGCAATGATCGTGTAGCTGCCCGTGCCGATGTCGGTCATGTCGGTCTCCACCGTCACGGTGCCGTGCTTGTCGAGCCGCACGCGGGCGCCGGATTTCATGACCAAATTATTCCGGAACGCCGCGGCCACGCCGGTCCCGACGAGCCATTTTCCGTCGCGGGTTTTGCCCGGTGCGGCGTTGCGTTGGCTCCAACCGAAGCGTTCGGCGCCGGTGCGAAAACATTCGGTCAAGCGGCGCTGGGAGAAAGGCGGATGCGGGTTATGCTTCTCCGCCTTCTCATCTTTTGCCTTCGACTCCGGATCCGAGCCCCCCGGGGGCGGGGCGGGATTGTCGGGGACGACCTGCGTGTCGTTGCGGATCCGGAACTCGATCGGGTCCAAGCCGAGCTTCTCGGCCATTTCGTCCATCGCGATCTCGAGTGCCATCATGCCGGACGCCTCACCGGGCGCGCGCATGGCGTTGCCTTCGGGCAGATCCAGAACAACGAGCCGCATGGCGGTCATCCGATGGTCGCCGGCATAGAGCGCGCGCGTCTGGCTGACGGCGGTCTCCGGGGAACCCTCCGGCAGGTCGCCTGACCAGCTTTCATGGGCGATGGCGGAAATCTTCCCGTCCTTCGCCGCGCCGAGGCGGATGCGCTGAATCGTCGCGGGCCGGTGCGTCGTGTTATTGATGATCAGCGGCCGTTGCAGCGCGACCTTCACGGGGCGTTTCGCGGCGCGCGCGCCGAGGGCGGCGAGCACGACATCCGCGCGCACAAACAATTTTCCGCCGAAACCGCCGCCGATGTAGGGTGAGACGAGGCGGACGTTCTCCTTCGGGATGCCCAGCGTCTTCGCCATGTCGCCCACGCTCCACGCGATCATCTGGTTCGACGTCCAGACCGTGAGCTTGTCGCCGTCCCACTTCGCGGTTGATGCATGCGGCTCCATCATGGCGTGCGACTGGTCGGGCGTCGTGTAGGTCGCGTCGAACTGCACGGCCGCGGAGGCAAACGCACCCGCGAAGTCGCCGACGGCCGTGTCCGGCGGCCCCCCGAAGCCGGGCTTCGGCTTGGTGCCCGTGTCCTTCACGGCCGCGAGATCGAAAGCGCCCGCGCTCCGCTCATACTTCACCTGCACGAGCTGCGCCGCCGCACGCGCCTGCTCGAACGTCTCCGCGACCACCAGCGCGATCGCCTGATGATAGTGCTGAATCTCGGGGCCGCCGAGCAGCTTCGCGGTGTTGAGATCTCCCTTGCCGAGCTTGCCGGCGTTTTCCGCGGTCACAATGGCGAGCACGCCACGCGCGGCCTTCGCGGCGTCCAGCGAGATCGCGACGATGCGGCCTTTCGCGATGGCCGAACCGACGACGCAGCCATACGCGGCGTTGGGCGCGACATCGTGGCGCTCGTAAGCGTAACGCGCCGTGCCCGTGGTCTTGAGCGGCCCCTCGATGCGGTCGACGGGTTGGCCGACCACCTTCAACTGGTCGATTGGATTGGTCGTGGCGGGAGTGTCGAATTTCATGGCTGGGCCTCTTTCGCTTCGGCCAACGCGGCGCCGATCGCCCGTTCGACCAGCTTGAGTTTGAAGGCGTTTTCCTCGGTCGGTTTTGCGCCGGCTAGCAAACGCCCCGCGACGGCTTGGGCGCCGCGCGGCATTTCCGCCTCCGCCGCCTCGACGCGCCACGGTTTGTGCGCCACGCCGCCCAGCGCCACGCGGCCCGTGCCGTCGCGCTGCACGATCGCGGCGACGGAGACCAACGCGAAGGCATACGAGGCGCGGTCGCGCACCTTGTAGTAGATGTGAGCGCCGCCGACCGGCTTCGGCAGGGTGACGGCCGTGATCAACTCGCCCGCCTCCAGCACCGTCTCGATCTGCGGCTGATCGCCTGGCAACCGATGAAAGTCCGCGATGGCGATCTTCCGCGTGGAGCCATCGGGGCGGATCGTCTCGACGATCGCGTCGAGGACGCGCAACGCGACGGCCATGTCGCTGGGATGGGTGGCGATGCAGGCCTCGCTGACGCCGATGACCGCGTGCTGGCGGCTGAAGCCGCCGATGGCCCCGCAGCCGCTGCCGGGCGCGCGTTTGTTGCACGGTTGATTCGTATCGTAGAAATAAGGGCAACGGGTGCGCTGCAGCAGATTCCCGGCGGTCGTGGCCATGTTGCGCAACTGGCCCGAGGCACCGGCGACCAAGGCGCGCGAGAGCACGCCGTAATCGCGCCGCACGCGTTCGTCGGCGGCGAGGTCGGTGTTGCGGACGAGCGCGCCGATGCGAAGGCCGCCCTCGGGCGTCGGCTCGATCTGGTCGAGGCCGAGGCCGTTCACATCGATCAGATGCGTGGGCGTCTCAATTTCGAGTTTCATCAGGTCGAGCAGGTTCGTGCCGCCGGCGATGAAACGAGATCCCGGCGTGCGCGCGGCCGCGGCGGCGGCCTCGGCGGGCGTGCGGGCCCGTTCGAAGGTGAAGGCCTTCATGCGGTCCTCCCCACTTCGGTGATCGCTTCGGCCATGTTGGAGTAGGCGCCACAGCGGCAGAGGTTGCCGCTCATCCGCTCGCGCAGCTCGGCGGCGGTCAGCTGGGGCTGCGCCCGGAGATCAGCGGTCACGTGACTCGGAACGCCGGCCTTGATCTCGTCGAGCATGGCGACGGCGGAACAGATTTGCCCGGGCGTGCAATAGCCGCACTGGTAGCCGTCGCATTTCACGAAGGCCGCCTGCATGGCGTGCAGCTTGTCCGGCGTCCCGAGGCCCTCGATGGTCGTAATCCGGGCGCCCTGCTGCATCACCGCCAGTGTCAGGCATGAATTTATCCGCCGCCCCTCGACGATGACGGTGCATGCGCCGCATTGGCCGTGGTCGCAGCCTTTCTTGCTGCCGGTGAGATGCAGGTGCTCTCGCAACGCATCGAGCAGGGTGGTGCGGGGGTCGAGCTGCAGCTCCTGGCCCTTGCCGTTCACATTGAACGCCACTTTCGTCAGGAGGGTTTCCTGGGTGACGGGAGGTCGTGTCTGGCCTTTCATGAGTGACGGTGAAAGCGCGATCGTGGCCACTGCGGTTCCGGTGATTAGAAAATCACGACGGGTGAGTTCAAGTTCGTCAGGTCGTTCCATGTTGGCTCCTCGCTTTGAAAGTAGGCTCGCGCGCCTCCAGGCGAGTGCTGCGCGGGTTGTGGACCCGGGTTCTCACCCGCGGTTGCATCGCGGGCATGTGCTTTTTGATCTTTCGGCGAAATCGAGTTCCGAAAGGAAGTTTGGCGACGTGGCGCGTCGATCATCCCACGCCTGCGGAGGCGGCCTCGGATCGTTTGCGGAAATGCCGTGACACCGTCGGCGACCTGGCCGACATCGGTGTCCAGCCCCGCTCGCGAATCGCATGAAAACCATCGCTGACATTTCCATTTTCTCTCGCCCGGCCCGGATCATGGCGGGTGCTTCGCGTCCGATGTGGGTGTGGATGATTGCGGCGGTGTGTGTGGTGACCATGCCCGGGACGGTTGCGCGCGCGGCGGACGCGGCGCTGGGCGTCGGTCTCTACGGCGCGAACGGCCACCAACTCACGGCCGCGCATTTCGCGAAGCAGCCCCACGCGCGGCTGGTCGCCGTGGCGGGCGTTCGCGAGGCCAACTGGCCCGCGGGTGTGAAACGCCTCGCGACCTTGGATGAGCTTATCGCCGATCCGGCGGTGCAGTTGATATCCCTCTGCTCGCCGCGCCGCGCTGATCAGGCGCGGGATGCGATTCGTTGCCTCGAGGCGGGCAAGCATGTCTATGCCGAGAAGCCGTCGGCGCTCACGGAGCGCGAACTCGACGCGGTGCTGGCCGCGGCGCAGCGCGCGGGAAAGCAGTTCCATGAGATGGCCGGCACGGTTTTCACGCCGGGCTACGCGGCGATGCGCAAGCTCGTCCGCGAGGGCGCGGTGGGCGAGGTCGTCCAGGTGTTCGTGCAGAAGTCGTATCGCTACGGCCGGGCCCGCGCGCAGGATGAGGCGATCGATGGCGGCCAGTTCTTGCAGGCGGGCGTCCACGCGGCGCGCATGATCGAGCAGGTCGGCGGCGTGCGCATGACGTCCATGACCGGTTGGGAAACGAAATCCGGCAGCCCGCAGGAGGGCGACGGCAAGCTCGCCAGCGCGGCGCAGGCGGCGCTCGAAAACGGCGGGCTCGCCACCCTCATCATCAACTACCTCAACCCCGGCCATCCGTCGTTGCCGCACGGCAACGAGACGCTCCGGGTGTTTGGCACCAAGGGATTCATCGAGTCGGTCGACGGCGGCGCGCGCACTCGTCTCGTGACCGCGCAGAAAATCACCGAGCCGCTGGATCCGACGGGCAGCGGGCACGGCGACTATTTCGACTTCGTCGTCGCGCACCTCGCCACCGGTGCGCCGATGCCGCTCACGCTCGAGGAGGAGCTGCACCCGCTGCGCGTGCTGCTGCGGGCGAAGGAGGCGCTGCGCGACGCCGCGCGGCGCTGAAGTTCGAGGTGGAGCGCGTTGCCCCCAACGCGCTGAGTGCGTTTCGCCCTGCAGCCCCCAAACCAGCGCGTTGGGGGCAACGCGCTCCACCCGCGGCATCAATCACGCGCGCGCAAACAGGCTGCGCACCGCGCGGCCCTTGCCGTCGTTGGTGACGTAGAACGGGCGTTTCTCCACGTCGTAGCCGTGGTTCGCCGGGATGCCGAGGGCGTGGTAGATCGTGGCGTGGAGATCGGTGATAGTGACGGGATCCTTGATCGTTTTGCAGGGGCGTTCGTCGGCGGTGACGCCGTGGACGTGGCCGCGCTTCAGGCCGCCGCCGAACATCAGCACGCTGCCCGCGGCGGTGAAGTGCCGGTGCATGCCGTAGTGCTTGGCGTCGGTGATCACCTCGGGCACCTCGACCTGATCCTTCACGCCCTTGTCGGGTTTGCCCTCGACCATCATGTCGCGGCTGAACTCGCTCGCGATCACGATGAGCGTGCGGTCGAGCAAGCCGCGTTCGTCTAGGTCGCGGACAAGCTGCGCGATGGGCGCGTCGATCGCCTGCTTCATGCCGACGAGGCGCGCGTGGCCGTTCTCATGGGTGTCCCAGTTGAGAAACGGGATGTATTCCGTCGTGACCTCGATGAAGCGCGCGCCGACTTCGCAGAGGCGCCGCGCAAGCAGGCAGCCAAGGCCGAAGCGGCCGACCATGCCCTCCTCGTATTTCGCGCCAAAGCGATCGCGCGGCGTGTCGAAGCGCATCCCCGGCTCGTAGCCGGGCACGTATTTGCGCGCGCTCTCCAGCGGCTCGAGCGCGAGATCGAATGCCTTGGCCGCGGGCGAACTCAGCAGGCGATGGGCGTTGTCCATCGCGCGGAGCAGCGACTCTTGCTGAAAGCCACCCGCCTCGCGCGCGACCGGGCTCGCCTCGAGCAGGCGGCGATAAAACTGGTCGCGATCCTCGAAGCGGCCCGGGCCCATGCCGGCGGGCGGGCGCACGGCGTCGGCGGCCTGCTCGGGGAAGGCGACGTTGAACGGGCCGTGCTCGCTGCCGAGAAAGCCCGCCGTCGTGAACGCCTTCAGCTCCTCGCCCTCGCCGAGATCGAAGCGCTGGCCGATGTTGATGAAGGCCGGCACGGCGGGATTGAGCGGCCCGAGCGTGCGCGCGATCCAGGCGCCGAGGTGCGGCGCGGCGACGGTCTGCGGCGGGATGTAGCCGGTGTGCCAGTTGAACTGATGCCGCGAGTGAAGGATGAACCCGAGGTCGGCCGCCTGCATGCCGCGGAGGAGGCACGCGCGATCCATCACCTGCGCGAGATTCTCCAGGCCGGCGGAAAACTTCACGCCGTCGACGTTGGTGGGACTAGACGGAAACGTGCTGAGCACGTCGTTGGGGTTCATGCCCGGCGTGAACGCCGTGTAGCGCTTCGGATCGAAGGTCTCGGTGTGCGCCATGCCGCCCGCCATCCAAAGCACGATCACGCGGTCGGCAGTGGCCTTGATTTTTTCCACGGTTTCGGCGGCGCGCAGCGAGCGTGGCGCGCTGGCGGCCAGGGCCGCGAGCGTGGCGGCCGATGCGCCCTTGAGGAAATCGCGGCGGGAAAAAAGATCGGGCTGCGCGCGGCGATAGGCCTGCGAGGCGAGGAGACGGGCGGGATTCATTTTTGAGTAGGGCGGGGTCTGTGACCCGCCCTGTTTCGGGTGAGAGGGGGAAGGGCTTTGAGAGTTGCGGCTGGTTGCGAAGGCGGGTCACAGACCCGCCCTACTTTGATCAGTGGATCAGTTGAAATTCAGGGAGCATCGCGAGGCTCCAGAGGAAATCCTCGACGCCTTCGGCGCGGGCGGGTGCGCCGACCATCGAGGCGATGAGGGATGACTCGCCGGCCGTCGGTGCGCGCCCGAGGGCGTGGCGGAAAATCTCGGCTGGCGGCTTGGCGGTGAGTTTTTCGGCGCTGCGCTTGAGCAACGCCGCGAGCGTGGCGCCGTTGGTGAGTTCGAGCGCCTGCAGCGTCGTGGGCGTGGCTTGGCGGACGGTGGTGGTTTGCTCGCGGTTGGGACGGCCGAGCGCGGCCATCATCGGATCGGAGTTCACGAGCGAGGCGCGCTCGACCGGCAGGGTGTCGCGCGGCGCGGCGGCGAGGGCCAGGAAGGGTGCGCCGACTTTCCACGGAGCCAGCTCGATGCCGCCGAGCTCGAAGGCGGGCTGGGGCTCCGGCGGACGGAAGCGCTCCTTCTTGGCAAAACGATCATTGGTCGCGGGGACGGCGGTGAGCTGCGCCATCCAGTTTTGATCGGAGACAAAATCCGCCACCGTTTCGCCCGTGCGCACGCGGCCGTAGAGGATCAGGCCGGCGGGGGAATCGACCTCGGGGAGCGCGTCGGTTTTCACGGAGACAAGGCGTCCTTCGTCAGGGAGCTGGTTGGCAACCGTGATTTCGATCAGGTTGTCGCCCGCGCGGAGGTGGGTGCGCACATCGAGCCAGTCGGGGGCGACGCCGTTGCGGCGCGGGGAGGAGCCGGCGTCCTTGCCGTTGATCCGGACGGTGTAGTTGTCGTCGGCGCAGATCGCGAAATTCGCCTCGGTCGGCGCGTCGGCGAGCGTGACGGTGCGGCGGAAGACGTAGGTCGCGGGTCTCGTGTTCACCTCGCCGCCAGCGACGCCCCAGATCCATTTCGGGGAGAGCGGCAGCGGGGCGCGGACGGGCGTGAGCGCGGCAGCGCGGTTTAATCTGGCATCGGCCCGCGCGCGCGGGAGCGCGGCGAGCGCGTGCAGCGCATCGGAGAATTGCTCCGCGGTGAGTCGGCGCACGGCGGGGCCGCGGAAGACGAAATTTCCCTCGGCCTCCGGGAGGCCCACCGACGGCAACTGGTAGGCGCGGGACGTGAGGATGCGCGCCATCGTGTGCTTCAGATCGAAGCCGTGCGCGACGAGATCCTCCGCGAGCCAGTCGAGCAGCGCGGGCGACCACGCGGGATGATCCATCTCGTCGATGGGCTCGACGAGGCCGCGCCCGAGAAAGCGTTCCCACAGGCGGTTCACGATCGTGCGCGGCAGGCGGCCGTTGGCGCGGCCGGTGATGATCTCGGCGAGCTGGCGTTTGCGGGCGGCGGGATCCGCGGTGCCGTCGAGGCCGCCGATCTCGGCGTAGAGGAATTTCACCTTGGCCTGGTGGCCGGTGGGCTTGTCGCACTCGGCGATCTCGAGCGGGGTGGGCGAATAGATGGCGGCGAGGCCGTAGGCATCGGCGAGCGTGTATTCGTTGATGAAGCTGTCGTGGCATGACGCGCACTTGAGGTTCACGCCGAGGAAAACCTGCGCGATGCCGTGCGCGGCCTGCATCGGCGGGACCTGGCTCGCGTTGACGACGCCGCGCCAGATGATGCCGTTGGCGAAACCCTCCGACGCCGCGCCCGGATCGACGAGCTGCGCGACAAAGCGATCGTAGGGGAGATTTTGCGCGAGCGCGGCGTAAAGCCACGGGGTGATGGGCTTGCGCCCGCCGTCGGTGTAGCCGGGCCCCTTGTAGTCGTTTCGCAAAAGATCATTCCAGAATGAGAGCCAGTGCTCGGCGTAGCGCTGGTTGTCGGCGAGGAGCCGCGCGACGAGGCGGGCGCGCTTGTCCGGCGCCCGGTCGGCAAGGAAAGCGTCGAGCTCTGCGAGCGGCGGCAGCAGGCCCATGGTGTCGAGCCACACGCGGCGCGCGTAGGCGCGATCGTCGACCGGCGCGGGCCACGCGACGCGGTTCGCGGCGAAGTAAGTGTCGATGAGCCGATCGATCGGATGATCGAGGCCGGGGCGCTCGGGCGGGGTGGTGAGCTTGGCCGGGCGGAGGTTCGCGGGCTCGGCGCGAAAAAACGTGATCGTCTCGGGCCACTTCATGCCTTGATCGATCCAAGCGCGGAAGACGGCGACCTGATCGCGCGTGAGCTTCTTGCCCTTCTGCGGCATCACGATGTCGGGATCGAGGCCGGAGATCATCGCGACGACGGGCGCTTCCGTGCTGCGGCCGGCGACGGCGGGCGCGCCGTGATCGCCGCCGGCCAGCCAGTCGGCGCGGGTTTCGAGCGAGAAGGAGCCCTTCGCTTTGCCGCGCGCATGGCACTGCACGCAGCTCGCCTCGAAGATCGGCTGGATATCCTTGGCGAAATCAATCGGGTGGGCGGCCGCGGGGGGGAGCTGCGCGAGTTGGGCGGGGGCGAGCGCGGCGCGAGCGGCGGAAACGACGAGAAGGAAAGCAAGGGCAAGACGGGCAATGGGGCGCAGGCTGGGCGAGATCATGACGGGAGGACGGTGATGTGCAGACTGTGCAAAGCGAGCGCGCCGGTGCAACCGCGGCATGGACAAGCCCGCGGCGGCTTGGTTGAAGTGGCGGATGCGCCTTTGCTTTCTCGCGACCCGTGCCCTGCTCGCGCTCGGGGTCTGCACCCTGGCCCGCGCCCAGCAGCCGCCGACCTTCACCGTTCAGCCGATCTCGGTGGCGGCGTTTGTCGGCGATCCGCTGACATTATCGGCAGTGGCCGAGGGTGACGCACCGATCACTTACCAGTGGCACAAGGACACGCTGCCGATCACCGGGGCCGCAAGCACCTCGATCGTCATTCCAATCCTCACGCTGGCTGACACGGGGGTTTACTACGTCGTCGCGACCAATCCCGCGGGTGCGACGATTTCCCAGACCGCGGTGGTCTTCGTGACCAAGCGTCCGCAGACGATTGTTTTTGCGCCGGCCGTCACGACCGCAATTGCGGGGTCGAGCATCGCGCTCGGCGCGACCTCAAGTTCGGGCCTTGCGGTCACGCTCTCGCTCGTCTCCGGCTCGGCCACGCTCTCGGGCGGGCTCCTCACGGGCAATGGTGGCACGGTGGTCGTGCGCGCGACGCAGGCCGGCAATAATTTCTACGCGGCGGCCGACGTGGTGGATCGCACCTTCTCTTTCGTCACCGGCGGGCTTTCGCCTGTGATTACCAGTCCGCCTGCCGACCAGACGGTGAACGCCGGCACGACTGTGACGCTGCGCGCCTCGGTGGTCGGCACGCCGGCGCCGACTTTCCAGTGGCAGAAGGATGGCGTCGCCCTCAACGGAGCGACAGCCTCGGCGTTCGCCATTGCGGCGGCGAGTCTCGCCGATGCCGGTCGCTACACCGTGACCGCGACCAACTCCGGCGGCACAGCCACCGCCTCGGCGATCCTGATCGTGCGTGCGGCGCCGGTGATAACCACTCCACCCGCGAGTGTGAACGCCGTCGCGGGTGATCGCGTGAGCTTCACCGTGGCTTTGACCGCGTTTCCCGCCCCGACCTACCAGTGGCGTCGCAATGGCACGGCCATCCCGGGCGCCACGCGGGCGGACTACACGCTCACCAGCGTCGCTGCGGCCGATGCCGGGAGCTATGACGTTGTCGCCACCAACATTGTCGGCTCGACCACGAGCGCGGCGGCCACGCTCACCGTGTTGGTGCGCGATTTCTCCGGCGTGTATTTCGGGCGCTTTGCCGGTGCGGCGACGGGGGAGATGGCCCTTTTGGTGCGCGCAGATCGCACGGCGGTGCTGCTCGGGCATATGCCCTCGGCGGGCGCGGGCCTGATGGCGACAAATGTGCAGGTCGATCTGGCCGGGCGCTTTTCCACCGACGTGACCACCGTCGGCGCCACGCCGCGCGCGGCGACACTTCGCGGCGCGATTGACGAGGTGGCGGGCGCGGTGGTGGGCGACGCAACGGGGCTCGGGGTGACATTCGAGGGCGCGCGCGCGCCGCTCACCGGCGGGTTTGTGCCAGGGCTCTTCACGCATGCTGCGGTCGGCAGCGCGGCCGGTCGCGGGCACGCCATCGTGTCCGCGGATGGTCAGGCGTTCCTCCTGCATCTCAACAACACCACGGCCGACTCCGTGAGCGGCGTGCTTACGCCGGCCGGGCGGCTCACAGCCACGACTGTCACGCAGGCGGCGCTCGACATCGGATTCAACGGCGGGCTCTTCACGGGCACGCTCCGCGCGGGCAACACCACCAGCCAGATGGTCGGGGCGGTCGAGGCGCTCGCTCGGGCGACCCGGCTGATCAATTTATCCGTGCGGGGCATCACCGCGCCGGGCGCGACTTCGCTCATCACGGGTTTCGTGGTCGGCGGCACGGTGCCCAAGCAGGTGCTGATGCGCGTCGTCGGGCCGACGCTTGCTGGCCCGCCCTTCAATGTCGCAGGGGTGCTGCCCGATCCCACGTTGCAGGTCATCCGCGGCGCGGCGACGGTCGGCCAGAACGACGATTGGAACGTGCCGGCCGCGAACGGCGCGGCGCTCACTGCGGCGGCGGCACGCGCGGGAGCTTTCCCGCTGCGGGCCGGCAGTGGCGACGCCGCGCTGCTGGGCACGTTGCAGCCGGCGACCTACTCCGCGGTGGCCGGCGGCGGCACCGGGACGGTGCTGGCGGAAATCTACGAAGTGCTCGACGCGACCGAAGTCGCGGGAGCGCGCCGCCTGATCAATCTCTCGGCGCGCGGGCTGGTGGCGCCGGCTTCGCCGTTCCTCGCGGGCTTCGTGATCGGCGGCAGCGCCCCGCAACGCGTGCTCATCCGCGGCGTCGGCCCGACGATCGGGGCGGCGCCGTTCAACGTCGCGGGCGCTCTGCCCAATCCCGTTGTCACTCTTTTCCGCGGCGCGACGACGGTGAAAACCAACGACGATTGGTTCCGCGATCCCGACGCCGTGCTGATCCGCGACGCGGCGGTGCGGGCCGGGGCGTTTGCACTCGGGGCCACGAGCACGGATGCGGCCATGCTCATCCATCTCGAACCCGGCGCCTACACCGTGCAGGTCGGCGTGCCTGCGGGGACGCCGATGGCCGGCCAGACGGGTCTGGCGCTCGTGGAGATCTACGAGGCGACGCCGTGAGCATGGCGCCGCGGCAAACCTAGGGTAGGGCGCGGACTCCGTTCCGCGCCTTGGCGTCGCCCGCCCAATCCGGCGGCGAGCGGAGTCGCCGCCCTACCGCGCTGCTCTCGGATTCAAACGCGGCCGGCCGTCACTTCTTCGGAATCTCGACCTTCACGCTGGGCGTCGCGTCGCTTTTCTTTTCCTCGGTCGCCGGAGCGGCCGGGGGCGGCGTGGCGGGCAGCGTGGCGCGGAGCATCATCGCCCGGCCGGTCCACGGGCTGCGCGGATCGGGGTCGAGCTGCGTGAGCTGATCGACGTATTTCTGGGCGTCGGTGGCGTTGCCGGCCTCGACGGCGAGACCGGTGAGATGGTAGGCGGCCTCGCCACGCGCGGCCTTGGGGGCCTTGGCGTCGTCGGCGATGGCCTTGAGTTCGGCGGTGGCCTCGGCGGTCTTGCCGGATTGGAGCTTGGCCGCGGCGCGGCCGAGGCGGGCGCGGGCGCCGAGCGGGCCGTCGGTGAGCACGACGAGGGCGGATTCGTAGCCGGCGATGGCGTCGGCATATTTGCCGGCGGCGTAGGCCTCATCGGCGATGCGGAGCTGGGCGACGCCGGCGAGCGTGTGACCGGTGTGCGCCGCGCTGAAGCTCCGGAGCTGCTCCGTGGTCGTCGCGGCGGCGTAGCGCTTGCCGATTTCCTCCTGCTTCGCGACTTGCATGCGGTCCCAGACGCCCTTGCCGACGATGGCGACGGCGATGAGGACGCACGCGACGATGATGAGCGTGCGGTGTTTGTCCCAGAAAAGCTGGAGCTTGTCCTCGAACGTGAGCGCGGTCGTCACGTCGACCGCGACGAGATTGCGATCGTCACCGGCAGACTTGGGCGTGGAGGGAGTGGCGGGCGTGCTCATGCGGACAGGTTGGGTTGGTTGAACCGAAGACGAGAGCACCTGCCCCCGGCCGTGTCCATGCCGGAAACGGAGGGGCGTGGCTAGGGATCGACCGGGTCTGGCTGTGCCCTGGCCAGGGCCTCGGCCTGCGCCGCCAGCTCCTGAAATCGCGGATCGGCGCGAATCGGCGCAAAATCGGCGCGATTGCGCAGCGGCATGCCGAGGTTGGCGAAGCCGTGCACCTTCATGTCGCGCAGCAGCGCCACCGCCTCGTCCGCCCGGCCAAGGCGGGCGTAGTGCGGGGCGGCTAGGCTGCCAAAGTCCCGGATGCGCGCCTGCGCCCCCGGCAGGCCCGCCACGGATTGCCGCCACTCGTCGAGGGCGGCGAGCGCGGCCGCGCGGTCGCCCAGTGCGATCTCGGCACTCACCAGCCGGTTACGGACGAGCGGCGCACGGTTGCCCCGGGCGAACTCCTGCGCGGCCCGCTCGCGCTGCTCTTCCGCGTGGCGCCGGACGAGATCGTCGCGGCCCGCCGCGGCCAGCAGCGCGAAACTCGCGTCGCGCCGCACCCGCGCCGACTCCGTGGCCGTCGGCGAGTTCGGATCCGTGTCTCGTTCCGCGGCGTCGATGATCGGGCGGGCCTCGGCGCCGCGTCCGAGCGCCGCCAACAGCTCGGCCCGCACCCACGTCCGGCCGTTCTGGCCGGCGGGCGCGCGGTCGGCGAGGCGGAGAGCCGCTGCGGGCCCGCGCCACGCCTGCCGCAGGAACACTCGGTTTGAAAAGGGCGACATCAGCCCCGGCCCTTGGATGTCCATCGCCCGCGCCAGCAGCCGATCGGCCTCGGCGTAGTCGCCACGCGGGCTATGAAACACAATCGCGGCCGCGTTGGTGTAGTCGCCGTTCTGCGGATCGAGGGCCAGCGCCTCGCGCCCTCGCCGGGCTGCCTCGCTCCAGTCGCCGTTGGCCATGGCCAGCATCGCCTGGGCGAACCGCAACTGGGCGGTGGCGGGTTGCAGAGCTTCCGCCCGCGCCAGATCGCGCTGTGCCGCGGCGTAGTCGTGGTCCACACTGCGGTGCCAGCCGGCGCGCGCCACGAGCGCCTCGGGCAGATTGGGTTGCGCCGCGAGGGCACGATCAATGGCTGCCCGCGCGGCGTCGGCGACGGCCGGGCTGCGATCATCCATGGCGCCATAGGGGCGGAACCGCGCCTGCGCTAGCTGCGCCCACGCGAGCGCGAAATGGGGATCGAGCGCCACTGCCTGCTCGTAGAAGGGGATGGCCTCGCGGGCGCCCTCCGCTGAGCGCGTTTGCAACGCCCGCCCGCGCAGATAGGCGTCGTATGCTGCCGGGTTTTTCGTGAGCACCGCCACATGGCTTGCAGCGGGACGATGCGTGATCTTTTCGACGACCGCGCGCGCCACCTCGTCCTGCAGCGCGAAGACATCCTGCGTTTCCCGCTCGAAACTGCCCAGCGCCTCGCTGAAGCCGTCCGCGGCGCGGGTGACGTGCACGCGGATGCGCACGCGGTTCCCCACGTGTTGCACGCTGCCCTCGACGAGCCGGCCCACGCCCAGCGCCCGCGCCACCTCGCCCGCCGGCAGGTTTTTGCCCTTGAACGAAAACGACGAGGTGCGACCGGGCACGGCCAGCGCCGGATCGCGTTGCAACGCGTTGAGGATCTCCTCGGTCAGGCCGTCGGAAAAATAATCCTGATCCTTGTCACCGCCGACATTGACGAAAGGGAGCACGGCAACCGTTTGCTTCGCCGCGATCACTCCGACGGCCGGTGTTGGCCCGCCGTTGGTTCTCAGGTGCCACCATGCGAGGCCCGCAATCAACACCGTCGCCGCGCCGGCTGCGATTTGCCAACCCGCCACCCGTCGCACGCGGCGGCCGGCTTGCAACGCTTCCAGCTCCGACACGAGCTCCGCGCCGTCGCGGTGGCGGCGAGCCGCCTGCGGATCGCAGGCGCGCAAGATGACCTCGTTCAAGGCGAGCAGCGCCCGATGATCGGGCAGGCGATCAAGTGCGGGCGGGAGCTGAGGGAACTCCTGCCGGTCGAGGCCGGTGGCAAGTTCGTAGAGCAGTTTGCCGAGGGCAAACACGTCGGCGCTCGGCGCGCCCGGACCCTCCGGCGGCACGTAGCCCTCGGTGCCGACAAACGTGCGCGCGCTCTCCGCGGGCGCGACGAGCCCGATGTCGGCTAGCTTCGGCACGCCGCCGACGAGGATCACGTTGGACGGCTTGATGTCGCGGTGCACCAGGCCGCGCCGGTGCAGCCCCGCCAGCACGCGCGCAAGCTCGACGCCGAAGCGCACGCATTCCGCCGCGGGCAGGCGCTCGCGCCGGCGCCGCAGCTCGGCGAGCGTGAGCGGCACATAGCCGGCGGGATCGATCGCGCGGCCGCGCTCGGCGTCGTCCGCCAGCTCCATGGCGTAGTAGAAAAATCCCGCGGCGTCGTCGCGACCCACGTGGAGCAGCGCCAGCTGGATCGATTCACCGAGGGAAATCTCCGCGAATTCCTTCAGGCCCTTGAACTCGCGCTCGAACGGCCCCGCGTCCTCGAAACGATCGCGCCACACGACCTTGATTGCGCGCCAGACGCCGGTGACGCCGCGCGCGAGCCACACATCGCCATAGCTCCCGCGGCCGATCAGGCGCAGCAACTCGTAGTCGGCGATGCGCGGCGGGGTTTCCGGACCTCGTGTCATCCGAGCTGCCCCCGCAGTTGCTCGACCTCGGCCTTGAGCTGCTTCGTCAGCCTGTGCCCGATCACATAGACTGAGGCGGGGTTGATGCCCAACTCGGCCGACACCTTGAGGACAGGCCACTGCTGGCGCACGTAGAGCTCGAACACTTGGAAGTGCCGCGGCTTCACCTGCCGCGCGAGGCGCTCGACCGCGGCGGCGAGGATGTGGCGCTGCCACTCCTGATCCCACTCGTCCTCGTCATCGCCCGGCGCGGCCACGCGCTCGATCGTCGCTGTCCCACCGGCCGCGGGATCGGTGTGCGGGGGCGGCGTCCGCTGCGTGGGCGACTT
>JANOCA010000016.1:0-20005 GCA_031411915.1 Opitutaceae bacterium
CGGAACGCCTCCGCGCCGAACTCCAAAAGCACCGCGACGCTCCGCGCACGGCACCCCCATCATGACTTCAATTCGTCGCCGCGAGCGCCAGCGTGTGGTTTTGGGTGACCACTCGCTGGCGCTCGCGGCTACGAATTGAAGTCATGATGGGGGTGCCGTGCGCGGAGCGTCGCGGTGCTTTTGGAGTTCGGCGCGGAGGCGTTCCGCGACTTCGGGGCGCCCGCGCACAACGTTTCTCGCCTGCTGCGGATCGGACTCAAGGTTGTAGAGCTGATCGGGCGGGGCGTCGGGTTTGATTTTCCCGTCGGGGGTGACGTCGCTGTTCACGCGCTGGCTGAAACCGAGGCTGCCGGGGCCGCCACGCATGCCGCCGAACCCGCCGTCGCCCTGCGCGCTGATGTAGACCCACGGGCCGGAGCGCAGCGCGACGTTCTTCGGCGCGAAGGGCGCGAGCACGAGATGGTCGCGAATCGGCTTCGCGGGAGTTCCGGTCAGCGCGGGCAGGACATTGAAACTGTCCGGAGCCTCGGCCGCGGTGAGCGGCTGGCGCACGATGGCGGCGAAGGTCGCGAGCAAATCGATGCTCGAGATCAGCTGATCGGATTGGGTGTCGGCGGGGATTTTCCTCGGCCAGCGCGCGATGAACGGCACGCGGTGGCCGCCCTCCCATGCGCCGAACTTGTAGCCGAGCAGATCGCCGTTGGCCCGGTGGCCGGCGCGCCACGCGTCCTGCCCGCCCTCGTTGAGCATGCCGCCGTTGTCGCTTGTGAAAATGACGAGCGTGTTGTCGGTGAGTTTCAGATCGTCGAGCGTCTTGAGCAGCTCGCCGACCATCCAGTCGAGCTCGTGGATGAAATCGCCGTAGCGGCCGGCCTCGCTCGTGCCCTTGAAACGCGGATGCGGCGTGAACGGGTGGTGGATGTGCGGCGTGGCGAAGAGCAGGAAAAACGGCGCAGCCTTTTTCTCGCGGATCCAGGCGACGGCTTTTTCCGTGAACTGCTTACCGAGCTGCTCGTCATCATAGAGCGCGTGCGCGGCCTTGCCGCCCGAGACGGGGTTGGCCGTCAGGATTTTTTCGGGGAAGGGCTTGGTGACGGGCGTGCCGCCAAACACAAGCGGGTCGGCGGGATCGAGGCCGAGCACGCGATCGTTTTCGACGAGCACAAACGGCGCGTGGCTGCTCACCGTGGGCAGGCCGTAGAACCAGTCGAAGCCGAGTTCGCGCGGGCCGGGCTTGAGCACGGCGTTCCAGTCGGGCTGCTGGCCCTTGGGCCCGAAGCCGAGGTGCCACTTGCCGATGCACGCGGTCGCGTAGCCCCCGCGCTTGAGCAGGCTCGCGATCGTGGTCTTCGCCGGATCGACGATGAGCCCCGCCCGGGAAAAGACCGGCGCCCAGCTATCGATGCGAAACGGATACTCACCCGTCAGCAGCGCGTAACGCGACGGCGTGCAGACGGCGGAGGCGGAGTGGGCGTCGGTGAAGCGCCGTCCCTCGCGCGCGAGCCGGTCGATGTGCGGCGTGCGGACCTTGGTCGCGCCGTAGCAGCAAACGTCGCCGTAGCCGATGTCGTCCGTGTAGATGAGGATGATGTTCGGATGGGCCGCGGCGGCGGCGCCGCGCAAACCTGCAGTGAGAAAAAACAAGCCCGCGGCCGCGTGCGCCGTGCAGCGGAAGATCAGACGAAGAACGGTTGAGATGCGCATCGGGGTAGATGGGTCACACGGGCACTCGCACGCTAGACGTCGAAGCTAGGGACTTTCAACCGCTCGCCGCCCTTGAGCGCGGATTGGTGGGCGACGATGCCGGGCACGGTGTAGGCGAGGGCCTCGTGCACATCGACCAGCGGCCTTCGCCCGCGCACGATCGCATCGATGAACTCGTGCGTGATGAACGTGTGCGATCCCTCGTGGCCGCTCTTGTGGCGCAGCGGCGCCGGCAGCAGATCGGTGGCCCACCACTCGGGCACGGTGTAGTTTTCGAAGGCAGGGAGGGCGCGCTCGAAGCCGCCGTCGTCCTTCTCGACCTGTTTGCCCGAGCGCACGATTTGCGCGCCGAGGCCGTTGGGATCGGGGAAAAAGAAACTCATCTTGTCGCCGTAGAAACGCGCGCGCTCGCCGCCGCGGTGCGCGCCGCGCCACCAGACCTGCACCTGCATCGTGTGGCCGCGATCGGTCTTGAACTGCGCGGTCTCGTTCCAGAATGGGTTGTTGTAGGGGTTGCCCTTGAACTGCGGGTCGTCGTCGCCCCAGCCTTGGCAGGAGACCTCGGTGAGCCGCTCGCCGGTCACGCTGATGAGATGCGCGGTGCAGTGCGTCGGGTAAAGCATCGGCGGGAAGCCGTGGCGCCAGGTGGGCTTGCCGCCCTCGAACCACAGCGTCTCGAGCCCCGCGTGATGATACATCGACTCGGTGTGGTAGAGCCGGCCGAATTTTCCCTCCTGGAAAAATTTCCGCGCCGAGATCGTCGGCTGCTGCCACACGCTCGTCTCCGCCATCATGTAGGTGAGGCCGGAGGATTTCACGGCATCGAGCAGCAGCCGGGATTCCTCGAGCGTGAGCGCGGCCGGCACGGCGCAGAGCACGTGCTTGCCGGCCTTGAGCGCCTGCAGCGTGTGCCGCACATGATCCGGCGCGGGCGTGGCGAGAAAGACGGCCTCGACCTCCCGGTCGCGCAGCAGCAGGTCAAGCGACTCGTAGGCCTTGGTGCACCGGTAGACGCGCTGCAACGCCGCGCGCCGGTCTGCGCGCAGATCGCTCACGGCCTCGACCGTGCAATTCGGATGCTCGTGAAACTGAAACGTCGCGCCAAAGCGCCCGCCGACAATGCCAACGCGGACCTTGCGCGCCGACGGTGGCTCGCCGGCGAAGGCGAAACGCGAGCCTGAAGCGAGCGCGGCGATGGCGGCGCCGCCAGTGCGGAGGAAGGCGCGGCGGGTGGGGATGGGGCCTGAGGCGGAGTTCATTCGTGACGACGAAAAGGACTCCGGTGCGAAATCCTATTTCTTAGTGAGATCGAGAAACTGTTCGACGGTCATTCCGCTTGCCCGAATCAGCGTGCGCAACGTGCCGGGAGCGACCTCGCGATGATCGGGCACCGAGAGCGTCGCCCAGTGGTTGGCCTTCACCAGAATCATGTGGCTGCCCTTTTGTCGCGCCAGCTCCCATCCGTCGCGACCAAAAGCCCGGGCGGTCGCGCGGCCACTGAGCTTCGGCAGTGTCGGCATCAGACGACGACTTCCACCTGTTTGGTTTCGATGGTCAGCGGCAAGCCGCGTTCCGCCCGAACCTCGAGGCAAAGCTCAATGGCCTCGCGCACATTCTTGAGTGCCGCGGGTTTGGTCGCGCCCTGACTCACGCAGCCAGGAATCGCCGGGCATTCGGCCACCCACATTCCGCTCTCGTCACGATCAATCGTCACGGTGAATTTCATGAGCTTAAGTGTGGGATACCTCGCTGTCACCGCAAGCCCGACCTAGTCAACGCATGGGATGCCCTCAGCCAAACCATGCGAAGCCGCCTTCAATCAGGCAGGCCGAGGAGCCGCCTTGAGTAGCGTCTCCTCATTTCGTCTCCCTTGCCGTTCAAATCGTCACCCAAGGCTTGGCGGTCCCGAGCCGACAACGGCGACCCCGACGAAGCCAGCAAAGAATCCGCGTCCCGATAAGCGAAGAACCAGCGAAACCCTTCTTCTTCGATCAATGCAGCGAGCTTGCGAGCGCACGCAAGTGTCTCGCCCTCGTCCTCACTGAATTCGGCAGCATGCTCAAACGCCGGGCCGTTCAGCGCGACGGCTTCAAAAGGGTCATTCATGACGCGCACGCCAAATTGCACCCTGAAAGAACGTCCGAACCTGAACTTGTGAAAATGCACGAACTGCGCGAACAGCCCAAGCGGGCGGACAAGAAAGGTCGGTGTCGCTTGAACAAAGCCGCGAGAGAGAAAATCGCGACAAACGTTGCAAACGATTTTTCGCCCAAGCCTTCGTTCCGTATCCTTGTCCATGCGCCAAGCAGGAGCCGGTGGTAGATGATGCTTACAAGGGCGGCTACCGGGGCTCCGTCGTGAGGAAGAGGAGGAGCTCGACGGCTTCGCGGGGCTGCAATGCTTCGAGGAGGCCGGCGGGCATCAGGGACTGGGTGGTGACTTCGCGGGACTTGATGTCGGCTTTGGGGACGTTGACGGTCTCCGTCATCGTGCGGACGAGGAGGGCGGTGTCGGATTCCTTCTCGATCATGCCGGCGACGACGCTGCCGTCGCGCTTCGTCACGAGGTTGAGCTGAAAATCCGTCCCGACGACGGCGTTGGGGTCGATGATGTTTTCGAGGAAATACTCGAGGCCGTTGCGCCAGGTGCCATTGAGGTTGGGGCCGAGCTTGCCGGCGGAGGAGCCGGCGTCGGTCGCGTGGCACGAGGCGCAGGCGCGTTCGTAGACGGCACGGCCAGCCTTCACGTCGTAGGACCAGAGCGGCGCCTCGCGGTAGAGATCGCGGATGCGGGCGATGCTGGACTTGGTGTCGGCGGAGGTCTCCGCGGTGCGGCCCCACACACGGTCGAGCGTGCGCGTGACCTCGGCGTTGCGCAGATTACGGAGCTGGCGCGCGTGAAGCGCGGTGAGGTTCTTCTTGTCGAACGCTCCGGTCTCCACGGCGCGGAGCAGGGGCAACGCGAGCGCGGGCTTGCTCGTGAGCGCGGCGAGCGCAGCGGTGCGATCCGCGGAGGCAAACGCGGTGAAACCCTTGATGAGCCCGGCCGACACGGCGGCGGAATCGGCGGCGTTGGCGAGGAGCGGGATGACGGCGGGGCGGAGCTGGGCGTCGTCGAGCAGCTTCACGAGCAGCGCGGTGGATTCCGTGTCGCCGGCGCGGCGCAGGAGATCGATGGCGCGGCGGCGCTCGGCGAGCGGCGTGCTAGGGTCGGCGAGGCGCGCGCGGATGGGCGCGAGCACGGCCTTGTCGCCGAAGAGGGCGGAGAGCTGCTCCCACGCGCCGCGGACGGCCGGCTCGGACGACGTGCCGAAGCGCGCACCCACCTGCCCCCACGCGGCGGGCATCGGGAGGCCGGCCTCGGCTTCGAGGGAGAACGCGAGAATGCGGAGCGTGCGTGACGCAGCAGCATCGGACATCGCAGCGGATGCCGTCCCGGCTCTCCCGGGCCGGGCTACAATTTCCTCGCGGCCGGCCGCGGTGCGGGCGGCGAACCACAGGATCGATTCGGAGAGCGAGGGCAGCGGCGTGCGGGCGGCGAGATCGAGCGCACGCGGCACATCGGCGGCCACGGTTGGCGCGAGGGCAAACCACACCATCTTCGGCAGGAAACGATCGGAGGCGTCCTCGGCGCGGGCGGCCAGCGCAGCAGCGACGGGCCAACGTTGCGCGAGCGGGAGGGCGGGCACGGCGGAGGCGACGGCCATGCGCACGAGGGATGAGGCCTCGCTGGTGGCGAGGCGCGCGAGCATGTCGGCAGAGAGTTTTCCCGCAGATTCAGTGCCGAGCTGGATGGCCCAAGCGCGGACGGTCTCCGAAGAGTGAGCGAGCGCGGTGTTGAGGCGCGCGGCGTCGAGGTTGTTCGTCACGTGGAGCGTCCAGAGCGCGCGGAGTTGCGTGGGGATGTCGCCCTTGGTGTCGGCGGCTTGGGTGCGCAGCGCGGCGAGCGCGCCCGCATCGATCGCGCGCGTGGCGGCGCGCTCTTGGAGCACGCGGCGCGCGACGCGGACATGCCACTCACTCTTGTGCGTGTGCAAGGCGGCGAGCTGCGCGTCGGTCATCGCGCCGAGATCGACCTTGGCAGGCTTGTAGGTGGCGGCCCACGAGACGCGGTAGAGGCGGCCGGTGGTGCGGTCCCAGATTTCGTCGCGGGGATTGTGGCAGTGCTGGTTGTCGCTCCAGTCGATGGTGTAGACGGCACCGTCGGGTCCGTATTGGAGATCGACGGGGAGGTAGGTCGCGTCGGGCACGAAGCTCACATCGTAGCCAGCGTGGAAAGTCTCGTAGGCGGAGCCCGTGCGCACGTTGACCTGATGGTTGATCTGGTGGCCGTGGAGATTGTGCGTGAAGAGGTGGTCGCGGTAGGTGTCGGGCCAGTTGTCGCCGAGGTAGATCATCGTGCCGACGTGCGAGTGGCCGCCGTAGACGGCGGTCGTGCCGGGCTTCCCGGCGCCGCCCTCGCCGCTGTCGTAACGGGCGGAGGCCATGAGGAAATTTTTCAGGTCGGGGGCGAACTCGGGGCCGCGGTTCGAGACAAACGGCGCGTAGTCGTTGTTGGCTTGGTTCCAATAGTGGCCGTTGCGGATGACGTAGCTCGTGCCGCCCTGGCCGTGGAAGCTGCGGCAATGCGTCATGAAGAGGTGGCCGACCGCGTTGAAGTCGAGGCCCCACTGGTTGCTCGCGCCATGGGCGAAGACCTCGAACTCGTGGCGCACCGGATGGTAGCGCCAGACGCCGGCGCGGATTTTCTGGCGCTGCGCGTCGGGCGTGCCGGGCTTGCCGACGAACGAGTGCGTGAAGACGCCGTGACAGCCGTAGAGCCAGCCGTCCGGGCCCCAAGTGAAACTGTTGAGCGTCTCGTGCGTGTCCTGAAACCCCCAGCCATCGAGGAGAACTTGCGGCGGGCCGTCGGGCCGATCGTCGCGATTCTTGTCGGCGAAAAACAAAAGGTGCGGGGCCGCTCCCACCCACACGCCGCCGAAGCCGACCTCGAGGCCGGAGACGAGGTTCAGGTTCTCGATGAAGACTTTCTTCGTCTCGAAGGTGCCGTCGCCGTCGCGGTCCTCGAAGATGAGGATGCGGTCCTTGCCTTTGCCCTCGGGCTGCTTGTTCGGGTAGCTGTGCGCCTCCGCGATCCAGATACGGCCGCGGTCGTCGAAGGCGAACGCGATGGGCTGGTGCAGGTCGGGCTCGGCGGCGAGCAGCTCGGCTTGGAAGCCATGCTGGAGCTTCATGCCGGCGACGAGTTTCTGGCCGGGGGCGTTGGCTACGGCGGTGGGCTTCGCGGGATTGTCGCGCAGGTGCCAGAGCACCGGGCTGGAGTTGAGCCGCGAAAGATCGTCGACGCCCGCGGCGCGCTTGAGCGGCGGGTCGCCGTTCTTGCGGGCGACGCCGATGGAGGGATTGGGAGCGCGCGGGGCGGTGGCGGAGGTTGAGTTCGTAGCCCCGGCTTTAGCCGGCTCCGACGGATTCCGTCCCGCGTGCGGGACGGAACTACCAACAGCCAGATTCGCGGGCGCGGGCGGCACCTCCGTGCGGCCGAGCTGCGTGAGCTGGAGATTGCGGAACTGAACTTTGTAGGGGCCGGCGCCGGCGTGGAACTGGAGGGCGAGGAGGCCCGAGTGACGGGCGACGTTGCGGCCGCCGCCGGTCTGATGGTCGTCGAGGACAGCGGTGCGGGTGCCGTTAAGCCAGAGTTCGATGTGGGAGCCGCGCGCGACGATGCGGTAGGTGTTCCACGCGGGCGCGGGGCGGAAGAGGGCCGTGTAGTCGTCGGGCTCGCCAAATTTCTCGGTCCACTTCCGGCCATCGGGCGCGATGGAGAGGCGCGCGCCGCGCGGCGCGAGGATGCTGCGGCCCTTTTCGTCGTGGATGTTGCCGAGGTAGCGGGCGCCGAGATCGATGTCGGCCTGATAGCCCTTGGCGGCGCCGTCCGGCAGGCGCTCGGAGCGAAACTGAATGCCGGAGTTGGCCTCGGGGGGACCGGAGAGGCGGAACTCGGCGGTGAGTTCGAAGTCGGCGACCTCGCCGCCGGTCCAATAGAGAAACTGGTTTTTCTCGAGTTTGGCGCCGGCGGCGATCTCGGCGGTGAGGGCGCCGTCCTCGATGCGCCAATCGGGCGAGGTGGCTTCCCAGCCGGCGAGCGTGCGGCCGTCGAAGAGCGACAGGGGCGCGGGTGTGGCGGCGGCGGCAACGAAGGAAAAAGCGAGAGAGGCGATGGCGAGACACGCCGGGTGAAGGAGAGAGCGGAGTTTCATGGGGCGAAAGAAAGGCGTCGCGGAACGCGCGGCGGAGTGGGTGACGAGCAACGGAGTAGCCGAGTCAGGCGCGACATCGTAGCCGAGGCAATAATCCAGCGAAGGATTCTCGCGTTCGGGGGGCACCTCACTGAGCGCAGGGAAAAGGGAAGGAGGTCGGAGTCGTCGGCACCGATTCGCACGAAGAACGACGTTGCTCCGGCCGGGCGGGAGCGGCTCGCTTCGGTTGCGACTCTTGGATACACCCGCTGCCATGAAGCAGCGAACCCCAGGGTTCGGCGAAGCGAGATTCCTCCATCATGCGCATCACGATAAAAGTCAGGCGGCCTGCCTTCTCGACGATCTTCAAGACGTGCGCGCTGTGTTTGCTCGGCTACGTTCTGGCGGTGTTCAGCATCGTCGGACTTGCGGCGCTTTTCGGCAAGCTGCGCATCGATCCAAATCTCCGCCCGGCGGACTTCCTGATCGGATTCATGTTGGGTCCAACCCTGGTTCCTCTGGTGTTCGGCTTGATGCTCGCCGTTCCCGGTTGGGCTTTGTGGGCGCTGTATTCGCGGTTCAGAAAGAGCACGATTGTCCTGCACGTAGAGAGCCTCGCTGACGTGGAAGCCGCCCCCCGAGTCAGGAAAGCGAAGTGAAGGCCGGCCCGGAATGAGAGCGCCGTCGCGGCAGGGGCGTTCGATCATTTTTACTTCTTCGGCTTCAGCCTCCGCCCCAACGAGGCGTCGATTTCCTCCAGCTCGGGGTCGGGGATGCGGGTGAAGGCGATGCGCATCGGGGCATAGCCGGTCGCGCCATGTGCGCCGCCGAAGTAGACGGAGTTTTTGCCGAAGGTCTTGTTGAGTGTGTCCACGGCGGAGAGGAGGCGCGTGCGGGTGTTTTCCGTCTCGGCGGTGAAGAGGTCGGCGGTGTGGGCGGAACCCTCGAGGAGGTCGGCGAGGATGACGCCGACCTGCAACGGGATGAGGCGGAGGTGAGCGCGCGGGCGCGTGGCCCAGAGTTCGTTTACGACGCGGGTGAAGTGCAGCGTGTCCTGCGTCTCGTTGAAGCGGCGGTCGCCGCTCCAGCCCGTGCCGTCGCGGTAGCGGACGGAGACGTGCAGCGCGCCGGCGTAGTGGCCGGTGTGGCGGAGGCGCATCGCAGCTTTTTGCAGGAGACGGTGGAGCACGGCGAGGGCGGTGGCGTCGTTGCGGCCCGACGGCGGGAGCACGTGGCCGTGGCCGACGGTGTTGTGCTGCGCTACCTCGCGCTCCTGCAACCCGCCGTTCATCCACGCATGGAAACGCGCGCCCTCGACGCTGCCCCAGATCGCGCGGAGCTGCGCGGCGCTCGTGGCGTAGAGTTTTTCCACGGTGTCGATGCCCGCTTTGTGCAGGCGCGCCTCCATGTTTTCGCCGATGCCGCAGAAATCCGTGAGCTTCAGGTGGAGCAATTTCCCCGGGATGTCGGCGTCATCGATCACGACGAGGCCGTTGGGTTTCTCCATGTCGGACGCGACCTTCGCGAGAAACCAGTTCGGCCCGACGCCGATGGAGCAGCGCACGTGCGCGCCGGCCTCTCGCGCGATCTTGGCCTTGATGTCGAGGGCGAGCGCGCGGGCGCGCTCGGGCGCCTTGGCAAAGTCGGCGGTGAGCTCGCACTCCAGCTCGTCGATGGACTGCACTTTTTTCACCGGCACGCAGCTCTCGATGATCGCCTTCAGGCGCCGATGGTAGTCGATGTAGACCTCGGGGCGCGACTCGACGATGGCGATGCCCGGGCAGAGGCGGCGCGCCTCGGCGACGCGGACGTTCCGCTTCAGGCCGAGTTTTTTCGCCTCGATGCTGATCGCGATGCAGCCGGTGGTCTCGGCCAGCACGGGCACGACGCCCACCGGCTTGCCGCGCAGCTCGGGCCGCTCCTGCTGCTCGACGGCGGCGAAGAACGAATCGAAGTCGATGGCGAGGTTGCGGAGCACAGCGCGGGGAAATTGCGCCGCGAAAATCCGGCGTGCAAGCCCCGCCCGCGCTCCTAGCGTCCCGCCCATGCGCATCGCGGTGATTTCCGACACGCACGACCGTTTCCCCGCGGCGCTGCCGAAAAAGCTCCGCGGCGCCGACGAAATCTGGCACCTCGGCGACGTGTGCGAGCCGATGCTCCTCGGAGAAATCGCATCGCTCGGCCCGCCGCTCCGCGTGGTCGCCGGCAACTGCGACGAGCACCCGTGGCCCCTCACGCTCGACCTCGAGCGCGAGGGCGTGCGGTTTCACCTGGTGCATATCCCGCCGTCACGCGCGCCGGCCGGCACGCACGCTTTGCTCCACGGCCACACGCATGTGCCGCGCGACGAAACCGATCCGGCCGGCGTGCGCTGGCTCAACCCCGGCTGCATCACCCGCCCGCGCGGCGGCGGGCACGCGAGCTTCGCATGGCTCACGCTCACGCCGGGAAAACCGCTGGGCTGGGACTTCGTGCGCGTGTAACGCAGGCTCGTCGCGCTCCCCCACCCCGTGAACCCCAAGCGCTGGCCCAATATCCTCAGCGGCGCACGCCTCGCGCTCGCGCCGGCAATCCTCATCGTGGCGATGGCCGACTCGCGGCCGTGGTTCATCGCGTTGCTCTCGGCCTCGCTGCTCACCGATGCGCTCGACGGCTTCCTGGCCCGGCGGCTCGACGCGCACTCGGAGTTCGGGCGCAAGCTCGACAGCGCCGCCGACTACCTGACGATGATCACCGGCCTCTCCGGCATCGCGTTGCTGTGGCCGGACATCACGCGCCGCGAACTCCCGTGGATCGCCGCGGGGCTCACGGCGTTTTTCTCCGTGGTCGTCTACGGTTTCATCCGGCTCGGCCGGGCGCCGTGCTACCACACCTGGGCCGCCAAGGCCGGCGCGGTGGCCTGCGCCTTCTCGCTCATCCCGCTGCTGTCGGGGCACACGGCGGTCCCCTTCCACGCCGCGATCACGCTGCAGGTGATCGCCGGCCTCGAGGAAATGGCGATCGTGCTGCTCATCCCGGGCCACGAGGGCGCGATGGCGACCCTCTGGCATGCGTGGCGGCAGCGGGTGCCACGCAAACGCAGTTGATCGCCCGCGAAATCCCGCCCTAGGCTCGGCTCGCGTCGTCGCGCACGGGCTGCGTGGCCTCCCCAGGCCGGCCCCGACCCCCATCCACCCCCTGCCCCCATGACCACTCGTTCCCCTCGGGACGGTGCCGCGCTGCTCTCATGCGGCGCGACCGTTCACCGCCCGTTCGCCGTGCTGCAGGCGTTCGCCGCCCTTGCCGTTGTCCTGATCGTCCTGCTCGGTGCGGCGCCAAGCCATGCCCAGAACAACACCACCGGCGCGATCTACGGCCGGGTCCAGCCGGGGTCCGCGATCACGGTGGAGCATGTCGGCATGGTCTTCAGCCGCTCCGCCGTCGCGGCGGCGGACGGCGCCTACCGCATCGCCGCTTTGCCACCAGGCGCCTACCGCGTGACCTACACCGATCCGGCCGGCGCCGCGCGCACGCGCGAGGTGGAGGTCACAATCAGCGCGGGGACGCAGGCCGACGGCGGCGCGGTGGTGCGGCTCGATAAATTCACGGTCAGCGGCCAGTCGATCAACCCGGTGGATTTCAGCAACACCACGAGCGTCTCGATCTACACCGACAAGCTGCTCGAGATCCTGCCGGTGGGCCGTTCCACCACCGAGGTGGCGCTGCTGGCGCCGGGCACGATGGAGGGCGACGCGGCGTTCGGCAGCCTGGCCTCGATCGGCGGCGCGTCGGTGGCCGAGAACGCGTATTTCATCAACGGCTTCAACGTGAGCAGCTTTTTCCGCGGGCTGAGCCCGTCGCTGATCCCGTTCGAATTCTACAGTCAATTCGAGGTGAACACGGGCGCGTATTCGGCCGAGTTCGGGCGCTCGACGGGCGGCGTGATCAACGCGACCACCAAGAGCGGATCGAACCAGCTGCGGTTCGTGGCCAACACGGTCTACTGGCCGGACGCGCTGCGGGAGAACCGGCCGGACATCTACTCGACGAACGCGGCCGGGGTGGCGGTGCCGTATTCGATCAACACGCGGCGTTATCTCGAGCGCTACGAGGTGAACGCGTCGCTGAGCGGGCCGATCCTGAAGAACAAGCTGTTCGTCTACGCCTGTATCAATGGCGCAGCAGCACGGACAGGGACATCTTCTCGGCGGGCAGCCGGTATAATCGCGAGCGGAGCAAGGATCCGCTCTGGGCGGTGAAGGTGGATTACTTCCCGTTCAAGAACCACCACCTCGAATACACGGGGATCAACAACTCGCGGCGGACCAACACGACGCAGTGGACCTACGTGCTGGCGACGGACCAACGGACGGGCGGGCCGGCGAGCTCCTACGATGATGCCGGCGGCAAGACGCACATCGCGCGCTACACGGGGACGTTTTTCGAGCGGCTGACGCTCTCGGCGCTGGCGGGCAAAGGTGAGGCGAATCGCTCGGCGCACAGCACGCTCGACCATGTGTCGCGCGTCGACGACATCCGCGCCGGCGGCGCGGCGGTGCGGCTGGCCGGCGGGCCCAATCTCACGGTGATCGACGCGATGGAGACGCGCGAGGCGATCCGGCTCGACGGCGAGTATGCGTTTACGCTGAAGGGCACGCACCGCTTGCGGGCGGGCTTCGATCGCGAGGAAAACACGACGGACCAGCGCGGCGCATATGGCGGCGGGGCTTTCTACCGCTACGAGACGGTGGTGCCGGGCGCGACGCTGCAGGGCGGCACGGTGCCGGCGGGCGTGACGCAGGTGGTGCGGCGGCAGATCTTCCGGAACGGCGGCTCGTTCAAGGTCGATTCCACGGCGTGGTATGTGGAGGACAACTGGACGACGTGGCGGAACCGGCTGGTGCTGCGGGCGGGGTTGCGCAGCGAGTCGTTCGAGAACTTCGACAAGGAGCAGAAGCCCTTCATCGCGATCGACAACCAGCTGGCGCCGCGGCTGGGGGCGTCGTTCGACCTGTTCGGCAACCAGAAGACCAAGGTGTTCGCGAACTATGGGCGGTATCACCTGCCGGTCGCGTCCAACGTGAACGTGAGCCAGGCGGGCGCGGAATTCTTGTCCACGGAGTATTTCGTGCTGTCGTCGGTCGGCGCGGACTTCCAGCCGGTGCTCGGCGCGAAGATCGGCGACACGGCGCAGACGCAGGCGGGCATCGTGCGCGACCAGCGCGAGATCACGGACATGAACATCAAGCCGATGCATCAGGACGAGTGGGCGGTGGGCGTGCAGCACGCGATCAGCAGGAGCTACAAGGTGGGCGTGCGCGGCATCGCGCGGGATTTCGGCCACGCGATCGACGACATGATCGTGAACCATGCGCTGGTGACCTGGGCGCGGGCGAACGGATATCCGAACTATAATTACGCAGGGCCCGGCACGCGCGCCTACGTCCTGGGGAATGCCGGGCGGCCGATCACGATGATGTGGGACTTCAACCGCGACGGACGACTGGACCCGGCCACGGAGCGGGCGCAGTTGACGGCCGAGATGCTCGGCTACCCGAAGGCGGAGCGGAAATATTTCGCGGTGGAGTTCACGGCCGAGAAGGTCATGGACGAAAAGTGGGGCGGGCAATTCTCCTACACTTGGGCGCACTCGTATGGGAACTACGAGGGGCTGGTGCACTCGGACTCGAACCAAGCGTCGGC
This sequence comes from Opitutaceae bacterium, assembly GCA_031411915.1. Taxonomy (GTDB): domain Bacteria; phylum Verrucomicrobiota; class Verrucomicrobiia; order Opitutales; family Opitutaceae; genus ER46. Next base: position 13,622 of record JANOCA010000016.1, read on the forward strand.
CGGGCTGACGCGGCTTTTCGACACGCCTTCGCTGGCGAGGAACACCTATGGCGACCTGCCGAACGACAAGCGGCACCAGTTCAAGCTGCTCGGCAGCTATGTGCTGACCAAGGAGCTTTCGCTCGGGGCGAACGTGCAGCTCATGTCGGGCCGGCCGAAGAACCAACTGGGCCTCTTCAGCGATCCGCTCCCGTTGAACGCCACCACGCTGCTGGGCACGCAGTATGGCCCGTATTATCTCCTCGTGCCGCGCGGATCGGCGGGGCGGACGCCGTGGCAGTTCCGGCAGGACGTCACCCTCAACTACCGGCCGAAGTGGGTGCCGGGCCGCCGGCTTTCGTTGTCCGCGACGGTGTTCAACGTGCTCAATCGGATCACCCCGACGGAGCAGGTGGAGTTTCGCCAACTGAGCTCGGGAGCGCCGGATCTCACGTATGGCGTGCCGAACGCGCACATGACGCCGCGGAATGTGCGGTTCATGGCGCGGTTTGAGTATTGAGCCGGCGGGAGTGCGGCGCCCGGCGTAGCACTCCGCGAGGCGAGGCTTGCGGCGCGGGCGGAGGCGTGGTCAGTGTCAGCGCACCCCAGGCTTCCTATGGCGCTTACCCGACGCGAACTCCTGCGCACCTCCGGCCTGCTCGCCGCCGCCGGCGGGTCCGCGCTTGCGGCGGATTCCAAAGCCCCGCCTGCTCCTGCCCCTGCCGGCATGACCCCGCCCCCGCCCCACGAACTCGCCGATCTCACCGACTACGAGCGCGCCGCGCCCGCCCGGATGTCGGCCGTCGCCTGGGCCTACATCAGCGGCGGCGCGGCCGACGAGCATACGCTCCGCTGGAACCACGAGGCTTATGCGCGCCTGCGGCTCCGCCCGCGCACGCTCACCGACGTCTCACGCATCGATCCGCGCGCGACCCTCTTCCGCCGCACCCACGCGTTTCCCGTTCTCCTCGCGCCATGCGCCTACCACAAGCTCGTGCACCCGGAGGGCGAGGTCGCCACAGCCCGAGGTGCCGCCGCCTCCGGCGCCACGCTTGTGGTCAGCACCTCGGCCACGACGACGCTCGAGGAGGTCGCCGCGGCCTCAGCGCAGCCGAAATGGTTTCAGCTCTATGTGCAGCCCGACCGGGATTTCACGCGCGAGCTGGTGCGCCGCGCCGAGGCCGCGGACTACGAGACGCTCGTCGTGACCGTCGACACGCCGGTGCTCGGCCCGCGTTACCGCGAGAAACGCACGCCCTTCGCCATGCCACCCGGCATGGAGCGCGCCAACCTCCGCGGCCTCGTCACCGCGACCGGCGGCCACCGCCCCAGCGAGGAGACGATCTACAGCGCCATGCTCGACCCGAAGCTCACGTGGAAGGAAATCACCTGGCTCCGCTCGCTCACCAAACGGCCCTTCCTCCTCAAGGGCATCCTCACGGCCGATGACGCCGCCCGCGCCCTCGATCACGGCGCCGACGGCGTGATCGTCTCCAACCACGGCGGGCGCAACCTCGACACCCTGCCCGCCACGATCGACGCCCTGCCCGAGGTCGCCGCACGGATCGCCGGCCGTGTGCCCGTGCTCGTCGACGGCGGCATCCGGCGCGGCACGGATGTGCTCAAGGCCATCGCGCTCGGCGCCAACGCCGTGCTCATCGGCCGGCCCTACCTGCACGGCCTCGCGGTCGGTGGCGCGGACGGTGTGGCGAGGGTCGTCGGCATCCTGCGGCGCGAGTTTGAGATGGCGATGGCCCTCACCGGCCGCCGCACCCTGGCCGAAATCGACCGCTCCGTCCTCTGGCAGTGAACGGCCGTCTCTTGACGCCCGAGGCGGCGCGCCGCCGGGCGGTCGAGCCGCCACACAACCGGTCTTGTTTCATCCGGGCATTATGCAAAGGTCGCGACCATGCGGGATCCCAATCGCTCTTTCGCCGCACCGATGGTCGCTGCCGGCCTGCTCGGGCTCACCGGCATCGCCTTGGGTGCATTCGGCGCCCACGGCCTGAAAGCCACGCTCATTGAGCGCGGCACCGCCGTCCCTTGGGAGACCGGCGTGAAATACCACCTCTTCCAAGCCATCGCTCTCCTCGCCCTCGCGGCTTGGGCGCGGGCGGGCCACTCCGGGACTGGCGGGAAGCTGGTCGCCTGGACCACGTGGCTGTGGGTCGCGGGCGTGGTGCTGTTTTGCGGCTCACTCTACTGGCTCGCCTTGGGGGGACCCCGCTGGCTCGGGCCCGTGACTCCTTTCGGGGGCGTGGCGCTCATGGCTGGCTGGCTGCTCGTCGTCGTGGCCGCCCTCCGCCATCGCGAATGAAGGATCTTCCGCCTCTCCCCGCCGACCTGCGCGCCATGCTCGACGCGGTGCGGCGCGTCGGTCGGCCCCGGCTGGTCGGCGGTGGCGTGCGCGACTGGCTGCTGGGCATCGAGCCCAAGGACTTCGACATTGAGGTCGGCGGCGCGGATTTCGAGTCGCTGCACCGCGTGCTCGAACCCTTCGGCTCGACCGATGTCGTCGGCCGCAGCTTCGGCGTGCTCAAGGTCCGCAGCCGCGCCAGCGGGTCCGAATACGATTTCTCCCTGCCCCGCCGCGAATCCAAGACCGGCGCCGGCCACCGCGGCTTCGCCATCGCCCCCGATCCGTCCCTCAGCGACGACGAGGCGGCGGCGCGGCGCGACTTCACGCTCAACGCCATCGCGCTCGATCCCTTCACCGGCGCCGTGATTGACCCGCACGACGGGCAGCGCGACCTCGCGCGGCGCACCCTGCGGCACACCAGCGCGGCCTTCGCCGAGGATCCGCTGCGCGTGTTGCGCGGGATGCAGCTCGCCGCGCGCTTTGATCTCACGCTGGCACCGGAGACCGCCGCGCTGTGCCGCGCCATCGCTGGCACGTTTCGCGAACTGCCCGTCGAGCGGGTATGGGGCGAATGGGAAAAATGGGCCGCCAAGTCCGCCCGCCCCTCGCGTGGCCTCGCCGTGCTCGAGGAATCCGGCTGGCTCGCGCACTTCCCGGAGATCGCGGCCCTGCGCGGCACGCCGCAGGATCCCGAATGGCACCCTGAGGGCGACGTCTTCACGCATACGCAGCACTGCCTCGACGCGCTCGTCGCCCTGCCCGACTGGCCGGCGAGCGCCGCGCCGCGCCGCCGCCTGCTCATGTTCGCCGTGCTCGCGCACGATTTCGCCAAACCCACGACCACGGTGCGCGCCGAGAAGCGCGGCGTGCTGCGCTGGACCAGCCCCGGCCACGAAGCCGCCGGCGGACCGATCGCGACGGCCTTCCTTCGCCGCATCGGCGCGCCGCTCGAACTTGATGCGCCGGTCGCCGCACTCGTCGTCAACCACCTCGCGCACCACCACGGCGGCGCGCACTTCTCCGACACCAGCGTGCGCCGCCTCGCGCGCCGCCTCTCCCCGGCGACGATCGACGATCTCGCGCTCGTGATGCGAGCCGACGCCAACGGCCGCCCGCCCCTCGCCTCGCCGGAGATCCACGCGCGCATCGACGAGCTCTGTGCCGCCGCGTGCACTCTCGCGCTCGCCGACGCCGCGCCGAAACCCATCCTCCTCGGCCGCCACCTCATCGCGCTCGGCCGCAAGCCCGGCCGCGAATTCCAACCGCTCATCGAAGCCGCCTTCGAGGCGCAGCTCGACGGCGCGTTTGCCGATGAGGCGGGCGCGGTCGCGTGGTTGCGCCGGCACCTCGGCCCGCCGGCGGGGAATTGACTCCCCCGCCGTTCCCCGCTGATTGAGCGCCGCATGAAACTCCCGATCCCGCGCGTCGCCGCCCTGCTCGCGGGATTCGTCCTCGGCCACACCGTTTTCGCCGCCGAGGTGCCGACCCAGCCGCTGAGAATCGAGGACTTCTACTCGGCGCCTCAGCTTCGCCAGCCCCGCCTCTCGCCCGACGGCACCAAGATCGCGTTTCTCTTTCCCCACGAGAAGAAACTAGCCCTCGGCGTCTTCGACCGCGCGACCAAGGAATCGCGCATGATCCTGCGCGGGGCGGACGAGAGCATCGCCAGTTTCTTCTGGAAGGGCAATGACCGGATCGTTTTCCAAGCCGATGTCTCCGGCAACGAGTCGTTCTTCATCGGCTCCACCGACCTCACGGGAAAAACCGTGCTGCGCATCGCCGAGTCGCAGCGGATCGAGTTCAATCTCACCGGCGACTTCGCCGGCATCATCGACGACCTGCCCGATGATCCCGAGCGCGTCGCCGTCATCGGATTCTTCGCGGGCAACATCGACAACACCACCTTCGTGGGCGGCGCGCCCGTGATCGCACGGCTCAACGTCCGCAACCGCGGCCTCGCGCCGCTGGTGGAGCTGCGCGAATCCGAGCGCTTCAAGGACTGGGTCTTCGACCGCCGCGGCCATCTCCGGCTGCGCTCCCGCCTCGATCGGGGCCAGCTCGTTTGGGAGTATCGCGAAGATGACGGGCAGAAATTCCGCCGGGTCGCCACGCACCCTTTCCATGGCTACGCCGAGACCTGGGCGCCGCAGTCGTTCGCCGCCGACCACACGACCCTGTGGCTCGTCTCGCGCGAGGAGCACGATCGCGGAGCGTTGTATGCGCTCGACACCCGCACGTTCGAGCGCGGCCCCGCCCTCTTCGTCCCGCCCGAGGGCGAGATCGAAAACATCATCACCTCGCCCGATCGCTCGCGCCTGCTCGGCGTGCGCTACGAATCGGCGCGCATGAACTATCACTGGTTCGACGCGACGCGCGGCGCGCTGCAAGCCAAGCTCGCCGCGACGTTCGCCGGTTGTGAGGTCACGCTCTCGCACGCCTCGAAGGATGGGAGCGTGGCGCTGGTGCATGTCGCCCACGATCGCGAGCCGGGCGTCTATTACGTGCTCGATCAGAACGCCGGCTCGCTCACCCAGTTCAAACGCATCCGCGAAATCGATCCCGCCCGCCTCAGCGCGCGCAAACCAATCACCTACACCGCGCGCGACGGACTCGTCATCCACGGCTACCTGACCGTGCCGCGCGGCCTCGAAGGGAAAAAAATCCCGCTCATCATGCACCCGCACGGCGGACCCTTCGGGGTCCGCGACTCGTGGGTCTACGACGCCGACGCCCAGTTCCTCGCCAGCCGCGGCTACGCCGTCCTCCAGCCCAACTACCGCGGCTCCGGCGGCTACGGCCGCGAGTTCATCAACAAAGGCCGCCAGCAGTGGGGCCGCGCGATGCAGGATGACCTCACCGACGGCGTCCAATGGGCGATCGCGCAGGGCATCGCCGATTCGAAGCGCATCGCGATCTATGGCGCGAGCTACGGCGGCTACGCGGCGCTGGCCGGCGCGATGCTCACGCCCGACCTCTATGCGTGCGCGGTCAACTACGTGGGCGCGTCGGATCTGGAGCTCACATTCTGGCAGCGCGGCGAGGATGCGTGGCGGACCAGCGACGAGTTCAGCTACCGCAACGAATGGGTCGGCCCCACGCGCGAGTATCGGAACGCGACCTCGCCCATCCTGCTCGTCGATCGCCTGAAGATTCCCACGCTCCACGCCTATGGCGCCGAGGACCCGCGCGTGAAGATCGATCATTGGACGCGCCTCGAGCCGCAGCTGAAAAGACACGGGAAGGACTACCAGTCGATCGTAGAGGGCAAGCAGGGCCACGGCTTCCGCAACGAGAACGAGTCGATCTCATTCGCCGCCGCGCTCGAGACTTTCCTCGCCGCGCACCTCAAGGACCCGATCGTGAAGATCGGGCCGACGAAGGTGGTGGAGCCGGCGGGGAGGAAATAGGTGGGGCCGGCTCTCCGAGCCGGACTGGGTTCCAGCGCTATTCGCTCCCTCACCTCGCGTCCACCTACCACCCCCGCCCCGCTCGGAGAGCGGGCCCCACCTTGAATCACGCTTCGAATCGCCACGGCCAGTCTTCGGCCCGATTGACGAGACGTTGCCTGACAGGGTTGGCGCGGATGTAGTCGGCCTTCATCTCCCAGTTTTCGCCGGCACGAACGCGATGATCAAAGAACCCGCGCTGCCATGCGACATCGGCATGGCGCGCCGTGAAGCGCTTCCAGTCCGAAAGCACCCTGCGCATCGCCTCGGCGCGCGGAAACGCCACCAGCGCGTGCGCATGATCGGGCATCAGCAGAAACAACCGGGCGAACCAACGGCCCTCGGCGTGGTAGTGCGCGACGGCTTCAAGCAAAGGTTCCGCAACGGGCGGCAGCGTGAGCTGCTCGCGACCGCGCACAGCGCAATGCAACGTGACAAAGAACAAAGCGCCGCCCGCCACCCAAGCGGGCGCGTCGTGGGGCAAGTGGCGGCGCGGCACGAAACGCATGGCAGGCTTTACGGTGGGGCCGGCTCTCCGAGCCGGCCTGGGTTGCAGGGTTGCTTCGACAATTATGTGCGCGAACAAAACTGGAACTCAGG
>JANOCA010000017.1:0-6630 GCA_031411915.1 Opitutaceae bacterium
AGCACGTGTCGGCTGCGTTCGACCTAGGCTCCGAGGTTTACCGGCTGGAAAAATTCAGCGTGGTGGGCGAGCGCGAGGGCAATGCCGCCGCCCTCACCGCCCAGCGCAACGCGGACAGCGTGAAGAGCGTCGTCGCCCTCGACGCCCACGGCAACCTCTCCAACAGCGAGGCGGGCGAGCTGCTCATCCGGCTGCCGGGCATCGCCGGCTCCCTCAACGGCGAGGGCGTCGTGAGCGAGGTGATGGTCCGCGGCACCAATCACACGCTCAACTCCGTCACCGTCGACGGCAACAAGATGGCGAGTTCCGGCGGCATGAACCGGAATTTCCGCACGAACAGCATCCCGGGCGCGTTCTTCGACACGATCGAAGTCACGAAGGCGGCGACGCCCGACATGGACGCGGACTCGCTCGGCGGGAACATCAACATGAAGACCCGCTCGCCGCTGAGCATGAAGGAAAAGCGGCGGATGATCTACCGCTTCGGCGCGAAGTGGGCGCCGCCTTTCTACGACCATAACCCCGCGACGCGGAACCACTCGCTCCACCCGATGACATCGTTCAGCTATCAGGAGGTCTTCGACGCCTTCGGCGGCGACCGCAACCTGGGCGTGACGTTCGGCATGTTCTACAGCGAGAACGCCGTGTCCGCGATCCAGATGACGCAGGACTACGCCTTCGTCACCACGAGCCCCGCCTACGTGTGGGACTACCGCTCGGCGGACATCTACAACAACCGAATGAACAAAAGCGCGACATTGAAGATCGACTACCGGTTCAGCCCGACGTTTCGCGTCTTTCTCAACGGCATCTACAACGACGCGCACGAGCGCTCGTTCGAGTATCTGCGGACGCGCGCCTTCACCTCGCGCACCGTCGCGGCGCTCAACCCCGCCGGCCAGCCCACGGGCAACAACGCCATCCTCCCCGACTTCACCGACAAGATCACGCGCGTGCGGGCGGTGCCGGCGTCGACGTTCGAGCTGCAGACCGACGGAAATCGCTTCGAGGATTCGCAGCGTCAATTGCACGCCGGCGCCGAGCACACCTACGCGCGCCTCGCGCTCGACTACGACGCCGCCTATTCGGAGAGCCTCGTGCGGCAGAACGACGGCCACAACAGCCCGAAGGCTGGCTCCGGCGGTTTCTTCCGCACCTGGCTGACAGGCGTGGGCTGGACCCTCGACAAAACCGCCAACGAGATGCGGCCGAAGTTCACGCAGACGGACGGGCCGAGCATCTTCGATCTGAAGAACTACACGAACAGCGAACTCAACAAGCGCGACAACGAGCGCAACGGCACGCTCGAGAGCGTGTCGGCCAACGCCAAATATTTCCTCGATGCGCGCCGGATGAATTACCTCAAGGCCGGGGGGCGTTTCCGCCGCCAGACCGCGGAGGAGGTCGGCGGCGACCGGCGCTGGCAATACGCGGGGCCCGACGGGGTCCTCGGCGTCAATCCCGCGACCGGCCGCAGGGACGACGATCTGAGCCTCTTCCAATTCAACGGCGTGAAGACGACCGAGAACCTGCGCAACGGCCCGATCCCCTACACCCATGTCGGCTACGTGGCTGAGCACGTGAAGAAGAACCCGACGCACTGGTTCGAGGACCGCTACTACGACGAATCGCGAAAATTTCTCGGCACGCGCCGCGTCGTCGAGGACGTCGCCTCCGCCTACCTCATGGGCGGCACGCGCTGGCGGCAACTACGGGCGGTCGGCGGGCTGCGTTTTGAGGAGACGGAGGTGGCGGGGCGGGGATTTGTGCGGGCGCGGACCCTCGCGACGGCCGCGGCGGTGCCCGATCCGGTGGCGCGCGCGCGCCTCGACTACAACAATCCGCGGCGCATCACGGGCCGCTACAGCCACACGTTTCCCGGCGCCTATCTGACCTATAATTTTTCGCGCAACCTGCTCGCGCGTGCCAACTGGTCCAACAGCATCGGCCGCCCGCCGTTCGCCAACCTCGTGCCGCGCGAGGATGTGAACGACCAGACGCAAACCCTCATCGTGGGCAACCCGGCGCTGAAGCCGCAGTTCGCCGAGAACATCGACCTCACGCTTGAGTATTACTTCGAGCCGGTGGGGGCGTTCTCGGTCGGCGTGTTCCAGAAGAGACTGAAAGACTTCATCGTCTCGCTCGGCGGCGAGACCGTGCCCAACGGCCCCGACAACGGCTTCGGCGGCAGCTACGGCGGCTACAACCTGATCACCGACCGCAACGCCGGGACGGCGACGATCCAGGGCATCGAGCTCAGCTTCCAGCAACAGCTCACCTTTCTGCCCGGCATGCTGAAGCGGATGAGCTTCTTTGCGAACTACACCCGGCTCACGACGGAAGGCGACTACGGCACGACCGGTCCGCGCACGACGAACCTCGTGCCGAATTTCGTGCCGACGACGGCCAATGCGGGCCTGACTTTCCCCTGGAAAAATTTCAGCGCTCGCCTGCTCGTGAATCACACGGGCGAATTCCTCGTGGGCTATTCGACGGACCGTTCGCGCCTCCGCTACAAACTGGCGCGCACCGCCTGCAACGTGAACTTCAGCTATACCGTTTCGCCGAAGCTCCAGTTCTATTTCGATATCCAGAATATGTTCAACGCGCGGCAGGAGTGGTTTTACTTCGAGCGCAGCCGGCTGCAGGCGGACTTCGACAACGGTGCCTACGTGAACTTCGGGATCAGCGGCCGGTTCTAGGCACGGCGACGAAAGAGTCCGGCACGCAGGGGGAGGTTGGCATCGGCACGACCGCTTCGCGGCCGGTCAGAAGGTGCCCTTGATGCCGAAATTCCAGTTGGCGCCGTATTCCTGGTATTGGCGGAGGATGCGTTGTCGGCGCTCGGCGACGCCGGGCGGGGTGTCGAACCACTTCAGCGGCTGGCCGGTGATGTTGCGGCCCTGCACGTAGAGCGTGGTGCGGCGGGTCAACTTCCAGTTGAGCGACGTGTCGAATTGCGCGACGGCTTCGCGGAAGCGGCCGTAGACGCCGTCGGGGCGTTCCTCGGTGTAGACGCCGCCGATGGAGCCGTTGAAGCGCTTGTAGGCGTAGCCGAGGCGGCCCGAGACGCGGTGCGGCGCCATGCCGTTGCGGCGCTGGCTGGCGTAGGTGCGCGAGTAGGAGAGGTTGACGCTGGTGCCGCGCAGAATCTCGGGGAGAAAACCGAGCGTCTGGTTGTAGGAGAGCTCGAGGTTGCGAAAGCGGCGCGTCTCGGCGCTGTTGCGTGTGGTGCGGAATGAGTAGTTCTGGAGGTCGGGATCCTCCTCGCCGAACTCCGAGGCGGTGAAGTCGAAAGTCTCGCGCAGGTTGCGGATGTCGTTCTGCGAGACCTGCAGCGTGAGCTGGCCGGGGGCGCGGTTGCCGAAGTAGTAGGCGAGGCGCGCCTGGTAGTTCTTCGAATGCTCGGGCTCGAGGCTGGCATTGGGGGCGTCGACGCGCTGGACGTCCTCGATGACGTTGTAGATGCCCGTGAGCGAATCGACCGGCGGGCGGGAGATGGCCCGGTTGAAGCCCGCCTGGAACTCGAAATTGGACGTGAAGCGGTATTTCGTCAGGACGGAGGGAAACGCGTTGAGGTAGTCGCTGGTGCGGACGGCACGCGGCTGGCTGAAGTATTGGTATTCGAGGCCGGGGATGGTGGTGGCACGGCCGGCGGCGTTGACGGGGAAGCCGGCGGCGAGGATTTCGCGGCGCAGCCGCGGGTCGTATTGCAGGAAGCGGTTCTCCGTCTGCTCGAGGCGCACGCCGCCGCGCAGCGTCCAGCGCGGGAGCGGGTTCAGGTCTAGCTGAGTGTAGCCGGCATTCACGGTCTGGCGGAAATTGCGGCGGTTGCCGATGAAGGCGGTGTAGTAGTTGTCCACCGTGGCGGCGCGGACGAAGTCCTGCGGGTTGGACTGGAAGAGCTGGCCGATGAGCTTGCGGTCGGCGCGCGGGAGGTTGCCGGTGATGCCGGCGCTGCTGGTGAACGTGAGGGCATTGGTGGTGCCCGTTTCGAACGGGTGCACGGCCTTGTAGCCGAGGTTGGCCCAGTTGCCGCTCGTGGTGATGTTGGGGACGCCGGTGGTGGCGTTGTAGCCGGTCAGGACGTCGCCGCCGGGCCCGACATAGCGCCAGAGATTCCAGGGGGCGTAGTTGTTGTTCTTGCGGTTCTCCTCGGTCCACTTGCCGCCGAATTTCAGGACCATCGGCAGCGAGCGGAAGAACGGCACGGTCCATTTCGCGTTGGCCGACGCGAGGTAGACCTCGGTGATCCAGCGGCTGTTGGCGCTCTGGACGCGGGTGCCGCCCGTCCAGTTTTGCAGGTCGAATGGATCCGGCCCGGAGGTCTGGCGGATGGTCCACTCGTGCGAATCGGCCGCGGGCCGCGTGGCCGTCCAGTCGACGGGAATCGAGAGCGTCTCCGCCTGCGAGAAGCCGCGCTCAAGGGAGACGTAGGCGTTGACGGCGCGGGAGTAATTGAAGCCGCCGTCGATGAGGAGGGTGTCGAGCTTGTATTCGAACTTGGGCGAGATCGTGCGCGTGTAGTTCTCGAGCGCGGCGGTGCCGCCGCCGTTGTTGATGGCGGGGATGGTGTTGGCCGCGGTGCGGCGAGTGGAGATCGAGAGGAGGCCGTCGCCGCCGATGGTGGAGCGGCCGTTGTTGACGTTGGCGTTGGAGTTGGCGGCGACGAAGGTGAAGTTGCGGTTCCAGAACTCGCCCTCGACGTAGGTGTAGACGGCGTTGAGCGAGAGGACGAGGCGGCGCGTGGCCTTGAAGTCGACGCCGAGCGAGACGGCGTCCTTCCAGATCATCTTGGGGCCGTCCTTGAAATCGATTTGGCGGACGACGAGCGGGCGGGTGTCGATCACCGCGCCGGTGGTGAGCTGATTGCGGTTGTAGTCCTGCACGAAGGAATACTGCTCCGTGTAGGAGTTGGCGCGGCTGGCGGTGAGCATGATGCCGAGGCGCTGGTTGAGGAAGGCCTCCGAATACTCGAGCTGGAGATTGGGGCGCCACTTGTAGCGCTCGCGCTCGGCGGGTCCGAGGGTCTTGCGGAGGGTGAATTCCTCGGCGTTGAAGTTGAGGCTGAAGTTGTAGCCGAGCACGCGGCCGCGGCGGTCGAAGGCGCGGCGCGTCCGCATGTTGATCGTGCCGGAGGGCGAGTCGGCGTCGGACTCCGCGCTCGTGGTGCGGCTGATGTCGATCGATTCGATGCCGGTGATGAGGATGCTCTCGAAGCTTGTGGCGCGCGAGGCGTCGCCGCCGCCGCGGTTGGAGTCGGCGCTGGCGGTGCGCATTCCGTCGATGGTGACGCCGACATACTGGCCGTCCATGCCGCCGAGGCGAGGGCCGCGAGCCTCGGACTCGACGTAGTCGATGTCCACGCCGGGAAGATATTTTAGGAACTCGCCCATGTTGCCGTCGGTGATGTCGCCGAACACGTCGGACGAGACGGAGCTGATGATGTCCATGCTGCGTCGCTGCGCCTGCACGGCCTTGGCGTTGCCCTCGCGCTCGGAGGAGACGGTGAAGGCCTGGAGCTGCACCTTCCCATCCTTCACGGCTGGCGCGGCGGCGGCGGCGCTGGTGAGTGTGATCTCGCGCACGGCGGTCTGGCCGGCCGCGACGGTGAACGAGTCGTTGGTCGGCGTGTAGCTGGAAAACGTGACGGTGACGGTCGCCGCACCGGCGGCCACGCCGGCGAAGCTGAACGAGCCGTCGTTCTCCGTGAACGCCACCCGATCGGTGCCGGCGAGGCGGACCTCGGCGTTGCCGAGGTATTCGCGCGAGGTGGGATTGTAGACGCGGCCTTGGATGGTGCCGGTGGCGGATTGCGCGAGCGCGCAAGGCGTGAGGAAGGCGGCGAGAAGCGAGGCGAGGAAGATGCGCATGGCGGGGTTGGGACGGAAAAGTCCGCGCTGCGCGTCCCGGCGGCAACGGTTTTCTCGGTGGCCCCAATGCCTGCGCCGCCCATTCCCGTCCGCGCTACGCCAGAATATCCTTCACCACGTGCCCGTGCACGTCGGTGAGGCGGAAGTTGCGGCCTTGGAATTTGTAGGTGAGGCGCTCGTGCCCGATGCCGAGCAGGTGCATCACCGTCGCCTGGAAGTCGTGCACGTGGACGTGATCCTTCACGACGCTGAAGCCGAAGTCGTCGGTCGCGCCGTGGCTCATGCCGGGTTTCACGCCGGCGCCGGCCATCCAGAGCGTGAAGGCATACGGGTGGTGATCGCGGCCCCAGCTTTTCACCTCGTCGATTTTTCCCTGGAGGAAGGGCGTGCGGCCGAATTCACCGCCCCAGATCACGAGGGTGTCGTCGAGCAGCCCGCGTTGCTTGAGGTCGCGGATGAGCGCGGCGCTCGGCGCATCGGTGTCCTCGCATTGGATTTTGAGCTGCGAGTTCAGGTTGCGGTGCTGATCCCAGCCGGCGTGCATGACCTGGATGAAGCGCACGCCGCGCTCGGCGAGGCGGCGCGCCATGAGGCAATTGTAGGCGTAGCTGCCCTGCCGGCGCACCTCGGGGCCATACATCTCGAGCGTCGCGGCCGATTCCTTGGAAAAATCCGTGAGTTCGGGCACGCTGGCCTGCATGCGGTAGGCCATCTCGTATTGCGCGATGCGCGTGGCGATCTCGGGGTCGCCGAAGTC
>JANOCA010000018.1:0-4849 GCA_031411915.1 Opitutaceae bacterium
GGTGAGGAATGATTTCACAGTGGAGTGGGACATGGTGGGAGAGGAGCGCAGGAAAAGACGAAGCAAGGAGCCGAAGGATGCGAGACGACGCAACCCAGACCGGCCCCGCGGCGGCATGTTTCCTGAACCCTCGCGTTGGCCCTAGACTGGCGAATGACTGCCCGTCCCGCTCACCAATCCACCGTCACCGTCGTCACGTATTGGCGGGGTTCGGTTTTTCTCGGCCACGTGTAGCTGTTGCCTTGGTCGGAGTTGAGGCCGAGGACGTTGTTCACGTTGAGCTGGGCGGTCCAGTTGTGGCCGAAGAGTTTTCTCCGGTAGCTCGCGAAGGGGTTCACGAGGAAGTAGCTGTCGGTCGTCGTCGCGGGGAGGACCACGACGCCGCCGGACGAGAGCGCGGCGCGGGGGCGGCCCAGCGCGTAGCGCGCGGACGCGCCGATCGCGAAGCCGCGGAGCTTTCCCTCGGTGAAGCTGTAGCGCGTGGTGATGTTGGCGGTCTCGCGGCGGACGGCGCGGACGGCGCCCTCGGTGTCGTCGATGAGCTGCTGCGTGACGGCTGTGGCGTCCTCCGGGTCGAGCCCCTGCGCCGTGGCCGCGGCGCGCGCGGCGGCGAGATACGGGCGCACGAGCGGGAAGAAGCGGCTGAATTGCGTGCGGTTCATCGAATAGGTGGCGCGCACCGTCCACTGGCGCGTGAGGTTGATCTGAGACTCGAATTCCCAGCCCTCGGTCTCCTGGTCGCGGTAGTCGCCGGTGCCGAGCAGGCGCTGGCCCGCGGGGAGGAGGGCGTTGAGCTCGGTCTGCGCGCCGGCGCTGAGGCCGAGGGCGTTGTTCTCAGACGTGGTCTGGAAGCGCGTGAGAGTGGCGTTGACGCGGTCTTCGAGGAAATTGAAACGCAGGCTCCACTCGTGGCCCTCGCCGGTGCGCGGGAGGCGCGGGCGCCCGCCGAGCTCGAAGCTCACGCTGTCGGTGAAGAGCGACGACTCGAAGTAGCCGCCGGCGAGCGCGAGCCACGGGAGCACGCGCAAGACGCCACCATAGGTCTGGTTGGTGGCGTAGCGGCGGTTGAAGGGCTCGTAGGGGACGTTGTAGCCGGTGGCGTCGAGGATAGGCTGGTTGTTCAGATCCACTAGCTGGGTGCCGCCGATGACGGGAACCGTGATCGGGGCGCGGTTGCGGTTTTGGCGGAAGTAGTCGCGGCTGATGCCGGTGCTGGTGCGGAGCCGGCCGTTGAAGAAGGAGCCGAGCGTGGTGAGATTGCCGGAGCCGAGCGTCTGATCGAAACGCGTCTGCGCGGTGCCGCTGCGGTAGAAGGTCGTGACGCCGGGGACGACGCGCAGGCGGAGGGCATCGTCGCTGTTGCCGTCGGCGAGGTAGTGGACGGGGTGGACGAGGTTGTTGGCGTAGGAGGAGGCGGCGCCGGTCAGGCCGCGGCGCGCGATCTCGCGCTGGTCCATCGCAAAAGAGTAGGTGTCGAGGTAGTTTTGCTCGTGGCGGTAGTTGGCGCCGGCGACCGCGCGGAAGGTGGAGTTCCAGAACGGCAGGCGCGTGTCGTAGACGAACGAGGTGCGCCAGCCGAGGGCCTTGTTGCCATCGGCCGTGTAGGTGGGGGCGTAGGCGAGGAAGAGCTGCTCGAAGCGCGGATTGGGAATCGTGGCGCCGGGGATGGTCGGGTGGGGGAGCACGCGGTTGACGTCGATGAAGACGGCGCGGGAATTCATGCCGAGGGCGCCGGCGGAGGAGTAGGTCTGGAGGCGCGTGGTGTCGTCGACCTGGCCGTTGTGCGCGATCAGGAAACGGAAGTGGTCGCCGAGGGAATGGGAGAGCTCGACGTTGTAGGCGTGGAAATCCGTGTCGTGCCGGTTGTCGGGCCCGGACCAGTCCTCGCCATCGGGATACACGCTGTAGGGAATCGTGGTGAGCGGGTAGCGGACGGGATTCTGCGGATCGGCGCCGCTGGCGACGGTGGCGCCGGTGAGGATGGCGGAGTTGCGGTAGGTCGTCGTCGCGGTGGACTGCATGTCGTGCAGCACGCCGCCGATGTCGAGGTAGACGTGGGTGTTGCCGGGCGCGGCGATGCGGCGCATGCCGATGCCGTTGACCTGCACGCCGGGCGCGACCGGGTCGGCGTCGGCGGCGTTGGTGCCGGTGCCGCGGATGTAGGCCTTGATGCCGTCGTTGAGATGGAGCACGCCCTGGTTGTTGCGCGAGTGGCCGCCCTCGTAGTTCAGGTCGAGCCGCGTGCGGCGATCCTTGAAAGGTTCCCAGCGCAGCGCGCCGGCGAAGCCGCGGTAGTCCTTGCTGGTGCGCTGGCGGAACTGCTCGACCTCGGAGTTGAGCGCGTTGAAGCGCACGGCGAGCCGCGGGAGAAGCTGGCGGTTGAGATCGACGGAGTAGCGCTGCGTGCCGAAGGAATCCATGCGCACGGTGGCGCTCGCGGCGTTGCGGAAGTTGGCTCGCTTGGTCGAGACATTGATGATGCCCGTGGGATCGACGTCACCGTAGGCGAGGCCGCCGGGGCCGCGCGCGAACTCGATGCGCTCGGTGTTGTAGGTGTCGGCGGGCAGGAACCACGGGAAGCCGTCGCGCAGCTGCCGGATCGAGGGGATGCCGCGGAAACTGATCTGGTTGCCGGAGCGCGAGCCGACGGGCGCGCCCACGGTGCCGGTGTCGTTGAAGATGTTCTCCGCGCCGACGGCGAACTCCACCGCGCCGAAGAAATCGTTGATCGCGAGATCGCTCAGCAGATCGGCGGTGAAGACCGAGATGGAGTTGGGGAGGTTGGCGAGTTTTTCGTTGGTGCGCGTGCCGGCGAGCGCGGACGACGCGGCATAGCCCTTGTCGTCGGCGGAGTTCACCTCGAAGGGTGAAAGGACGACGGCCTCCTCTTTGCCGGCCGCGGGGGTGCTCGGGGTTGCGGTGGATTGCGCGAGGAGAGAGGCAGACGCGCCAAGCGCGAGCGCCAGCGAGGCGAGCGGGGCTTTCATGGAATAGAGGGGTGCGAGAGTCGTGGTGACAAAAAGTTCTTGGTCAAGGGAACGGACCTGTGGTCGAAAGCGAGGAAGGCCGGCAGGACCTTTCCGCACCGATGTTGCGTAAAACGCGGATTGCGTGGTGAGGCTGGGACCGGCACGAGGTGTCTCGATCTGCTAGGCGCTTGGGTTCGTCGACTTGAACTCTTCCCACCGGAGCTTCCCCTCAGGCGACATCGGAAACCACTTCCACGCGCCTCGATCGCGATAGACGCCGATAAAAGCGATCGGACCTCCCAAGATCTTCATTTCCTCAGCATGGCCCGAAGCGCCGGCCAACCATCGAGCATTTGGGGGGCGTAGTTTAACAAATAGAAAAAGCAATCCGACCGGGACAACAAATAGAGGCCAGGTGAAGCTAGGGTCGGCCTGAACGCTTCTGGCCTTGAACCACAACGCGAGCCATCCGACTCCCGCGGCCATCAGGCTTAATCGGGCGTTAATCGTGTAGAAGCGGGAGTGTATCCGCACGAAGGGTGCTTCTTGAGCCAGGGTGTTATTCGGTCGCACTTGGTTCACCCCGCACCAAACGCCCCTCTCAGCGTCGCGAGGCTCTTCGGCACGGCGGTCATGGGGTCTTCCTTGCCACCATCTCGAGCGCGACCCAGCCTTGATAGCCGGCACGGCCGAGCATCGCGGCGATGCGCGGGAAATCGAGGTCGAGCGAATACCATTCGCCACCGCCGTGGTAGGTCTTGGCCTGCACGTAAACCGTGTGCGGCGCGATGGCCTCGAGCTGGCCGTGGATGTCGTCGAGAAAGTTGCCGGTGTCCATGAGGCCGCCGAGCCACGGTGACTTGATGCTGTTGAGAATGCGGACGAGGCCGGCGGCGGTGCGCGCGAGGCCCCAGTGGTTTTCGAGCGCGAGCACGACGCCGCACTCCTCGGCTTTCGGGAGGCAGCGCTCGATGCCGTCGATGCACCACTTGAAGCCTTCGTCCTCCGTGCGGCCCGGGAGGATGGGCTCGATGCCGCGGTTCTTCATCAGCTCGTCGAAGCTGCGCGTCGTGCCCCAGCGGCCGGTGTTGATGCGGATCGAGGGGCAGCCGAGCTCGGCGGCGAGCTCGATGCATTTCTTCGTGTGCTCGACCTCGGCGGTGAGTTTCTCCGCATCAGGCTGCACGAAGCCCTGGTGCGTGGAGACGCAGCAGATCTCGAGGCCGCGGCGAAACGCGTGGCGCTTGAGCTTGCGCAGGTAGGCGCGGCCCGCGGCGTCGAGCGGCGCGCGCTCGGGCAGGTCCATCTGGCGGTGCAGCACATCGACACCCGCGACGCCGAGATCCGCGGCGCGGTCCATCACGGTCTCGATCGGGACCTTGGCCGTGCGGAAGTGCCAGTAGGAGTAGCTCGCGATGGCGAGGCGCACACGCGGGCGGGCGGGCGCGGAGGCTTCGGCGGCGTCGAGCGGCGAGCGGCCGAGCAGCGCGGCGGCGCCGGCGGTGGACAAGGTGGCGAGGAAGGCGCGGCGATCGTGGAGCATGGGGAGCGGGGTGCGTGGATCTGTGAGCGGAGCCGTGCGGAAAGTCGCGCGGAAAAACGGGCGGCTTGGGTTCGTAGCCCCGGCTTCAGCCGGAAGGTTTGAGATCTGCCGGCCCGGATTCCGGCTGAAGCCGGGGCTACCAACTCGAACCGTCGCAACCTTGCGTCCGTGCGCGGCGAAGTGGCAGTTTGCCGCTCCCCTCCGACCCATGAAGACCTTTTCCCCGCGACTCGCTCTTTCCTTCCTCGCGTTCAACCTCGTCCCGCATCTCGCAGCCGCTGACGCCATTCCGCCCGTGCAGATGCTCGTGCCGGGCTTCACGGTCCGCGAGCTGCCG
>JANOCA010000019.1:0-14938 GCA_031411915.1 Opitutaceae bacterium
GGTCGACTTGGCCGTGCTGCATGAGATGGCCGCCGGCATTGTCCGCGATCACGGTGTGCGGCACGCCGTGGTTGAGCAGTTCCCACGCGGTGAGGCTCGCGCCTTGGTTGCGCGGGCGGGTCTCGTCGACCCAGACGTGCAAGGGAATCCCCGCATCGTGAGCCGCGTAGATTGGCGCGGTCGCGGTGCCGACATCGACCGTGGCGAGCCAGCCGGCGTTGCAATGCGTGAGGAGATTTACGCGCTGGCCCGCGGGCTTGCGCGCGGCGATGGCTTCAATCAGCGGGAACCCCGCGGCGCCGATGGCGCGGTTGAGCCCGACATCCTCGTCGCAAATTTCAATCGCGAGCGCACGTGCGGCGTTGGCGCGTTTTTCTGCGGTGAGCGGCGCGATGGCGGCCCGCACGCGGTCGAGTGCCCAGCGGAGGTTCACGGCGGTGGGCCGGGTCGCGAGCAGCGTGGCGTGGGCGTGGCCGAGCCCGGCATCGGAAGCGTCGGCGCGCAGTGCGAGCCAAAGGCCCCAGGCCGCGGTCGCGCCAATCAGCGGCGCGCCGCGCACGAGCATCGCGCGGATGGCGTGCGCGGCATCGTCAAGCGTCGCGAGGCGGGCGGTGATGAACTCATGCGGCAATCGCGTCTGATCAATTATCTCGACGGCGGCGCCGTCGGCGGACGGCCAGATCGTGCGGGTGGGGCGGCCGTGGACATTCATTTCTTCTCCTCATACCAGCGGTAGAAGGCCACGCCGAAGGCGGCGAGCGCGATGAACACCCCGGCGAGCTTCATCATCACGCCCGCGAGCAACTGGTCCTCGGCCGCACCGAAATCGGCGATGACGCGCGGCGCGAACTCATAGGTCGGGTAGAGGATGTCCTGCGAAAACGTGATGTAGGCGAAGACCGGCGTCATCGCGATCAAGACGCCGAGCAGGTAGAGCATCTGCACGCCGTAGCCGCGCCGCGGCAGCAGGCGCGATGGACTGATCACGGGCCACCAATAGAGCAGGCCGACGCCGAAAAACATGACGTGCTCGAGCACGTGCACGAGCTTGTCGCGCAGCGCGAGGTCGTAGAGCGACGGCATGTGCCACACGCCGATGACCAACGAGTAGGTGAGACCGGCGCCGATCGGATGGGTGACCAGGCGAAGGGGGGCGCGCACCCACGCCGGAGCGAGGGCGGCGTCGATTATCCAATGCGGGAGCCCGAGCAGAAACAAGATTGCGGCGGGATAAACCAGCAACTGGTGCTGCGCCATGTGCGCGGAAAACAGGAACTGCTCGCCGATTTGATCCAGCGGCGAACCGACCGCGAGGTAGAAGACCAGCAAGGCGCCGTAGAACGCCCACCCTTGGCGCCACGGAAACGGCTCGCCGGGCGGAGCGATCCTGCCGCGCAGCGGCCCCGCGAGGATCGCCCAGAGCCAGCCGAGCAGCACGAGGCCGCCCACGAGATAGGGTTCGTTGTGCCAGTGCCGCCAGTCGATCATGAGAGCAGGGACCAAGGTTCGCGGGACCAAAAGAGCAAGATACCGGACGACAAAAAAACCTGCGCCCTCGTGGAAGCAGGTCCTTTGGTCCTTGGTCTTTTGGTCTCCGGTCCCCTCAGGTCGGCAGCGGCAGGCTGGCCTCCGCTTGGAACAGCGCGATCAGGCCCCACATGGTGCCGGCGGCAAGGATGAGGCCGATGAAGAACAGGATCGTGCAGAACGGTTTGTCCCACCGCAGGTGCATGAAGTAGAAAATCACGAACATGAACTTCACCGTCGAGAGCACGACGAGCGAGGTCACGATGAGCCACTTCGCGAAGGGCAGGTAGACGGCGATGATCTCGACGCCGGTGATGACGGCGAGGAGGAGCGCGATCTGGACGTAGATCTGGAATTTGCTGACGTCGTGATCGTCGTGGCCGTGGGCGGCTGAGGAATGGACAGGTGAACTCATGGGAATCAAGGGACCAAGGACCAGAGACCAAAAGACAAAGGGACTGAAGACAGGAAATACAGGGCCAAATCGCGACGGTCCCTTGGTCTCTGGTCCCTGGTCATTTGGTCTTTTTAGAGGTATTCGAGGAGATAGACGGCCGTGAAGATGACGATCCACACGATGTCGACGAAGTGCCAGTAAAGGCCCATCGACTCGACGTCGATGGCGTTGACCTCGTTGAACTGCACGTGGCCGCGCGGCCGGGCGAAATAGAACGCGAGCAGGCCGTAGGCGAGGAGCGTGAGGGCGATGTAGATGAACTCGTGGCCGAAGAAGGCGCCGATGGCCGCGCCGTAGGTGGGCTCGACTTGCAGCGCATGCACGAGGCCGAGCGTGACCTTGAGCGAGCCGAGCAGCGCGACGAGCAGCGTGACGACGTGCATCAGCTGCTGGCCGAACCAACCGGTGTCGCCGGCGACCTTGAACGAGCGCACATACATCAGGCCCAGCCACAGCACGCCGATGGCGACGTGACAGCCGTGCGTGCCGGTGAGGGTGTAGAACGTCGTCCCGAGCAGGCTGTTCGCCAGCGTCATCTTCTTGTCGTGGACGAAGTGATCGAACTCGTAGACCTGGCACCCGAGGAAGATCATGCCGAAGAAGATCGTCGTGAGGAGCGACCAGCGGCAGCTCTTGACGTTGCCCTTCTGGATCGCGGTGACGGCGAGGGCCATCATCAGCGACGACATGAGCAGGATAAACGTCGAGAAGGACGTGAGCTCCGGGCTGAAGATGACCTTCGGATCGAGGCCACCGGCCGGCGGGTGGAGCCGGTAGATGAGATGCGTCGAGATGAGCGCGCCGAAGAACATGCAGTCCGACGCGAGGAAGGTCCACATGAGGAGCTTCTTGTTCGGGATGCCCGTGGACGTGCTCGGGTCGTGGTGGTGGTCGATGGTGCCGGCGTGGCTGCTCATTGAAGGAAGGGAGAAGGGAGTGAGGGAGAAGGGAGAAGGAAAACCAGCGGGAAGGTCTTTTGGTCTCTGGTCCCTTTAGTGCTTCGCCTTGTGTTGATCGTCCTCGATCACTTTGCCGTCCTTGTCGAGGTGGAGGTGGTAGCCCTCGTTGCCTTCGAGTGACCAGAAGTAGATGCCGACGAAGGTGACGACTCCGCCGATGAGGGAGAGCGCGAGCTTCGGGCCGATGCCCGGCGTGGTCTTGGCGGCGAAGAACGTGACGCCGACGGCCATGATCAGGAGACCGAAGCTGGCGACAAAGGGCCAGATGGAGCCGAAGGGCATATGGATGCCACCGTGCTCGTCCTCGGCCTTGGCGTGCTCGGCCTGCTCCTTGGCGATCTCCTCCTTGTGATGCTTCTCATACCACCAGGCGTCGCGATCATGGACGGTGGGGATGACCTTGAAGTTGTATTCCGGGGGCGGGTTATCGAGCGACCACTCGAGGGTGCGGCCATCCCAGTAATCCTTCTTCACCTTCTCGCCCTTGTAGAAGGTGTAGGCGAGAACGACGAAGTAGATCGTCATGCCGAGGCCGAGGACGTAGGAGCCCATCGTGGCGATGAAATTGGCGGTGTCCCAGCCGAGGTTGGGATCGTAGGTGAACGTGCGGCGGGGCATGCCGTTGAGCCCGAGGAAGTGCATCGGGAAGAACGTGACGTTGAACCCGATGAAGATGACCCAGAAGGAGAGCTTGCCCCAGAACTCGGAGACCTTGCGGCCGAACATCAGCGGGAACCAGTAGTGAATGCCGGCAAGCAGCGCAAAGATCGAGCCGCCGATGAGCACGTAGTGGAAGTGCGCGATGACGAAGTAGGAGTCGTTCTGCTGCGCATCGGCCGGCGCGGCGGAGTGCATGATGCCGGAGAAGCCGCCGATCATGAACATCCACACGAAGCCGAGCGCGAACATCATGGGCGTGCGCATCATCAGGTGGCCGCCCCAGAGGGTGCCGATCCAGTTGAAGATTTTCACGCCGGTCGGGACGGCGATCGCCATCGTCGCGAGCGCGAAGGCCGCGGTGGCGACCGTGCCCATGCCGGTGGTGAACATATGGTGGCTCCAGACCGCGAAGCCGAGGAACCCGATGGACGCACCCGAGAAGACCACGATCGGGTAGCCGAAGAGCGGCTTGCGCGAGAAGGTCGGGAGGATTTCCGAGATGATGCCCATCGCGGGCAGAATCAGAATGTAGACCTCGGGGTGACCGAAGACCCAGAAGAGATGCTGCCAGAGGATCGGCATGCCGCCGCCGGAGACCTCGAAGAAGCTCGTCCCGAAATTGCGATCCATCATCACCTCGACCAGCGCGATGGTGATGAAGGGGAAGGAGAGCACGATGAGGAACGCGGTGAAGAGCGTCATCCACGTGAACACCGGCAGGCGCATCATCGTCATGCCAGGGGCGCGCATGTTGATGATCGTGACGATGAAGTTCAGGGAGGCGGCGATCGACGCGACGCCGAGCAGCTGCAGGCCCATGATCCAGTAGTCGACGGAGTGGCCGGGGCTGAAGGTCTTGGAGGTGAGCGGCGAGTAGCCATACCAGCCGGCGTCGGGCGCGTTCTGGCCCTCGATGCCGAAGATAGGCCCGACCCAGCCGAGATTCAAAATGATCGCGCCGGCGACGAAGGTCCAAAGCGAGAACGCATTGAGCCGGGGGAACGCCACGTCGCGCGCGCCGATCTGGAGCGGCATGATGAAATTGAAGAACGCGGCGGACAGCGGCATCACGGCGAGGAAGATCATCGTCGTGCCATGCATGGTGAACATGGTATTATACATCTGCGCCGTCATGAAGTCGTTGTTCGGCACCATGAGCTGCGTGCGGATGAGCAGCGCCTCGAAGCCGCCCACGAGAAAAAAGATCAGCGCGAAGAAGCCGTAGAGGAAACCGATCTTCTTGTGGTCGACGGTGGTGAGCCAGCCCATCAGGCCGGTCTTGGCCGTGGGATGCGAGAGGAGTCCGGGCTGGGCCGGAGCGTGCTCCTCGTGGGTGAGGTGGGCGGGTTTGACCGTGGCGTCCATGTGGTGCGGAAAATTATTTCAGACTCTGGAGATAGGCCACGAGCGCGACTTCGTCGTCGCTGGTGAGCGTGATGTTGCGGGAATAGCCGGGACCCTCGGTGTTCTTTTTCACGTAGCCGGGCATGGCGCCGACGCCGAAGTGCATCTTGTTGCCGGGCTTCACGGCGAGCGGGTTGTGGATCCAGCGGCGCAGCTGCACGTCGTTGTTCTCGAGGAGGCCGCCGGCGAGCGTGGTGCGCGAACCGAAGTGGGTGAGGTCGGGCGCGGTGACACCGCCGGCACCGTGGCCGCGGACGGCGTGACAGGTGCCGCAGTTCTTGGCGGCAAACACTTCGCGGCCCTTGGCGATGAGCGCGGCGTCTTCGCCGGGCTCGGGGTTCTGCTTCGCGCGCCATGCTTCGAGGGGCGACTTGTCGAAGGCCGCCGTGGTCCCGGTCTCGTTTTCCCTGAAGGTTCGCAGGGCGGCGAACTGCGCGTTGGGCGCGGCCGGCGTGCTGGCGGCGGCAGCGACCGTGCGGCCGGTTTGCGCCTGCTGATCGAGCCACTCGGCGAATTCCTTCTTGTCGAGCGCGACGACGCGGAAGCGCATCACGGCGTGCGAGTCGCCGCAGTATTCGGCGCATTGGCCCCAGAAATAACCGGGCTTGTCAGCCTTGAGGTAGATGATGTTCGCGCGATTCGGGATCATGTCCACCTTGCCGCCGAGCTTCGGGACCCAGAACGAGTGGATGACATCGAACGTGCGCAGATGAATGCGAATCGCCCGGCCCGCGGGAATCACGAGCTCATTGGCCGTGATGAGCGGGGCCTTGCCACCTTGGGCGTCAAGCGAGGCGGTCTCGGTCTCCTTGCCGGCGGCGTTCTTATACTCGAACTTGAACCACCACTGAAATCCGGTGGCCGTCACTTCGTAGGCGTCCTTCCGCTCGGCCTCGGGCACATCGTAGGTGTTCCAGATGCCCTTGAGCGTGGGAATCGCGATGAACACGAGCGCCAGCACGGACGCGGCGATGAGACCCAGCTCGACGAACGGGTTGCCGTGGCCCTGCGGCGGCGGCTCGGCGTGCTCGTCGTCCTCGCTGCGGGCGCGGAACTTGAAGGTGGCGTAGGCCAGCACCGCGCCGACGAGGACGAAAATCACGAGCGAGACCCAGCACGTGATGATGAATAAATTGAGCTGCTCGCGGGCGACCGGGCCATCCACGACGATGGTGGACTGGTGGCCGTCCATGCGCCAGAAATTGAGTTTCTCGCAGCCGGTGAGGAGCAGGAGGCCGGCCAGCGCGAGTGCGGCGCGGCTGCATCGGGCTAGGGTCTTTGGGAGCGTGGGCATGTGGTCGTTCGGAAACGAAAACGTCTGATGGGCAATGTCGCCAAAAGCCCGGAGAGTTAGGGAAGGCTTTTGCATTTCAAGCCCTATTCCGGTGTTTTGTCGCGGGAGCGCGACGAGAAAGCCCTGCGGAGGAGTTTATTAACCTGACACGCGAGGTGCATTAGCGCGCGGCGTGCGACGGCGGACAACGCACGATCGGCGACGTGCGCACCACGGGTCCGCGCGCGACACGCGCGGGCTTTTCGCGCTTCGGGTTTGCATGTCGCGCGGCGCTTCCCAACGTAGCCACCCGATGAAAACACGATTTATTTCCGCCCTCATTTCAACTGGCTTGCTCGCTGTCGCGGCCGCCCAAGCGGCGCCCCGCGTCATCGAGATCACGGCCAACGATCAGATGGCATTTAGCGTCAAGACCATCGAGGCCAAGGTCGGCGAAGAGCTGACGGTCGTCCTTACCAACCTCGGCACTCTGCCCAAGGAGATGATGGGCCATAACTGGGTGCTCCTGAAGCCCGGCACTGATGCCGCGGCGTTTGCTGGCGCGGCCATCACGGCGAAGGACACCGACTACGTCCCTGCTTCGATGAAAGACAAGGTCGCGGCTTGGATCAAAGTGCTCGGCCCGAAGCAGAAGGCCGACACGACGTTCAAGCTCGAGGCCGCCGGAGACTACACCTTCATCTGCTCCTTCCCCGGTCACGCCCAGCTAATGAAGGGCGTGATTAAGGTGAAGTGACGCGCCGCACGCGAAACTGAACGCCTCCCAAAGCCGGGCCGAGCGCCCGGCTTTTTTGCGTCTGCGCACGGGCGCTCCCCTTGCCGCAGGCGACCCGAGGGCGAATCACTTCGCCGTCGGCCACCACACGTAGAGGAAAAAATAGACGAGCACGCCGGTGACGCTCACGTAATACCAGATGGGAAACGTCCACTTCGCCCACGCGCGGTGTCGCTCATAGTCGCCGCGGATCGCGAGCAGGAAGGTCTTCGGCACCAAGTAGGCGATCGACGCGGCGAGCGGGATGTGCGTCCAGAGGATGAAAAGATAGAGCGTGCGAATGGAGCCCTCGCCCCCGAAGGGCGTGTGCACGCCCCGCACGAGCACCTTGTGCGTGACGTAGCCGATGAGAAAAATAGCCGACACCACGCATGCACTCACCATCGCGCGGCGATGCGCGTCGCGCCGGCCGGTCTTGATGAAGATGAAGCCCGCCGTGATCAGCACGGTGGCGGTGGCGTTGAGCGCGGCGTTGAGCGCGGGGATTTGCGAGACGGTCATGGTGCGAGGAGCCGATCGGCGACCAGGGCCGCGAGGACGAGCGGCAGATAGGCGATGGAGGCGAGGAAGAGTTTTCGCGCGGCGGCATCCCGGCCTTCCGGCCGGAGAAAGACGATCGCGCGCCACAGGAACCACGCGCCCCCGAGGCCTGCCGCCACCGTGTAGCCCCATGTCACCAGCCCGAGCGGGAACGGCGCGAGGCTCACGGCCACGAGCGCAATGGTATTCACGAGCGCCCAGCCTGCGACGCGATGGCCGGTCTCGTCGCGCACTGGCAACATCGGGAAATGCACGGCCGAGTAGTCGCGCCGATGCGTCCACGCGATCGCCATGAAGTGCGGGATCTGCCAGAAAAACAAAATTCCGAAGAGGATCCAGCCGAGCGCCGACACGCGGCCTTCGCCCGCGCTCCAGCCGATGAGCGGCGGAAACGCCCCCGCGATCGCGCCAATCTCCGTGCTCCAGATCGAGCGGCGCTTGGCCGGCGTATACCAACCGAGGTAAGAGACGATCGTCAGCAGGGTGAACAGTGCCGCCATCCGATCGACGCGCGCGAAAAGCAGGAACAGCGCGACCACGCACATGAGCCAGCCAAGCACAAACGCGGAGCCCGTCGGGATTTTTCCCGCCGGGATCGGGCGGTCCGCGGTGCGCTTCATCAGTGCGTCCGTGTCGGCCTCGAGCCACTGGTTGAGTGCGGCGACGCCGCCGGCCGCGAGCGAGGTGCCGATGAGCAGCAGCGTGAGCTTCGTCGGGTTGGACTCCGGCCGCGTCGCGAAATACCCGACCATCGCCGTGATGACCGACAGCAGGCTGAGCCGGGGTTTTGTCAGCTCGAGATAGTCGCGGAAGCCCGCGCGCGGTGCGATGGTGGCGGTCATGAACGCGAAGGCGTGGCGAGCGGCGCGGGACCCTCGATTGCATCGCGATGCGCCGCCCACGTCAGCCAGAACGTCACCGCCAGCGTGAGCGCGCCCACGACGACGTGCGCGGTGGTCATCTCCGCGCCGCGCCGCGAGAGAATCACCATGACGCCGAGGAGGATTTGCAGCACCAGCAGCGCCAGCAGCGCCGATGCGCCCGCCCGCATGGGGAGCGAGGCCGCGCGGTCGCGGCGCACCGCCCACGTTAAGATCGGCAGCGCGACGAGGAGCACGGCCGCCATCGCCCGATGCGCGAAATGGATCGCCACGCGGAAATCCCACTGGGCGGGCAGCCAGTCGCCCCCGGGCGTGGAGTAGGGAAAGGTGTAGATGGCCAGGCCAGCCGCGTTGTGCCGCATCGTCGCCGCGATCACGAGCTGCACGAGCACAAGGATCGTGCAAATGATTCCGAGCTTGCGCACCAGCGGGCCGACCGGGGCCGACCGCTCGATCCACGAGCGGGTGAGGGCGACGGCGATCGCGAACAGAAGGCACACAAACACCTGGGCAAGGATGCCGTGCGGGATGCGGAGCATCTGCCCGAGCGTCATGTGGAAGCCCGGCACCTCGAGCTGATCGAGCGTCACGCGCTGACCGCCGATGATGCCCTGCAAAATCACGATCCCGAGCGCCCAGTAGCCGAGGTTGCGCACCCACGCGCGCGCCTCGCGCCGCCAGAGCCAAACCGCCAGCCCGATGGTGATGAATCCCATGATCGCGCCGGTGAGCCGGTGCGAGTGCTCGGCGAACATCGAGATGTCGTTCAGCCAACCCTCCGGGTTGATCGAGCCGTTGGAGAGCGGCCAGTCGGGAAACGCCATGCCCGCTCCGATGCTCGTGGTGAAGGCCCCGAGCGTCACCAGCACAAAAACCCATGCGCTCCCCAGCGCCGCGAAGATCGCGAGGGCGGGTTTGTGGGTGAGGGTGCGGCGGTCGGCGAGGGACATGGCGTGGCGGTCGGGAAGGACAAAGCGCGGCGACGCGGGCCGCAAACCCTTTGACAAACTAATCCTCCGGCGAATCCGTAGGCGCATGAAAACTCATAGCACCTCGCTCGCGCTGCTCGCCGCCGTGCTGCTCGCCGGCTGCGGGAAGCCCGCGCCGGCCCCGGCTCCCGCGCCGAAGGCGGCGGGGGTCAAGGAGGAGCGCTACCCGCTCACGGGCGAGATCGTGAAGGTCGATGCCGCGCGGCAGGTCCTCGTGGTCCACCACGACGAGATCAAGGGCTTCATGCCGGCGATGACGATGGAGTTCACCGCCGCGCCGGGCGACATCGCCCTCGCCAAACCCGGCCAGAAGATCCGCGCTGAGATGGTCGATGTGCCCGATGGCGATTTCTACCGGCTGGAAAAAATCTGGCCCGCCGATCCGGCGTCCACCGGCGCCGTCGCCGCCGGCGCGAACCAGCTCCGGCAGGACACGCACTCGCGCGGCAAGAACGCCTACCGTGAGGTCGGCGAGACCGTGCCGGATTTTTCCCTCTACGATCAGGGCGGGCGCGTCGTGCAGGCCTCCCGTTTCCGCGGCAAGCAGATCATGATCAACTTCATCTACACGCGGTGCCCGGTGGCCAACATGTGCCCCGCGTCCACCGCGAAGATGATCGCCGCGCAGCGGCTGGCGCGCGACGCCGGCGTGACCAACCTCGAGTTCATCTCGATCTCCCTCGATCCGACCTTCGACACGCCTGGCGTGCTCAAGGAATACGCCGACGTGCGCGGCATCGACACGACCAACTTCTCCCTGCTCACCGGCCCCGAGACCGCGATCAAGGACTTGCTCACTCAGTTCGGCATCATCGCCGAATTCAAGGACCAGCAGATCGCCCACACGATCGCTGTCCTGCTCGTCGACGCGAAGGGCGGCATCGCGCATCGGGTCGATGGCACTATCTGGGAACCGGCGGACTTTGTCGCCAAAATGAAACGCGGATGAGCCTCGCTCCCAAAGAATGGCGCCAGCTCGCCGGAATCACGGCGGCGGCGGTCGCGGTGTTCGCGGCGCTGCGGTGGCTGCCCACGGGCACGAACCTCAGCCATATGGATTTTCGCGTCGATCCGAAGTCCGGCAAAGCGATCGAGTTTTGCGACCCGGCCAATCCGCAGTTCATCCCGGTCGTCGCCGCCAAATCACCCGTGGTCATGAGCGTCGTGCCTGGCGCCCCCGCGATCGTTCGTCTCCACACCGCGGGCGGCAAACCGCTGCGTCCCGAGGATCTGCTCGTGACGCACACGGAGCGACTGCACCTCCTCGTCGTCGATCCGACGCTGCGGGATTACCAGCACGTGCATCCGCGGCCGACGGGCAACGCGGGCGAGTGGCAGTTCGACTTTACGCCGCGGCTCACCGGCAGCTACCGGTTCTTCGCCGACTTCACGCCGGCGGCGACAGCCCGCGGGCTCTACGCGAGTGCCGATGCCACGGTCACCGGCGAGGCCACGACGCGCGCGATCGCGATGATCCCGGGCGACGAAGTGATGCGCGACGGTCACCGTTTCAAGCTGGCGGTTTCGCCCGATCCCGCGCGGGCGGGAAAGCCCATCGATCTCAAGTTCTCCCTCAACCGGATCGATGGCGGCGCCGTGGCGCTGGAGCCGGTGATGGGCGCGTATGCGCATCTCGTGGCGTTCGACGAGGCCCGGAGCGGCTTCGCGCACTTGCATCCGGTGGAAGCCGAAATCGCCAAGCCGCTCGATGCGACCAAGCCCGCGCTCAATTTCAAACTCACGATCCCACGGGCCGGCCGCTACACCGTCTGGGCGCAGGTGAAGCTCGGCGGCAAAGAGATTTTCGTGCCGTTCGGGTTGGATGTGGCGGATTGAGGTAGGGCGGGACCGCTGGGCCCGCCGTCCGGCTACGTGATCGGCTCCCAAACAAATCTCCAATCCTGCGGCGCAGCCACGAGCCCTTGTCGGACGGGATTCATGCGGATGTAGTGAGCCTTCTCCTCGAAACTTTCTTTTGCACGCAAGCGATGATCGAAGAAATCGCGCTGCCAGCGCACTTTCTCTTTCTTTGCGACGATTTCCTTCCATCCCGCGATCACGGCCTTCATTGCGGTATCGCGCGGAAATGACACCAACATATGGAGATGATCGGGCATCAGGAGGAGCAGATGCACGAACCAGTCGCCACGTCGCTGGCGGAATTCGACGCTCTCGAAGATGCCCGACGACACGGCAGCCTGACAAAGTTGATTTTCCCCGCGAGACACACAACAAACCGTGACGAAGAAAATCGCGCCGGGCCCCACCCAAGGCGGAGTCGCATGGGGCGGAAATTTCCTTTCAGGCAGCGAGGCCGCGGGGCGTTCGTGTGCCATGTGAGGTGTAAGCGTGCGAGCGGCGGGCCCAGCCGTCCCGCCCTACCTCAGAACTTCAGGTGCTTCACCGTCAGCCCTTGGTTGATGAGCTGTTTGAGCGAGTCGATGCCGATGCGGAGATGATCGTCCACGAATTTTTCGTCGATCTGCCGATCACTCTCGGCGGTCTTCACGCCGTCGGGGGTCATCGGTTGATCGGAGACGAGGAGCAGCGCGCCGGCGGGGATTTCGTTGTAGAAAGCGGTCATGAAGATCGTCGCGGTCTCCATGTCGATGCACAGGGTGCGCATCGCCGTGAGCTTCTTCTTGAATTCCTCGTCGTGCTCCCAGACGCGGCGGTTGGTGGTGTAGACGGTGCCCGTCCAGTAGTCGCGCGCGTGATCGCGGACGGTGGTGGAGATGGCTTTTTGGAGCGCGAACGACGGCAGCGCGGGCACCTCGGGCGGGAAGTAGTCGTTGCTCGTGCCTGCGCCGCGGATGGCCGCGATGGGGAGGATGAGATCGCCGAGCGAGGCGCGGTGCTTCAGGCCGCCGCACTTGCCGAGGAAGAGCACGGCCTTGGGCGGGAGGGCGCTCAGCAGGTCCATCACCGTGGCGGCGGTGGCGCTGCCCATGCCGAAATTGATGATCGTGATGTCGCCGGCGGTGGCGTTGGGCATCGGCTTGTCCAGGCCGACGACTGGCACGCCATGCCAGTCGGCGAAGAGCCTCACGTAGTGGTGGAAGTTCGTGAGCAGGATGTAGTGGCCGAACTTGTCCAGCGGCACGCCGGTATAGCGGGGCAGCCAGTTCTCGACGATTTCCTTGCGCGTCTTCATGCGCCAGCCTCACCGCGGGCGGCGGCGGAATAAACCAAAAAAACGCACGGTGGACACCGCGCGGGCCGGCCGGTTGGCTCGCGGGCTATGTCCGCTCCGACCCAACCACGTTGGTCACTTCGCGCACCCGATGCGGCGGAGGTGGGGGCGTTTCTCGCCGCGCACGAAAGTGGAACCGCAGGGCACAGCTACGCGGAGGTTGGCGCCACGAGGGGCGCGTCGTGCCCTCCAGGCTACAACCTCGATCACAACCGCCAACAGCTTGGTGCAGGCGAAGCGGATTTCGCGAGAGCTTGCGCGGCCTTGCGGGCGTGGCGGATGTTTCCCTCGACTTGGACGCGCGTCACTCCGCCTGATGCGCCCATCCGCGCAGGGCAAATCGTGGCGATGCAGGCTCACGCGCTGGGCTTTTGGTGGCTCAACGCGTGCCGCATCGTCTACACGATTGACGAGGCCAGTCGCGGGACGCGGTGCTTCGGCTTCGCCTACGGCACGCTGCGCGCGCATGTCGAGGCGGGTGAGGAGCGCTTCAGCGTGGAGCTGCGCGCCGACGGCAGCGTGTGGTATGACTTGCTGGCGTTTTCGCGTCCGCGCTATTGGCCCGTGCGACTCGCGAAGCCGATCGCGCGGCGGTTGCAGGCGCGATTCGTCCGCGAATCCAGGGCGGCGATGCTCGGCGCTGTGCGTGGAGGCGGGGGAACTTCCAATTGAAATGAGCACCAACCTGCGAACAATCATCGGCGCCGCGGTCTGGCTGGGCTTCGTCGTGGGGCGAGTCACCTCCTTCCATGATGCGATATGGTCGCATGCGCTGATCGTCTTTGCCGCGCTTGTGCTGGTGCCGCTCGCGATCGACTTGCTGATCGATGGGGACGAGGCGGCGCCGACCGCGCGCTGGTTTGGCTGGGTGCGGCTGGCTCAACTGCCGGCGGCGGTGATGCTCGGGGTCGCCTGCTGGCTGCCGCCGGGTGGCGCGGCGTTGCTGGCCGCGTTGCCGTGGGTGGCGGTGCTGGGGTTGCTTGCCGCCATTGGACTTGTGCGCGTGCGGACCGGCGGCTGGAAGCGCGAGCTCGAGGGTCAATGCCGCGATGTCGCGCTGATGTTTGGCGCCATCGGCGCCGCGTGGCTGGTGGCCGACCGCGGCGGTTGGCGTCCGCTGGGATTCGATGCGGAGATCGTCGCGCTCACGGCCGTGCATTTCCACTACGCGGGCCTGTTGCTGCCGCTGTTCGCCGGGCTGGTGCAGCGCGAATTGTTTTTCCTGCGCCTCGCGTCGCGGGTGGCGGTCGGTGTCGTGCTGGGCGTGCCAGCGGTGGCGCTCGGGATCACGGCGACCCAGCTAGGCTGGGGCCGGAGCTTGGAAACCGCGATGGCGTGCGGACTCGCGCTGGCGGGGCTGGTGCTCGCGGTGCTGCAGGTGCGCCTTGCGCTCGACGGCCGGCAATCGTTTGTGACACGTGCGCTGTTGGGAGTGTCCGGCGTGGCGCTCTTTTTCGGAATGGTGCTCGCCGGCGCCTATGCGGTGCGCGCCGGGCCGTGGCTGGGCATCCCGCAGATGCGCCTGCTGCACGGCACGGTCAACGCGATCGGCTTCGCGCTGTGCGGGCTGCTGGCCTGGCGGCGGATGAAAATCTCCACGACACAGGCGGGCGATAAGTGTCTTGGTGGCCCGCTTCGGTAGAAGCGGGATGACCCGATGGGCGGCCCTCGGTCGGTCCCGCCTCTTCCGAGGCGGGCTACGCGATCCCAGCGGGATTACTGACGGTTCGCCTCGTCGCCGAGCGGACGCTGGTTCGTGAAGTCAGCGCTGGCCGGCACGGCGAACTTCGCGGGATCATCAGGGCGGGCGGGATCGAAGCCCTTGAACTCGGGTGAAAGAAATTCCGCGATCGGCAGGTTCTGCGCGCGGATGGCCTGCGCGATGCACTGGGCGAGTTGGTAGCTGCCGAAATTGTTGTGGTGCGTGTTGTCCACGCGACCGCCCGGAGCGGCGAATGCGAGCGCTGACTTTTCCCGCCCGAGCGCGGCGTAGAGTTCCTTGCTCATCGCGTTGAGGTCGATGAAGGCGACGCCGAGTTCCTGCGCGGCTTGCTTCGAAGCCTCGGCGTAGTCGGCGAGCGAGCCGTGCACGCGCCCCGCTTCGTCGAAGCCGCGCCGCTCCATCGGCGAGACGATGACCGGCACTCCGCCGCGCGCGCGCACGCCGTCGACGTGGCGCTTGATCTCGGCTTTGTAGGTGGTGAAGGGCCCGCCGTTGCCCGCGGCGATTTGCTTCTGGTCGTTGTGGCCAAACTGCAT
>JANOCA010000020.1:0-4766 GCA_031411915.1 Opitutaceae bacterium
GCCGACGGCCGCACGCGAAAACCCAGACCCGGCGTCTGCAAGACAGACGCCCTACAAATCCTGCGCCGCCCGCAGCACGCGCAGCGTGTTGCGGCCCCAGAGCTTCGCCAGCTCGGGCTCGCGCCAGCCCCGCGCGACAAGCGCCGCGGTGATGTTCGGAAAATCCGCGACGTCGCGCAGCTCCTCGAAATATCCCCCGCCCCCGTCGAGATCGCAGCCGATGCCCACATGGTCGATGCCGGCAACCGCCACCGTGTGTTCGACGTGGCGGATGAAGTCGTCGAGCGCCACGGGCGGGTTCGGGCAGCCCGCGCACGCTACGTCGTAGTCGCGGCCCTCGGCTGCCAGCGCCTCAGGGGTCGGCACTGTGTCCTGATAGCGCATCAGCACATCGGCGACCGCTTGGGTGCGGCGGTTGCCCGGCGCATCGACGAGCGAGATCGGCAGCGCATTGATGTGCATCACGCCGCCCTCGCGGGCCAGCTCGCGCAGCAGATCGTCGCCGATGTTGCGCGGGTGATCGGCGCAGGCGCGCGGGCCGCTGTGCGAGAGCACGACCGGCGCACGCGAGACCTCCAGCAGATCGCGCAACGCGCCATCGCTCGCGTGCGACGCGTCGAGCACGATGCCGAGGCGGTTGCACTCAGCCACGACCTCGCGGCCAAACGGGCTCAGCCCGCCCCACTCCGCTCCGCGCGGATCGGTGGAGGAGTCGGCGAACTCGTTGTTCGCCATGTGCGTGAGGCCGAGCATGCGCACGCCGAGCGCGTGGAATTTCGCGACGTTCGCCACCTCGCGCCCCAGCGAGTAGGCGTTCTCGATGCTCAGGTAGATCGCGCGCTTCCCCACGGCCTTGAGCCGCGGGCCGTCGTCCGCGGTGAGCGCGAGAGCGCAGGCGCCGGCGTTGTCGCGGATCACCGCGTGCGTGCGCTCAAGGCACCGCACGGCGCGCTCGTGCACGAGGCGCCACGCCTCGGGCGTGCGCGCCATCTGGCCGACGTAGACCGCGAACACCATCGCATCCATCCCGCCCTCGCGCAGCCGCGGCAGATCGATCTGCGAATGATCGAGGGCGTGATCGTGACGCGCCGCGAAATCCCAGCCGTCGCGCATGAGCGACGCCGTCGGCGTGTCGCTATGCGTGTCGAGGGTGAAGAGGCGCTCGTGAAGTGTGCGGGCGTCGGTGATCATGGCAAGATACTGCGCGCCGCTAGCGCGCTGATGCAACTGTGGGAGGGGCTTTATGCCCCGACAGGAACTGGCAACCTGCTTCAGTCGGGGCGTAAAGCCCCTCCCACACTCGCTACCGCCCGCGCCGCTTCTCAAAAAACTTCTTCCCCGCCTTCGGCCCGCACTGTCCTCCACCACCCTGCGGCCGCTGGCCCGCTTGGTGCCCACGCGGCACCTTCATCCCACACGGCGTGATGTGCGGCGGCGGCGTCACATCGCGCGTCGCCTTCTTTTCATCGAGCAATCTCTTCGCGATTCCACCCAACCCCAGGCGCTGCATCGAGCGGCGGATCGCGGCGCGCATCTCGGGCTTATACCAAAAGAAAAAGCTCCGCTGCTCCTGCTTTTCCTCCGGCGTGCGCGCGACCTCGACCGGCTTCATGTCGTAGGGATGCACGCCGGTCGCGTAGATTTCGGTCGCGACGGTCATCGGCGTGGGCGTGAAGTCCTGCACTTGCTCGAGGCGGAAGCCGAGGTCCTTGGTCTTGAGCGCGAGCTCCGCCATGTCCTCGGGCCGCGAGCCGGGATGCGAGCTGATGAAATACGGGACGACGGGCGTGTCGGGCTTGCCCGCCTTCTTCGTCGCGCGGTCAAACTTCTCCTTGAACTTGTAGAAGAGATCGAAGGTCGGCTTGCGCATGATGCGCAGCACGTGGTCGCTCGTATGCTCGGGCGCGACCTTCAAGCGGCCGGGCACGTGGTGCGCGGCGAGTTCCTCGACGTAGCGGTCGTGGCTGCGCTTCACCTGCGCACGGTCGTCCTTGTCGTGCAGGAAAAGATCGTAGCGGATGCCGCTCGCGACGTAGGCGTGCTTCACGCCCTCGGTCTCGCGCACGGATTTGTAGATGTCGAGGAGCGCGGTGTGGTCGGTGTCGAGGTTGCGGCACACATCGGGCCAGATGCAGCTCGGGCGGATGCACTCGTCGCAGATCCACTGCTCCTTGCCCTTCATCTTATACATGTTGCCCGAGGGCCCGCCGAGATCGCTGATCGTGCCGCGGAAGTCCGGCATCTGCTTGATCTCCTCCACCTCGCGCAGGATCGAGGCTTTGCTGCGGCTCGCGACAAACTTCCCTTGGTGCGCCGAGATCGTGCAGAAGCTGCACCCGCCAAAGCACCCGCGGTGCATGTTGATCGAGTGCTTGATCATCTCGTAGGCGGGAATCGGACCGCGCTTGCGATATTTTGGATGCGGCAGGCGCGTGTAGGGCAGCTCCCAGCTCCGGTCGATCTGCTCCTCGGTCATCGTCGGGAACGGCGGGTTCACGATCATCAGGCGATCGCCGGTCGGCTGGAAAAGCCGACGCGCCTTCACGCGGTTGGACTCGGTCTCGATGTTCTTGAAGTTCGCCGCGTAAAGCGCGCGGTCGGCGAGGCACTCCTCGTGCGTGTGCAGCGTGAAGTCTTCCCAGTTTTGGTTCTTGGGCGCCGACGCACCCGGCTCCAGCCACACCGCGGTCTGCGCAATCGTTTTGAGCGACGAGAACGGCACGCCCTGTTTCAGGAGCCGCAGGATTTCGAGCAACGGCAGCTCGCCCATCCCATACACGAGCATATCCGCGCCGCTCTCGGCGAGGATGCCGGGCTTCAGCGTGTCGGACCAATAGTCGTAGTGCGTCACGCGGCGCAGGCTCGCCTCGATGCCACCGAGCAGCACGGGCGTCTCGGGGAAAAGTTTTTTCAGGATCTGCGAATAAACCGTCGCCGCGTAGTCAGGCCGGAAGCCCTGCTCGCCGCCGGGCGTGTAGGCATCCTCGCTGCGGAGCTTCTTCGCCGCCGTGTAGCGGTTGATCATCGAATCCATGCAGCCCGACGTGACGCCGAAGAAGAGCCGCGGCGCACCGAGTTTCTTGAAGTCGCGCAGGTCGTCGCGCCAGTTGGGCTGCGGTAAAATCGCCACGCGCAGCCCCTCGCGCTCGATGATGCGCCCGATGACCGCCGTGCCGAACGCCGGGTGATCCACGTAGGCGTCGCCCGACACGATGATGACATCGACGTAGTCCCACCCACGCGCCTTCACCTCATCGGCCGTCGTGGGCAGCCACCGCTTCGCGTCCCACACGGGCTCGTGAGAGTAGACCTTGGCCGGGGCGCCGGCGGGAGGTTGGGTGGCGAGATTGATCGGGATGGAGGGCACGGGAGCGTGCGAAGGTCAGGGCACGGCGCGGCGGGTGCAAGCAGGGGTTGCGATTGACGTTCGGCGAAGAAGTCGCCGGAGGGGATGCTGACTCAAAATTCCGTCGATAGTTCTCCAGCTGAATTCAAATCCCACGTCGTTCGCACCGGATGGCTACCGATCCCATAGGACAAAACTCGCCAACTCGCGTGCAGCCTAATTTATGGTCTGCAAGGGAATGTTCCTCCGCATCGCTAAAGTCTTAGGAATCTTGATCGGCGCCAACATAGTCGCCGGCCTGCTGCTCCACCTCGCTGGTCTTCGCTACTACGTTTCATCGGGCGAGGACATGAAACCTACGATTGAAAGGGGGGAAAGGTTCTTCGGTCGGCTATCCGAAAGCTACCGAGACAAAGTTACGCGGTATGACTTGGTGATTTTCACACGACCCGATTCCCCGGGCGTTTTCTTCACCAAGCGTGTTGTCGGACTGCCTGGCTAAAAAATCACCATCGATGAGTCGGGGATTTCGATCAATGGATCACGATCTACGCTCCCTTCGACGATAAGCACCGGAGGTTTTCGAGTGAAGAAGGCGAATCTCACAATACCAGAAAACGCCGTCTTTGTGCTCGGCGACTTTACTGAGAATTCGCTGGATAGTCGGTATCATGGTGCAATTCCGCTGAAGGACGTTGCGGGGCAGGTGATTTTCAAAAAGTGAAGCGACCTATTGCGCGACTCTCCGCCGTGAAGCAGTTCGCCAGCGTGAACCGCACCGCAGCGCTGCGCCGCATCGCTGAAATCGCCGCCCAAACGAAACCGGGCCGTGAGTCGGCGAAGGAACTGATCAACGCCGGCCGCACGCGCTGAAACCGCTGGTGGTGGACAGTCCGGCCGCGCTCGGACTGCTGCCCGCGCTCAACGTGACCACCCACGACGAACGCGCGGAACGCAGCCGCCCCGCGTTCGCCGCGCCAGCACGGACTCACGGCCTACGACGCAGGCTATCTGGAACTGGTGATCCGGCGTGGCCCGGTGCTCGCGTCACAGGACGGTGACTTGCTCAAAGCCGCGCATGCGTGGGCGTCGAAGTTCTGCGCGAGGCTGTGCGTGCCATCAGTCGTTGACGAGGCGTCTCGCCTCGTTTTGCGCTTCGTCCGTCCGCCCTCGCACCCAAGCACGAGGCGGGACGCCTCGTCCACGACCCGAACCATCTCCGCAGTTGCGCTCCGGCTTGGCGTGAATTCATCTCGCCGCTCCCTTCCACATGTCCACGCCCACCGTCGAAAACGTCGTCATCATCGGGACCGGCTGCGCCGGGCTCACGGCCGCGATCTACACCGCGCGCGCGAGCTTGAATCCCCTGGTCCTCGAGGGGCCGCTGCCGGGCGGGCAGCTCACGACGACGAGCGAGGTC
>JANOCA010000021.1:0-17521 GCA_031411915.1 Opitutaceae bacterium
GGCAAAAACTCGGCGACGGACAGTCATCACTCTGGAAAACGGCATTGAACGGTGGTTCGAGCGGCCTAAGTTCCGGCCCTCGCATCAGCGACTCAAACTCTAAATGGCCCTCCAACCGAAATCCGTCCTCACGCGTGCCCGTGCTTGCATCCGTATCGAGCAGAGGGCGCTGGCGGAGACGGCCCGCCGCCTTGGCGTGGAGTTCGTGGCCACCGCACGAGCCGTCGAGGCCGCGTCGGCGGCCGGCCACAAGTTAATCTTCAGCGGCGTCGGCAAGAACGCCCCCATCGCGCAGAAAATCGCCGCGACGTTCAACAGCACGGGCGTCTCCTCGTGTTTCCTTGACGCCACGCAGGCGCTGCACGGCGACCTCGGGCTCGTCGACGAGGGCGACTTGGTTTTCCTGCTGAGCAACAGCGGCCAATCCGAGGAAATCCTCCGGCTGATCCCTGTGCTCAAGCGTTTCGGCGCGCGTCTCGTGGCCTTCACCAGCAATCCCGCCTCCGACCTCGCGCGCAACGCCGACCTTCGCCTGCTCTTCCGTGTGCCGGCCGAGGCCTGCCCGCTGCGCCTCGCCCCCACGGCGAGCACCACCGCGGCGCTCGCGCTGGGCGACGCCTTGGCGATGGTGCTGCTCGAGGCCCGCGGCCTCACGCGCGATGATTTCGCGAAATACCATCCCGCCGGCAACCTCGGCCGCGTGCTGCTCCTGCGCGTGAAGGACATCATGCGCACGGGCGACCGCCTGCCAACGGCGCCCGACACCGTCTCGACGCAGGACGCGATCCTCGCGATGACGCGCGCCAAGAGCGGCAGCATCGCGCTCATCGCGGCCCGGACCGGCAAGCTCACGGGCATCCTCACCGACGGCGATTTCCGCCGCGGCGCGCTCACCAGCCCTGATTTTCTCCGCCAACCCGTAAAGACCTTCATGACGCGCAACCCCAAGACGATCGCGGAAGACGCGCTCGGGGTGGACGCCGTGCGGCTCTTCGAAGCGCACAAGATCGACGATCTCATCGTCGTCGATCGCCGAGGCCGGCCGGTCGGCCTCGTCGACAGCCAGGATCTCCCCAAATTCAAGATCGTGTGAAGCCTCCTCTCCGCATCGGCATCATCGGCATGGGCGGCTTCGCCGGCGCGCACCATCACGCCATCGCGCGCCTCGAGGAGAGGCAGCTGGCCAAGCTCATCTGCACCTGCGATCCGCAGGCTGGGCTTTTTGCGGGCGAACAGCAGACGTGGCGCCTCGGTCAGCGTGGCGTGCAGGTGTTCGACAATTATCGCGCGATGCTCGACGCCTGCCACGGCCAGCTCGACGTGGTGGCGGTGCCCACGCCCATCCAGCTCCATGCGGAGATGCACGCCGCCGCCACCTCCCTCGGCCTGCCGGTCTACTTGGAGAAACCCCCCACCCTCGACCACGCCGAGCTGGAACGAATGATTTTGGCCGACGCCCGCGCGCCCAAGGCCTCGCACGTGGGCTTTAACTTCATCATCGAGAAACCGCGCCTCGCCCTGAAGGAGCGCCTGCTCGCCGGGGAGTTCGGCGCGATCCGCGGGGCGACGCTCACCGCGCTCTGGCCGCGGCCCGCGAGCTATTTTTCCCGCAACGACTGGGCCGGCCGCCTGCTCGCGGGCGATCGCGTCGTGCTCGACTCGTGCTTCGGCAACGCGATGGCGCACTTCGTCCACAATCTGCTTTTCTGGACCGGCGGTCCCGAGCTGTTCACGTGGGCCAAAATCGCCGCGGTTCGGGCCGAACTCTATCGCGTGCATGCCATCGAGGGGGCGGACACATTTTTCGTGGAGGCTGACACCGCCAGCGGCGTGACGATGCGGTTTGCACTTTCGCACGCGTGCGCCGGAACGGGCACTCACTGCGAGACGGTGCTCTGCGAGAACGCGACGCTGCGCTACTCAGTCGGCGGCACGGTCGAGGTGCGGTGGACGGACGGACGGGTGGAGAGCAGCGCGCCGGGTCCGTTCGATGCGCTGCTCGAGAATCACCTGCACTACGCCCGCTACCTCACCGGCGAGCTCAGCCGGCCGGCGACCACGCTGGCAGACTCGCGCCCGTTCGTCGCGCTCAACGATCTCGCGCACATCTCGAGCGGCCACATCGCCTCGATCCCGGCGGCGCTCGTCAGCCGGGTGCGCGAGGAGCGCGAGCAGAAGGATTACTTCAGCGTGGCCGGCATGGTCGCGGCGCAGGAGAATTTCCTGCAGCGCGGCGTGTGGCCCGGCTCGTCCGGCTGGGAACGGGCCACCGGCGAGGTCGCGACGACGGCGGATCTGCCGCGGTTCATAGACGTCATCGGCGCGATGGCGGGGCGTTGAGCGCACGGCGAAACGCACGCGCGTCTTTACTCCGGTCATATTTTTCCAAACTTCGCCCTGCCATGCCTACGCCTCCCTTCACCTACCAGGATCCGCTGCCCCTCGGCAGCGACGACACCGAGTATCGCCTGCTTTCCCGCGACGGGATCAGCGCGGCGACCTTCGAAGGCCGCGAGATCCTGAAGGTCGCGCCAGAGGCGATCGCGTTTCTCACGCAGCAGGCGTTTCACGACACGTCGTTCCAGCTCCGCACGTCGCACTTAAAGCAGGTCGCCGCCATCCTCGACGACCCCGAGGCCTCGGCCAACGATCGCTACGTCGCGCTCACGCTGCTCAAGAACGCCGAGATCGCCGCGGAGGGCATTTTACCGATGTGCCAGGACACGGGCACGGCCGCGGTCTTCGCCAAGAAGGGCCAGCAGGTGTGGACGGGCGCGAACGACGCCGAGTGGGTCTCCCGCGGCATCTACGACTGCTACACCAAGGAGAATCTCCGCTACTCGCAGACCTCGCCGCTCGACATGTGGAAAGAGGTGAACACCGGCACCAACCTCCCCGCCCAGATCGACATCATGGCGACGGAGGGCGCGAAGTATGAGTTCCTCTTCGTCGCGAAGGGCGGCGGCTCGGCGAACAAGATGTTCCTGTTCCAGGAGACCAAGGCGCTGCTCAACCCGAAAAGCTTCGAGAAATTCGTCGCGGACAAGCTGCCGCTGCTCGGCACCAGCGCGTGCCCGCCGTATCACCTCGTGTTTGTCGTCGGCGGCACCAGCGCCGAGTCGTGCATGAAGGTCCTCAAGCTCGCCTCCGCGCGCTACCTCGACGCCCTGCCCACGACGGGCAACGAGCACGGCCGCGCGTTCCGCGATCTCGCGATGGAGGAGAAGGTCCTCCAGATCGCGCGCGCCACGGGCATCGGCGCGCAGTTCGGCGGAAAGTATTTCGCGCTCGATGTGCGGGTCGTCCGCCTGCCGCGCCACGGCGCGAGCTGCCCCGTCGCAATGGGCGTCTCCTGCAGCGCCGACCGGAACATCAGGGCGAAGATCACCCAGGACGGCATCTTTCTCGAGAAGATGGAGACGAATCCCGGCCGCTTCATCCCGGCCGCCAGCCGCCTGTGGAAAGACGACAACATCGTCCGCGTCGATCTGAGTCGGCCGATGCAGGAGATCCGAGCTGAGCTCTCGCGGCATCCCGTCACGACCCGCGTCTCGCTCACGGGCCCGCTCATCGTGGCCCGCGACAGCGCGCACGCGAAGCTCAAGGAGCGCGTCGATGCCGGCCAGGGTCTCCCGCAGTATCTCAAGGACCACCCGGTCTACTACGCCGGCCCCGCGAAGACGCCGACGGGCTACGCCTCCGGATCATTCGGCCCCACGACCGCCGGCCGCATGGATAGCTACGTGGACCTTTTCCAGGCGCACGGCGGCTCGATGGTGATGCTCGCCAAGGGCAACCGCGGGATGCAGGTGACCAACGCGTGCAAAAAGCACGGCGGTTTCTACCTCGGCAGCATCGGCGGCCCTGCGGCAATCCTCGCCAAGGAGAACATCAAGAGGGTCGAGGTCCTCGAGTATC
The DNA here is from genome assembly GCA_031411915.1 of Opitutaceae bacterium. Classification (GTDB taxonomy): domain Bacteria; phylum Verrucomicrobiota; class Verrucomicrobiia; order Opitutales; family Opitutaceae; genus ER46. The sequence goes on from JANOCA010000021.1 coordinate 3,919, forward strand.
CCGAGCTCGGCATGGAGGCCGTCTGGAGGATCGAGGTGCAGGATTTCCCGGCGTTCATCCTCGTCGATGACAAGGGCAACGACTTCTTCGCGAACGGGTGCGGCGCCTGTCTGCCGACGAAACCGTAGCGCGCGAATCCGCACCGGCCCTACCCCAGCACGGTCACGATCACTTCGCGGGGGTGCGGGGCGCGGCGGTGCTCCCAAAGAAAAATCCCCTGCCAGGCGCCGAGCAGCATGCGGCCCTCCGCAATGGGCACCGTCTCGCTCGTGCGCGTGAGGGCCATCTTGATGTGTGACGGCATGTCGTCGGGACCTTCAAGCGTGTGCTCAAACAGCGGATCGTTTTCCGGCACGAGCCGATCGAGCCAGGCCTCGAGATCCCGGCGCGCGCCCGGGTCGGCGTTTTCCATGATGACGAGCGAACAGCTCGTATGGCGGCAGAACACGCTCACCACCCCGCGCGCGTATCCACTGCGCTGAACTTCCCGCGCCACCTGCGCCGTGATTTCGTGCAGGCCCGGGCCTCCGGGCCGGAGGGTGAGGGTCGCTTGATGAGCGGACATGCGCTGGAGAAAAGAGCGCGGGGCGAAAATGCCCATAAAAAAGCCCCGTCTTGGCGGGGCCGCGGAAATCTTGGAGGCGGAGAGCTGCTCAGAACTTCACCTGCAACCGATCGCCCCGCGCGCCGAAGCGGCTGACTTGATCGTAGAGCCGCTCTTCCGCGATACGATTCGCCGCCCGTTCGGACGTCCGCGGCTGCGCCTCAACCGAAGCCGAAGACACCATAGCGGTGAGAAACCGCGCGCGCCGAGACTCACCGGGGGGATTCATGAGCCGCAGCGGATCGATGGCATTGCGGGGGACCGACGCGACCACCGGACGCGCGTCGAATATAGCGGGGGATGCCAGAAAATTGGAACCATCCAGGCTCGAAGGAGCCCGCAGCGAACCCACGGTGCCCATCGCAGCCAAGGCGGAGGCCGGCGGCTTCGAGTCCACGGAAATACTCGCGGGGACGGTCACCGCTGGGTTGAGCGGCAACTCAGTAGCTGCAACGAACGCAGCCGTCGCGGGGTGTTGGATCTCTGGCACAGCTGACACCGCGGTAGGCGCGAACGCCCCAAGCGAGATCTCCGCCGGGAGCGCCGCAACCGACTGCGACACCGGAAGCACGATATCCTGCGTGGCGAAGGCCTCGGCCGGCTGAGCCGCCGGCACCGAAGTGCTGCGATATTCGCGCACCACCAGGATCGTAAGGGCAAACGCGGCTGCGGCGCCAAACGGCACCCGATGCCGGGAAAGGCCGGACAACATCACTGGGAAGGACTGCCACCACGGGCGTTTTTCCACCAACGCGGCGAGCTGCTTGGCGCGCAACTGCCGCTCAAACTCGGACCAGAATTCGGCGGGCGGACGCTCGGTGCGTTTCAGGCGCAGCAAATCCTCGATGGTGACGGGGCGCTTGTTCTCGGGTTTCATCGACGGATGTAGGGCTGCAGCTCGGATTGCAGGAGCTGCTTCGCGTAGTGCAGGCGGGATCGGACCGTCCCGACCGAGCAATCCATCACGTCAGCGATCTCTTGGTGGCTAAGGCCATCGATTTCGAACAAGGTTACCACGGTGCGATGCTTGGTAGACAACTTATGCAGCGCATCGTTCAATTTTTCCTGAAGCTCGTGGACATAGGTATCGCGATCCGCGCCACACTTATCCGTCAACGCATCAATAATTTCCTTGGCCACCGGTTCTTCCGAATCGATGCGTTCCAAGCTGAAGAACGACCGCAGGCGGGCTTTTCGCAGGTGGCTTAGCGCCGAATTCACCGCGATCCGGTAGAGCCACGTGAAGAAAGAGGACTGCCCGCCGAAGCGATGGATCGACTGGAAGGCCTTGATGAAGGCGTCCTGGGTGAGGTCGGCTGCATCCTCGCGGTTCGAGGTCAGGTGGTAGACGATGCCGAAAACTCGCTCCCGATACTTCGCGACCAAACCATCGAAGGCGGCGACATCACCGGCCTGCACGGACCGCACGATCTCGAAATCAGCGTCGGCTTCCTGCCGGCGCTCGGGCGACGCTACGAGCGCCTTGCCGAGAATCTTGCTCGCTCCGATCACGACGACACGGAAGGGGGCCGCAATGAATTGAGCAATGGGAAAGTGCAGCCCAGGGCGATCCCTAAGCCGACACGTTCTCCGGCGGCGCAATCGCCGCGAGCTGCGAGGCCAGCCCATCGCAGAGGGCGAGGAGCAGCGGCGTCGGCGTCTGCCGAGGGATCGCGATCAGCGCGGCGCGCGCGGCATCGATCTCGACATGCACCGCGTCGGAGACGGCTGGAAAAACGCCGAGCTCGCGCATCTGCCGGACACGTTCGCCAGGCTGAGGGGGTCGTTCGCCGGTGACTTCGCAGAGCAGCGCGGAGCGCTCCACGGGAGGCAGCCGATCCAGCAGCATCAGGAGCGGCAGCGTCAGTTTGCCGCTCGCGAGATCGGTCCCCAAGGTTTTCCCGATTCGGGATTCATCGCCGAAAAAATCCACGAGGTCGTCGTAGATCTGATAGGCGATGCCGAGGTGCCGGCCGAACCGGCCCACCGCCGCGACAAAATCCGGAGCGAATCCCGCGAGCCGCGCGCCCAAATGGCACGACACCCGGAAAAGCTCCGCGGTCTTGAGATCGACGATGCGTTGGTAGTCGGCGCGCGTGATGTTCGTCGAGCCGCGACGCAGCGTCTGGACAATCTCACCGGCGCAGACCCGTCGCGTGGATTCGGAGACAGCAGCGCAAATCTCGGTGGTGGGAAACTGCGTCGCCAGGTGCAGGGCGTGGGCAAACAGCGCATCGCCCAGCAGCACGGCTGCCGTCGCGCCGTATTCGCGCGATGCCGTGCGCCGGCTACGGCGCACATCGGCGTCGTCCATGATGTCGTCATGCACGAGCGTGGCGAGATGCACGAGTTCGACGACCGCGGCGGCCCGCACCAAATCCGGCGAGACCGCGCCCGGACCGCGCCAGCCACTGAGGAACGCCAACGCGGGCCGGATGCGTTTCCCCGAGGTGTCGATGCAGTAGTCGACCATCGTGCGGATCTCCGGCTCGAAGGCGCCGAGCTGGCCGTGCAAAAACCGGTCCAGATCGGCCATGTGCGGCGCGACGAGCGAGAACACGCTCGAGAAAGCGTGGGGGGAAACGCTCCCGGCTGGACTGGCGGTGCGGCTCATGGTTGGCGGACCGTAAGTGCGCGCCCGGAAATGACGAACCAATAGTCGCGGGTATTAGCGGTCCACCGAACGCTGCGTTGGAAAACTCCTGACCGCCATTCGCCGGCCCGCCATGACGCACAAAAAAAGCCGCGGGCGTGAGCCCGCGGCGAGATTTGCTACTCTACTCTACGCGACGCGAGTCACTCAGAGGTCCGCGTCGTAGATTTCCACCAGCACGGTGCCGGCGGAGGCGCCGACGCCCGCGACCTGCACCGTGTAGGCGCCGGGCGCGAGTTGGAGCACAATCGCCGCATCCTTGCTGCCGGCGTTAAGCGGAAAGCCGCCGACGGTCGGAGTCACGGACACAACCTGCCCCGTGGTGCTGGCCTCGGTCCAATCGTTGTTGCTGGCCACGGCGGTCGTGCCGGAAAGCACCTCGATCCGCGGATCGGCGAGGAGGCCGGTGAGGCCGAAGTTGGCGAGCGTCGGACCCACGGCGCGGATGAGCACCCGCTTCCGCAGATCGCCGGTGATGACGAAGCCCGCGAGCAGCGGCTCCCCGGAGCCGACTTGGCCGCGCGTCGAAATGTTGGTGATGCGAGCCCCGCTGCCGCCGGTGGAGACTTCGGTGTCGTAGATTTCCACCAAGGCGGTGCCCGGGGTGGCCGAGGCGCCCCCGATGACCGCCGTGTAGGTGCCGGGGACCAGCGAGACCGAGACGGCCGCGTCGCGGCTGCCAGGCGTGAGCGGAAACGCACCGACTTGGTTCGAGAGCGCCACGAGCGCCGGGGTGTTGCCCCAGTCATTGTTGGACGCCACCGTGGCGCCGAGGCGGTTCACCGCCGCGATGCTCGGATCGGCGATGGGGTTGGCCACGCCGAAGTTGGCGAGCGTGGGACCGACCGCGCGGATGAGCAGCGGCTTGGTTCCGCCGCCGCCGATCACGAAGCCGGCGACCAGCGTGCGATCACCCGAGGCGGCAAGCGTGCGGGCGGAGATGTTGGCAATGCGGCTGGACTGCTGCCGGAGGAGGAAATTTCCCGCGACGCTGCCGCTGACCGTGCCGCTGACAATCGAGGCCAGATTGGCCACGGTGCCGACGAAGCGACCACCGGAGGTGGTGGGAAACGAGAAGTTGCCCGTGGCCGACAGCACATCGGAACCGACCTCGCGGCCGGCACCAGCGGCGGTGTAGAGCGTAACCGAGCTGTCACCACCCACGATTGCGATGGCGACGCTGTTCGCCACGCCAGTCACCGAGCCCGCCACCATGAGCGGGATGAAGGCGCCCGAGGTGGGCGTGACCGGCCCGATGAAGGTGTTGCCGCCAAAGTTGCCGGAAACACCCGTGGCCGAGGTCAGACCGTTCACCGCCGGCTGGCCCTCAGCCGCGGCAACGGCGAAGGAGCCATCGCTATTGATGGGAATGTCGTTCCACAGGTAGCTGCGACCCGCGGGCGCAACGGAGTAGGCAATCAGGGTGCCGCGATTATTGCGGTTCACCGCGAGGGCGAAGCGCCCGCTCTCCGCCACGGAACCATAGTCGCCGCGGAACACCGAATAGGAAATCGTCGGCTGGGTCGGGCCGCTGGTAGCCGGCGGATCGACGTTCACCGTGACGACCGCGGATGTCGCCGTGGCGCCGCCGTTGTCGGTCGCTCGAACCGTGAGGTCGAAGGCGCCGGTGTTGGTCGGCGTCCATGCTGCCTGCCAAGGCGCCTTGGTGGCCGCGCCAATCTTGATGCCGTTGGCAAAGAATTCGACGAGCTCGATGGTGCCATCGACATCGGACGGTGCCGTCACGATATTGCCCGCGGTGTTCACCACGAACAACGAAGACGCCGTGGGCGCGGTGATGGCGACGCGCGGCGCTTGGTTGGCAACGACGTTCACCGTGACTTCGGCGGAGGTGATGCTCAGGCCGTTGGTGCCCGTGACTCGCGTCGAGAGGCGATGCGTGCCGAGCGCGACGTTGGCCTTCCAGGTGAAGACGAGCGGATCGGCGAGCACCGGCGGCGGCGCCACGGAGCCGGGAGGCAGGGGCGTTGTCGGGACCACCGCTTTGGGAAAAGTGTCATTCACGACACCGTCGACAAGGAACTCCACGGTCTTGAGCGAAGTCAGGCCGCCATCCGCACCGGCTGCACGCACGGTGACCGGGAGCGTCGATCCCTGCACTACGGTCAGACCGCTGCGCTCGGGATTGGTGATCGCGGCGGTCGGAAATGCGCCGGTGGCTGTGAGCGTGATCGGCTGCGAGGCGACCGCGTTGCTCTTGTCGTCGAAAGCGATCGCGACGAACTGATAGCGGCCGGGCACTTGCGGTTTCCAATCGGCGGTGAAGGGAAAAGTCTGGGTCGCGCTGTGGAGCACACCGTTTATGTAGAACTCGACGTTCTTGATGAACCCATCAGGCGCCACTGCATCGGCGATGACGTTGACCTGAGAGCCCGCCTGCACGCTGCTGCCATCGGGCGGATTGGCGAAGCGCACCGTCGGAGGGGTGCCGGTGGGCGTGACCATGGAGAACTGGCGAGTTGCGGTGCCGTTGGGCGAGATCTGGTTGCCGTTGTTGTCGAAGCCGCGGGCTTCGACCACGTGCGTCGTCGGCGAGGGGGCCGGGGTGTAGATGAACGAATAGGGATAGGTCGTGTCCGTGCTCGCCAGCACGCCGTCGACCCAAAATTCCATGCGCTGAACAAAGGCCGTAGAGGTCGGCGCCGACGGTGCCGGCGTCGCGGTCGCTTGAATCACCACCGAGGAGCCATTTGGCACCAGCGGGTAGTCGACCGGCCCGATAATCGAGGTGCCGGTGGCGAAATAACGGACCGGGAAAGTCGTGACGGTGTGAGCTCCGTCCGAGACGATGCAGGTCAACTGGTAAGCACCCGGCTGAACCGGCGCCCAAGAAATTGCACCATAGTTCCCGCCCGGAGCCTGAGGGACAGTCGAGGTCATCAACGGGACACCGTTGGCGAAGAAGGAGTAGGTGTAGCCTCCTAGGGGAAACGTGCCGCGCCCTAGCGCGGTGATAGTGATGCGCGTATCAACCGGTCCGAAGGCTTCGTTTTGAAAGGGCGCAGTGAAGAGCGTGCCGAGCGCTATAGCGGCACCGGCGGCCGTTGTGCCGGGAGGCGCGATCGTCACGATTGGAGTTCCCGAATAACCACTGCCCGGAGTGACATTCAGACTGACGGCTCCACCCGAGACACTTGAGGTAATTGAAAATCCGCTACCTCCTGTGATTCCGGTGACTGTAACGGTTGGGGCGACAGTGTAGCCCGAGCCAGCCGTTGTGAGATTTATTGAAACAGCACCTCCCGACACCGTTCCAGTAGCGGTCGCCTGCTGCCCGGGAGGCGCGATCGTGATTGTGGGGACGGTCGTGTAACCCGAGCCAGCGGTGATGATTTTGAGGGCCGCAACCGTGCCCCCACTGAGAACAGCCTCGAGCGTGGCACCCGCGCCGCCGCCGCCGCTGACTGTGACGGCAGGGACAGACGTATAACCGGAGCCGGGCGTCGTCACTGCGACGGAGACGACCGAGCCGATGCCGTTGTGCACTGCAACGCTGATGATATCGGCGGCCATCACCGGCTCGGTCTGAGCCAGTGACGCGCCGGGCGCGAGGACGGCGAGGATCGCCGCGGCACCGAGATGTCGGAAATTTGTTTTCATGAGTGGTCTTTGGTTTCGGTCGTTTGCCTCACTCAATGGCGGGATTACTGGGCCCCCTTGGCCACGGGCGCTTGGATGAAGGGATTGGAGCCGTCGCGGTGGCCGGGTAGGTCCTCGCGGCGCATGTCAAGGCCGCGCACGCGACCGGAGTCGAACACCTGCTCCACCGTCGCGCCCTCGGCGCTAATCGTCTTGGCGGTGATGAAGATGATGAGATTGGTGGTCTCGATGTTCTTGTTGTCGGACCGGAAAAGCCGGCCGAGCACGGGCATCGAGCCGAGGACGGGGACCTTGTTCTGGCCGTTGGTCGCAGCTTGCTGCAGGAGGCCGCCGATGCCCATCGTGAATCCATCCTTCAGCGACACCGTGGTGTTGGCCTTGCGGGACTCGACGATCGGAATCTGGGCGCCGTTGAAGTTCGCGTCGCGGTTCGACTGGCTGACTTCGGGCTCGACCGTGAGCTTGATGAAGCCGCGGGCGTTGACCTGCGGGGTGACCTTCAGGATCACGCCGATAGGCTTGTAGGTGAAGCCGCTAACCTCGTAGACGCCGCGCTCGGCGTTGTAGGTGTAGCTGGGAATCGGGCGCTCCTGGCCGACGTTGATCACAGCCTGCGTGTTGTTGAGCGTGACGATGGTCGGGTTCGATACGATCTTGGTCTTTTGCATCGATTGCAGCGCGCTGAGCACGATGTTGAAATCCGAGGCGGAGAAGACGGCATTGAGCGCGCGGCCCGTGCTGTCGGTGTTGAGCAGGGTGCCGAGGTTCTTGAAGACATTGTTCACGCCGTCGGTGAGCAGGTTCTCCGTGCCGTTACCGCGGCCGGTGGTGCTGCCGTTGATGCCCGTGGCAGTCACGCCGTTGGTGAGCGAACCATTGGTGCCCGTCGTGGACGTAGAGGTGATCGTGCCGCCCGAGGAGGTGACAGAGCCGGTGTTGGTCGAGCCATTGGTCTGACCGTTGGTCGTCGTGGTCGTCAGGCCGCTGGTTGTCGTCGCGGTCGTGTTGCCGGTGGTGGTGTTGGTCCCGATGCGGGTGTTGCTGAGGGAATTGTCGAAGCCGCCGGTCGCAACCTGACCGCGATCACGCGTGAGGGTGCTCGTGAGGTTGCCCGCGCCGAGCTGGAAGTTGGCGAGCGAGGACCAGTTCACGCCGATGTTCTTCACGTCGGCATCGCTCACCTCGACGAACTTGGTCTCGATCATCACCTGGTCGGTGGCGCGGTCGAGGAGTTCGATGATGGGGCGGACGCGGTTCATGCGCGAGGGGCGCTCAGTGATGACGAGGCTGTTGCTCCGCGCATCGACCACAATCTTGCCGCCCGCAGCGGCGTCGATGAGGGAGGTGATGGTGGGGAGAATCTCGCTGGCCTTTGCGTAGTTGATGAGGAAGACCTCGGTGGAGACGGGCTCCTGCTGGAGGCTCTCAACGCTCACGATCTTGATGATGTTCCCTTCCTCGACATAGGTGTAGTTGACCGGGCTGAGGACGCTCTGGAAGATCTGGCGCCACGTGACGTCGCGAAGCTTGATGGTCGTCTTGCCCTGCAACGTGTCGGGCATGATGAGGTTGAGTTCGAAGAGGTCGGCGACGTTGCGGAGGATGTTGCGCACGTCCTCATCGGGGAAGTCGACGGAGAGCGTGTCGCGCCCCGCGCCATCCTTGCCCTTGGTGGCGGCGCCCGCCGAAGCGTCGGCCGGCTTGGGTGCGGCTGACGCAGCAGGCGGCGTGGTCACCGGCGTGTCGGCCGGAGCCGGCGCAGGCGTGTCGGCTGCGGCGGGCGCAGGCGCGGCGGTGGCAGTTGCTTCGGCGGAAGCCGGGGCAGCGGGTTGCTGCGCCAGCGCGTGCGCCGCAGGCAGCAAGGCCAGGAGCGCGAGGATAGTGATCTTGGTCGTGCGGGTGTTCATGTTATCGAACAGTTTTGATGGGTCGGGTAATATCCTCGCCGCGGTAGCGCAGCGTGAACGTCGTTCGGTCGATCGCCACGAGTTCGAGCTCGTAGTCGAGGTTGTTATACGTGGCGGTGAAACGGGTCCCCACCTCGAAAGCTTTTCCGCCGATGAGCAGGCGCGACGTGCCGCGGACCTGCATCGCCCCGGAGGGTTGGATCTGAGCAGCGAGCTTCTCCAAGGTCTCGCGATCCGTGGCAGCCGTCGAACGCTGCACGGTCGGGGCCCCTTTCTTGGGGGCGCCATTGGCGGCAGCGGCGCGTTGGGCCGCGAGCATCGCCGCCTGGAGTTCGGCCGGATCCGGCTTGTCGAAGTCGGGCGGCGCGAAGGGCGAAACCAAGTCGGATGGAAGCGGCGCGACCGTGCGCAGCTGCGCCAGCTGATCCGCGGCGGCGACAGCCAGCTGGCGGCGCTGCGGGGGATGAACCTCCGGGCTGCTGCGGGCCGCCAACAAGCGGATCGGGGCGCCAGCGGCGAGAGCCAGCAAAAGGACGATGAGGATGCGGGTTTTCACGGCAGGCCTAGCAGTTCAAGGTTGAGGCCGAGGGTGAGAGTGGAGTTGCGCGTCACCGCGTTGCCGGAAAGCGAAGCCGAGAGGACACGGCTGTAGTGCAGGCCGCCCTCGACGTGGCGCAGGAAATCGAGGACTTGGGCCATGGTGCCCTGCACCGAGACCGTGAACCCAACCGGCACGTAGGCTGCCTTGGCCGCGGCTTTCGGCGAGTTGCCCGTGTTCGTGCCCGAGACTTGGCGAAGATCGAGGATCTTCACGCCGGTGTCCGCCTCGAGCTTATAGAAATACTGCGTGTTGGTGCCGAGGTTGCGCGGGCGGACAAGGCGCGCCTCGATCTCCTTCTGCGCGTGAGAAATCGCTTCGGCCTGTTCGCGGAGCTGGGCGGCGTTCTTGTTGTTGATCGCCACGCGGTCCCCGTCCGCGGACTTGAGCGAAAGCTCAGCCTCGGCGCCCGGCACCTCGTCCTGACGAAGGTAAGCAGAGAAGAACAGCAACACGCTCAGCGTGGCGCAGCCCGCGCTGATGGGATGCTTCTTGTAGATTGCGACTAGGTCGGCAGTCGTCATGTCTTCTTCCCTCCAGTCGGTGCGGGCGGCTTGGTGCGAAGATGGAATTCGACCGCCATGCGGCCCGTCGCGGGATTGCGCATGGGCGTGCTCGTGAAAGTGAATTCGTCGAACTGCGACAGGTCCTTGTCGGCGCGCAGCTGCTCGAGATAGGCCGTGGCGTAGCCGCTGGCCGCCGCGGCATCACCACGGACCGCGAGGCGCATGGTCAGGCCGGCCTCGCGCAGATCGAGGCTGTCGATGGCGATGTTGTTCGGCAGCGTGCGGGCGAGCCGGATGACAAGCTCGGATACAAGCGGCTTGGACTTGATGAACGCCGCGATCTCATTGACCTTGGCTTCGTCGGCCTGGAATTTCCTGAAGAGCGCGATCGCCTGGTCACTCGCCGGCTTGTCGCGGTTGATCTGGGCCTGCGTCTGGGCGATCTGGCTGTTCAGGGTGTAGAGCTGCCACTCGGCGATGCCCACGTAGATCGCGAGCGAAGCGGCGACGAGGATCGAGGCGCCGTTGACGAAAAAGGCGGTGCGCACGACCTTGACGTCCGGAAGCGTTTCGCGAATCCGGAAGTTCGGGTGCCACGAAGGCCCGGCGGGCAGATCGCCCGCCTCACTTTTTCTCTTCAACAGCGTCAGCATCGGATGAGTCGTGGTTAGCCATCAGGGCGAGGAGCCCGAGCCAGCGGGTATCGCTGGGGTTCGCGCCGAGGTTTTCGCGCAGGGAAATCCTGCGCGACTCCAGCCAGGGAAGCGGATCGAGCTTGAGGGACTTGATGCCCAGCGCCGCCGCGACCGCGGTGTCAATCCACGGGAGCTTCGGCGAAAGTTGCGTCGTGAGGACATGGCCGACCGACTGGCCGGTCTGGACCTCGTAGAAACCGATGGAGGACTGGAGCTCCTTGAGGATTTTCTTGATCAGCTGCGGGCCCATGCCCGTGAAATCGAAAGTGTTCGAGTAAAAGAGGCGCCGGGCGGACTCCTCATCCTTGAGGCCGAGTTCCTTCTGAACGATCGGGATCATCGCGTTGAGGCCCTGCGGAATCGGCCGCGAGGCCTCGACCCCGTTGGCCGTCACAATGAACGACTGCATCGATTCGGCCTCCACCTCCAGCACGAGGACCGGGGTCCTGAACTTCGACTGCGCGAGGCAATTCACCACTGCGCCGAGCGTGGCGACCGAGCCGAGCTCGATGCGCTCGGGGTAGATGCCGATTTCCAGCAGCGTCGATTGCGTCGCGATCGCATCGTCGCCGGGCATGCCGCAGATCACGACCTCCTTGGGCGGGGACTTGGCAGCCTCATAGTCGGAGCCATCGGCGGCATCGACGAGGAAGAGGGAATACTTGTCGCGCTCGATGCGGAGCTGCTGGGCGCAGATGTCCGTGAAGTAGCCGGATTCCTTCATGCGCTTCGGCTCGACTGTGTGGCGCCGCACGACCCGCGAGGCGGGATAGACGCCGACCGCCGCATGGAGATAGCCCGTCGGGGCCTTCTTGGGCTGCAACTGGGTCAGCATCGCCTCAAGCGCGCCCGTGTCATTGGCGACGCACTCACGGAGTTCCTCCACCTCGAAGGGCGCGGTCGCGGACGACGTCCGGGCCGCGAGGACGGAGTGCTCGCTGATCTCGAGGAAGAAGCCCTTGGATTTTTGGGAGAAAAGCATGCTACGAAAGCCGGTGATGCGGACGGCGCAGTTTGGCGCCAAACGGCGCCAGCCTTACAAGATCAAACGCCCTGTGTATCCTCATACGTGTGACCATTTACTGTTTCTTGAGGAAACGAGCCCGCTTCCGCCGGGGCGGTGCGCGAGGCTGCGACTGGAGGGTGTTACTACCACCCCCCCAAATACGACCGGCCGGAGCGCGACCTTAGCCCAAAACGAAAAACCCGCCGCGGATGCGGCGGGTTGTGAAAACCAAGCTAACGAGCGGCGCGCGCACGGCGCGCCCGCTCACTTCTGCCATGTCCGCTTCTTGTGGCGGTTCGACTTCAAGCGCTTCCGGCGCTTGTGCTTGTTCATTTTCAGGCGGCGTTTCTTTTTCAGATTTCCCATGGTGGTTGATGTGTCTTGAGCCGCCACCGTGCGTTCCGCGCCATAGGCTGTAAAGCCGAATTTACGGCGGCATGACGGTCACGATTTGTTGTGACTCGGTAAAAACAATCGCACCCGCCACCGCTGACAGCGGCGCACCCGTGAGCGCGGCGGCCGCACGGCGATAAAGATCGACCTGCCCGGTGTGACGAACGGCGTGCGTATCGGCTCTCGCACCGGCGGGCAAACGGTCCGTCTTGAAATCGTAGACTGTCACACGCCTGGCGCGGCGGGCTTCATCCCGCTCCACCACCACGCGATCGAAGACGCCGGTCACCCACGCCTCATCAAGCACCATCTCGAAAGCGCGCTCGCGCCACACCTCGGCCCTCGCATCCGGCTGCCGCCAAACCGACGCGAGCGCCGGTGCGCGCAGACACGCGAGCGCCGCTCCGGCCGCGGCTCCATATCCTTCCCACTCGGAGGAAAACCTCCGCTCCGCCACCGCCCCGCCCCACTCCACCGCGGCCAGCAACGCATGCACCGCCCGCCCGAACTCCGCTGCCCCGCCTTGGTCGAGGGCAAACAATCGTGCGGCATCGCACACCGAGCATATGTTTTCAGATGCGCGCCGCGCCATGCGCCGCGGCGCACGCTGCGCCACCAGGGTTTCAATCGTGTCGATGGCGCGCGGCGGTTCCGTCGGCGGAGTGACAGCCAAATGCCAGTCGGGATCGCCGCTTGACCAAGCGCCGGCAAACCGCCGACGACCCAACCGAACTTCACCGCTGTCCGCGCCGAGGGTCTCGGCCAGCAGACGGGGAAAGTTTTGCGACACGGATTTGCCCGGCGGCTTGGTGAGCAGGAACATCGCGCGCTTCGCCCGGGTCATCGCCACGTAGCGCAGCGACAGCTCCTCGTAGCCCGACTCAGCCTCAGCCGCCCTCACATGACCCGCAAGCACCGGATCGTGGTCACAGAAAATCTTGTTCGGCAGATCGAGGACCCACTCGACCGAGCGATCGGGCGCGCGCTGCACAGCCAGACCGTCGCGCCGTTGCTCCAGTTTTTTCCCTTCCAATTCCGGCAGCACGACCACGTCGAAGCCCAAGCCTTTCGCCTTGTGAATCGTCATCACGCGCACGACGCCCGCGCCCTCCGAGTCGCGCAGCATGAAATCGCGCATGAACGCCACAAACTCCGCGGCATCCCGGCTCCCCGTCGCATCGAACGCGCCCGCTGCCGCCGCGAACTGCCGCAACCGCGCGCGGGTGAATTGATCATCGGGCGCCAAGGCGGCCTCGATCCGCTGCGCCCAGAATTCCGCCATGCGCTCGAAACCTTCCGCATGGATTTGCGCGAGGACGCGACGGGTGAGGGCCTCGGGAACCGAGACTCCCTCCGCAGCAAGAGCCGCGCCGAGCGGCGACATCCTGACATGGGCCCACGAAAGCGTGTCTCCCGGGTGTGCCGCTGCCTGCACGAGCGCGATCAGCGCCGCGCCCGCGGGATTGTCAGCGCACACGCCCAGGTCCGACTCCGCCACAGCCGCCACTCCACCCGCGCGCAGGAAATCCGCGATTTCCGCCGCCGCGGCGTTGTCGCGCACCAACACGGCGCACGACAATCCACGCGCGAGCGGATCGATCTCGCGGATGATTTCGCGCG
>JANOCA010000022.1:0-1736 GCA_031411915.1 Opitutaceae bacterium
GCGCGCCAAGGGCTTCAACGTCCTCCACCCCATCGGCTGGGACGCCTTCGGCCTGCCCGCCGAGCAGCACGCGGTGAAGACCGGCACGCACCCCGCGTCCAACACCCAGAACAACATCGTCAATTTCAAGCGGCAGATCAAAGCCCTCGGCTTCTCCTACGACTGGGATCGCGAGATCGACACGACGGACCCGAAGTATTTCCGGTGGACGCAGTGGATTTTCCTGAAGCTCTTCGAGCGCGGGCTCGCCTACGTCGATGAGCGCCCCGTGTGGTGGTGCCCGGAACTACGCACCGTGCTCGCCAACGAGGAGGTCGTCGACGGGAAGAGCGAGGTCGGCGGCTTCCCCGTGGAGCGGAAAAATCTCCGCCAATGGGTGCTCCGCATCACCGCCTACGCCGAGCGCCTGCTCGCCGATCTCAGGGACGTGGACTGGCCCGACTCCACCAAGCGCATGCAGGAAGCGTGGATCGGCCGCAGCGAGGGCGCGGAGATTCTCTTCGACCTGGAAAACAAGGCGCTCGGCCAACTGAAGATTTTCACCACGCGGCCCGACACGCTCTTCGGCTGCACCTACATGGTCCTCGCGCCCGAGCACCCGCTCGTCGATGCGCTCACGACCGCCGAGCAACGCGCCGCCGTCGCCGCCTACCGCCAGAAAGCCGCCGGCAAGAGTGACCTCGAGCGCACCGATCTCGCGAAGGATAAGAGCGGCGTCTTCAGCGGCTCCTACGCGATCAATCCCGTCAACCACCAGCGCGTCCCCATCTGGATCGCCGATTACGTGCTCATGGGCTACGGCACCGGCGCGATCATGGCCGTGCCGGCGCACGACGAGCGGGACTTCGAGTTCGCGCAGCAGTTCGCGCTGCCAATCCCGCGCGTGATCTCCGGTCCGAAGGGCGACGAGAAGCTCCCTTACGTCGGCGACGGCACGCTGATAAATTCACCCGGCTACGACGGCATGGCGTGGCCCGAGGCGAAGAAGAAAATCACCGCTACGCTCGCCACGCGCGGCGTCGGCAAGGCGACCGTCAACTACAAGCTCCGCGACTGGCTCTTCTCGCGCCAGCGCTACTGGGGCGAGCCGTTCCCGATCGTGTGGGTGAGCGAGGCCGACTACCGCAAGGCCGCGTCGCTCCGCAAAGATTTGCCCGCGCAGCCGGTCACGTTCGTCGAGAACGGCGTCACGCAATTTGCTCTCCCGCTCCCCGACGCCGCGCTGCCGCTCACGTTGCCCGACGTGCAGTCCTACCTGCCGAGCGGCACCGGCGAGAGCGCGCTCGCCAACGAAACCGCGTGGCTCGAAATCTGGCTCAACGTCCAGACGGGCTCCGCCGTCTCCGCCACTGCCGCCAAACCCGCCGGCGACGCGTGGGTGCGCGGCCGCCGCGAGACCAATACCATGCCGCAGTGGGCCGGCTCATGCTGGTATTACCTGCGCTTCCTCGATCCGAGAAACGCCGACGCCTTCGCCTCGCCCGAGTCTCTCCAGTATTGGGGTGTGCCCGATCTCTACGTGGGCGGCGCGGAGCACGCGGTGCTGCACCTGCTCTACGCGCGCTTCTGGCACAAAGTGCTGTTCGACCTCGGCGTCGTGCCGCAGGCCGAGCCGTTCACAAAGCTGTTTCACCAGGGCATCATCCTCGGCGAGGACGGAGAGAAGATGTCGAAGAGCCGCGGCAACGTCGTGAGCCCCGATACCATCATCGCGTCGCACGGCACCGACACGCTGC
>JANOCA010000023.1:0-10358 GCA_031411915.1 Opitutaceae bacterium
CCCCCCCTTTCGCGGGTGGTGTGTTCGGTGGGCGGCACACAGCCCCCCCCTACATTGAGTTTCGTCGTCACAATATCGCCGTCCACTCCGGCGCGTTGAGCAGAGCCCAGATGACATCCTCGCAGCGCTGACGCCAGCCTGCATCCAGCCGGGTCGTCGGCGGCTCACCGGCGCGGGCGGCGGCTTCCTCCTCGAGCCGGAGGCTGTTGGCCTCGGCCTTCATGTGGTTGGACCACGCCACGTATTTGCGGCGCACGGGCGGCGCAGGCTCAGTTGTCGGCGTGGCTGACAACCGTGTGGCATAGCCGGGCGCCAGCGCCGTGACGTAGGTTCTTTTCTCCTCTGCCGTCGGGGACCGAGTGAAGAACCGCAGAAAAATGCGATCGACCAACTGCTCAAGCGGCTGGTCCTCCAAGGCGAGGCGGGTGATGCCGTGGTCATCGCTGAGGCGCGTCAGCCACGTCATCATCACGCCGTTGGAGAGCAGCGCGGGCTGGAGGACGTTGGCGGAGTTTTCGCGGAGGCCGCTCGATGCGTCGGGCCGCGCGGCGCGCCAGCCGAACACCTCCATCACATCGGCCACCGCCTGGATGCGCGGGAGCATGAGGCTCGGGCGGTCGCGCTCGTTGGAGGTGGAGCCGAGCATCCACGCGCGCGTGGCGCGGCCGAGGTCGAGGGCGTTCTCGATCGTGCGCACGCTGTCGAGGTCGAGGCACACGGGCTCGACCGCGAAGGGTTTGCCGGTGGCCGCGAAGAGCGAATCCACGAGCTGCTCCGCACCAATGCGCCGCGGCGCAGGCGCAACGAAGAGCGGACTCGGCGCCGTCAGCGCCGGATCGGCCGCGCGCTGGTAGGCGTGTGAATTCAGGATGAGCCGAGCGACCGCGCGCAGATCGTAGCCACCGCGGACGAGTTCGCGCCCGAGCCAGTGCAGCAGCTCAGGATGCGTGGGCGTGGATTTTTCCCAGTCGCCCACGGTCTCGACGAGACCCCGGCCCATGAGACGCTGCCAGAGGCGGTTCGCCATCACTTGCGCGAAGCGTTGGTTTTGCGGCGCCGTGATCAGCGCGGCGAGGCGGTCGCGCGAATCGTCGGCTCGTTCTGCGAGGGTGGCGGCCGTCGCCTCGTCGCAAAACTGCGCGAACGGCCATGCCGGCGCGACGCTCGACCCCGGCGCGAGTGTCACCTCGATCAATGGCTGGCGCCCACCGAGGCGCAGGTGATCGAGCGGCACGCTGCTGGTGGCGGGGACCTTCAGCGCTTTCTTGTCGAGCATCGCGGCGAGTTGGAAGAGCTCGGCCTGCTTCGCGGCGTGCGTCGGGGCATCATGACAGCGCGCGCACTTCATCTCCACGCCGAGGAACGCGCCGGCGAGGATGATGCCTTTGGCGGCGGAGGGGACATCGTTCTGCGACGCCACGCCAAAACCCGCCGGCCCGCCGCCGCGCTCGCTGCCCTCCATGCGGATCAGCTCGGTCACGAGCAGGTCGAGGGGCTTGTGGTCGAGCAGCGACTCGTGGAGCCACCAGCGGAATGGCCCGGTGTTGTTGAGCGTCGGGTTGATGAGATTCGGATTCTCCGCGAGCACATCGAGCCAGTAGCCCATCTGGTGATCCGCCCAGCGCGGATCAGCGAGCAGGCGATCGACGACGCGCCCGCGGCGATCCGGCGCACGATCGGCACGGAAATCCGCGATCTCCTTTTCGGCCGGGACCACGCCCACGGTGTCGAGCGACA
This sequence comes from Opitutaceae bacterium, assembly GCA_031411915.1. GTDB lineage: Bacteria > Verrucomicrobiota > Verrucomicrobiia > Opitutales > Opitutaceae > ER46. The sequence goes on from JANOCA010000023.1 coordinate 1,738, forward strand.
CCCGGCGGAGAAACGCGAGGTCGTCCGCCAGCGGTGTGAGCGTGCGGCGGCCCGGCGGGAACTCCGGCCACACCGCCCCTTCCCCGATCCACCGCTCGATCAACGCGACGTCCGCCGCGCGCAGCCGATCGCCCTTGGCCGGCATCACCTCGTCGGGATCGTGGCTCGTGATGCGCTGAAACAGCGGGCTGGCCTTGGCTTGGCCCGGCACGATGGCCGGTCCATCGCCCGTGCCGCCCCGCAGCGCTGCGACCCGCTCGTCGAGACGGAGGCCGCCCTTCACCTTCGCGCCTTGATGGCAGGAGTAGCAGTTCGCCTCGAGGATTGGCTTGATGTCGCGGAAGTAGTCCACGCCGCCCGCCTGCGCGCGCGGCGCCTCGTCGGCCGCGGCCTGCGCGATACGCGCCGCGATGAAATGATCGATGGGGTTCTGCGCGGGAAACCGCGCCGGCAACGCGGGCACGGTCACCTCCGGCGTAGTCGCGAGCCAGTCGCGCGCAGCAGCGCGGCGCTTTTCCCAATAGGGCGCGTGCTCCGCGCGGCGCGACGCGCGCGCCGCGGTGTTCATCGCGGCGAAGCGCGGCCGACGCTCCGAGGTGTAGGCGGCCCAACCGGCGTCGGTGTAGGGCACGGCGAGTTTACCCGGCGCGAGCAGTCTCCACTCGGCCGAACCGGCGAGCGCGACCGCCGCCACCGTCTCGCCCAGCTCAGGGCGGAACGGCCGCTTGCTCTTGGGTTCGACGCCACCGATGAGCGTCTCCAGCACCACCTCCACTGCACGCCCATCAAACTCCACCTCCGCCAGCGCCTCGCGATTGCCCGGCGGCAGGAAACGCGCGCCCGACCCGAGATCGAGAAACGCGTCCTGCTCCTCGACGGGCAGCTCGCCGGCGTTGCCGGCGGCAAATTGCCGCGGCTGGTCGAACGGCGTCTCTGCGATCACCTTGCCGTCCACGAGCAGGCGCGCCATGCCGCGCGCGCGAAGGAGCAGGCGGTGCTTGCCCGCGGGCAGCGTGATGCTCGCCGTGGCGCGCACGAGCGTCGGAAACGCGCGGTCACCGCGCACGCCGGTCGCGACGTATTTGAGCGGCAGCTCGAAAAGCCCGAACGCATCCTCCTGAAAACTCTCCGTCGCGCGCACCGGGGCCGCCGGCCAGCCGCTCTTTGGCACTCCCTCCTCGCAAATCTCCACGCGCACGCGATCGACCGGCGCCGCGAAGGCATTCACGACCACGGCAAGCACAAGAGGGGTTACCAGCGCACGAAGCATCCTCACCAAGCAAAACCGGTTGCGCGACTGGGCGCACGCCCCGCGCGATGACACTTTCGTGCGCGTGAGGACACAAGAGACTACGGCCGCCCTCTCGGGCCGAAGCGCCGGCGATACTCCAGCGGCGGGAGCCCGGTCTCCGCGCGAAAAGCGCGCGTGAAGTGGCTCTGATCGTAGAACCCGCAGTCGAGCGCGATCTGGCCGACAGCGGCGGTCGTCGTATCGAGTCGCCACCGCGCCATGATCAGCCGCACGCGCAGCAGGTAATTGCCGAGGCTCATGCCGAAGAGCCGGCGGAACTCGCGCTGGAGCTGGCTCGTCGAGAGGTGGGCGCATTTCGCGATGTCATCCAGCGCGATGCGCTCGCCGTAGTGCGCGAGCACAAACTCGCACGCGCGCGTGAGCCGCTGGTAGTCGCCCGGCGCCCCGCCCGCGCCACCGAAGGGTCGCATCACGCCCGCAACGCCGATGACCGCACCGCCCAGGCCGCGCACGGGAAATTTGCTCGATACATACCAACGCGGCATGCCGTCCGCGCCCTGCACCAGCCACACCTGATCGGTGAGCGGTTTGCCCGCCGCCATCACGCGCCGATCCTCCTCCACGTATTGCGCGGCGAGCGCCGGCGGATGGAAGTCGAAGTCCGTCCTCCCGATCATCTCAAGTTCCGAGGAGCAGCCATGCAGCGCGCATTCGCTGCGGTTGACCTTCACATAGCGGTGCCGGCGGTCCTTGATGAAGAGGTAAACCTCCGGCAGCACATCGAACATCTCGGCGAACATCAAGGGCTCGCTGATCCGGCGGAAAAAATCCGCCGTGGCCGTGCTTTGGAGCTGTCTTTCCATGCGCGGTAATTACAAAAACACGCGCCCTCCGTCAAAGCCAGCGTCCGCCGGCTATGGCACACTGTTCCCGATGCCCCGCGTCAGCCTGTTCCCCCTCCTGCTCGCCGCCCTGTCCGCGGCCGTCCTCGCCGCCGCGGCCGAGCGGGCGCCGCTGGAGTTCAACCGCGACATCCGACCCATCCTTTCGGAAAACTGCTTCCAGTGCCACGGGCAGGATCCGGCGAAACGCGAAGCCAAGCTCCGCCTCGACGACCGCGCCGACGCCACGCGCCCACGCCACGGACGCGTCGTCATCGCCCCGGGCAAGCCCGACGAAAGCGAACTCATCCTGCGCGTGCTCGCCAAGGAGGAGGACGAGCAGATGCCGCCACCCTCGTCGCACAAGCGCGTCACGCCCGCGCAGGCCGCCCTCCTGCGCCAATGGATCGCCGAGGGCGCGCCGTATGAGAAGCACTGGGCGTTTATCCCGCCGGTCAAGCGGCCCTTGCCTGCGGCGGCGCCCGCCGGAAATGGAGAGACCGCGAGACGGAGAGAAGGAGAGAAAACGAAGTCTCCCCCTCTCTCCGTCTCTCCCTCTCTCCGTCTTCCCCCGAACCCCATCGATGCGTTCGTCCACGCCACGCTCGCGCAGCACCACCTGCTGCCGTCCACGGAAGCCCCGCCTGAAATCTGGCTCCGCCGCGCCGCACTCGACCTCACCGGCCTGCCGCCGACGCCCACCGAGCTGGACGCGTTCCTTGCCGACGTGAAAAAGCGCGGCGAGTCCGCCTACGCCGCCGCCGTCGATCGCCTTCTCGCGTCGCCCCACTACGGCGAGCGTCAGGCCATCGAGTGGCTTGACGCCGCGCGCTACGCCGACACCCACGGCTTCAATAACGACTCCTCGCGGGTGATGTGGCGCTGGCGCGACTGGGTGATCGAGGCCTTCAACGCCAACAAGCCCTACGACCGCTTCATCACCGAGCAGCTCGCCGGCGATTTGCTGCCCAAGCCGACACTGGAGCAGCGCATCGCCACGGGCTTCGGCCGCAACCACGTCATCAACTCCGAGGGCGGCATCATCGCCGAGGAATACCGCGTCGAGTATGTCGCCGACCGCGTGCGAACGATGAGCACCGCGTGGCTCGGTCTCACGATGGAATGCGCCAAGTGCCATGACCACAAGTTCGACCCCGTCACGCAGCGCGACTACTTCCAGCTCTTCGCCTTTTTCAACAACGTGCCCGAGCACGGCGAGGACGGCCGCATCGCCAACGCCGTCCCGATGATCCCCGCGCCCACGCGCGCGCAGCAGGCCACGAGCGCCGCGCAGGAGAAACAGCTCGCCGCCCTCGACGCCGAAATCGCAGCGGCGCGGGGGACAATTGGTCTCAACCCCGATGCCAACGCCTCGCGCGAACGCCTAGCCACCCTCGCGTCCGCCGCGCGCACCGCGCGCGAGAGTGCCGCGCCCGAACGAAAAAGCGCGCCGCTCCTCGTGCCCTACGACGCGCCGCCCTCCGACATCGCCATGCCGGTCATCCCCGCGACGCAGCTCGACTTTACCGCCAAGAGCGGCGCCGCGCTCGCGTTCTGGCTGAGGCCGGACGCGGACAACCCGCGCGATGTCGCGCTCTTCTCGGCGCTCAACCACCGCGGCAATCCGGACGACACGTCCTTCGGCCGAGGCCGGGAGCTGCGCCTCATCGACGGCGACATCGAGATTCGCCTGAGCGACCGGTTTCCCGTCTATGCGACCGTCGTGCGCACGGCCGGCGCGGCGATCCGCGCGCGCGAGTGTCGCCACGTCGCGTTCAGCTATGCCGGCGGCACGCGCGCCGCCGCCATCCGCGTCTGGATCGACGCCACCGCGGCCGCGCTCGACGTCCGCTTCGCCGGCCAGCCGGCCGAGCCCGAAAATAAACTTTTTCTTGTCGGCGCCGACAACGCCCCCGACGGCGCGCGCTGGCGCGGCGACCTGCGCCAGGTGCGCGGCTTCCCCGCCGCCATCGACACCGCCGCGGCGCGCACGGAGTTCCTCGCGCTCGCCGACGAACTCGCCGCTCCCGCCGCGCTACGCGCCGCGCTCCTCGCCGGTGCCTCCGCCTCCCGCGATCTCGCCGCGCGCCGCGCCGCGCTGTGGGAGGAGCACCTCGCGCTCCGCCGCAGCCTGCCCACCGCGATGGTGATGGAGGAGCTACCGACACCGCGCCCCGCGCACATCCTCATCCGCGGCAACTATGATCAGCCCGGCGAGCGCGTTGAGCCCGGCGTGCCCGAATCGTTGCTCGCGCCGTGGCCGAAGGACGCGCCGCGCAACCGGCTCGGCCTCGCGCAATGGCTCACGCAGCGCGATCATCCGCTCACGGCGCGGGTGGTCGTGAACCGTTTCTGGGCGCAGCTCTTCGGCACCGGCCTCGTCAAGACCCTCGAGGACTTCGGCTCGCAAAGCGAGTGGCCGAGCCATCCCGAGCTGCTCGACTGGCTCGCGCGCGACTTCATCGACGGCGGCTGGGACGTGAAGGCGTTCTTCAAACGCGCCGTCCTTTCCTCGACCTACCGCCAGTCGAGCGTCGTGTCCCCCGCGCTGCTCGCCCGCGATCCGGAAAACCGCCTGCTCGCGCGCGGCCCGCGTGTGCGCCTCCCCGCCGAGCTGATCCGCGATCAGGCGCTCGCGATCTCCGGCCTGCTTGCGCCGCGGCTTGGCGGGCCGAGCGTGTTTCCCTACCAGCCGGAGTCCCTCTACACGGGCATCGTCGTCGGCGCAGCGTATCCCAGCACCGTCTGGACGCCGAGCACCGGCGAAGACCTTCACCGCCGCAGCCTCTACACGTTTTGGAAACGCACCGTGCCGCACCCCGCGATGATCGCGTTCGACGCGCCCGACCGCGAGTTCTGCACCGTGCGCCGCTCGCGCACCAACACCCCGCTCCAAGCCCTCGCGCTTTGGAACGAGCCCGGACTCCTCGAAGCCGCGCGCCACCTCGGTGCGCGGATGCTGCGCGAGGGCGGCGCCGACGACGCGGCGCGCGTGGGCTTCGCCTTCCGCCTCGCGACCGCGCGGACGCCTCGCCCCGAAGAAACGCGCGTGCTCGCCGCCACGCTCGCGCGCCTGCGCATCGATTTCTCCACCACGCCCGCCGATGCCGCCGCGCTCCTCCGCATCGGCGCGTCGGCCATCGACACCTCGCTCCCGCCCGCCGAACTCGCCGCGGCGGCCAGCGTCGCCAGCATGATCCTGAGCCTCGACGAGACGATCACGAAGAACTGAGTGAGGAAGAACGCGAGACGTGGAAGACAGCATAAGAACGCAAGAACCCACGAACCATCGCCCAGCAGCGTCTCCCGTCTCCCTCGTCTCTTCGATCTTCCAAGTCTTCCCCTCTTCCACGAAATGTCCTGTCACAACTACGAACAGCTCCACTCGCGCCGCGATTTCCTCGCCAAGACCGGGCTCGGCCTGGGCTCCGCCGCGCTCGCCTCGCTTTTCCCGCGCGAGCTCCTGGCCGCCTCTGCTTCGCCTGTCTCTCCATCTCTCCCTCTCTCCATCTCCCCCTCTTCCGCCGCCGCCGCCGCCGGCCTGCATTTCCCCGCCAAGGCCAAGCGCGTCATCTGCCTCTTTCAATCCGGCGGTCCCTCCCACCTCGATCTCCTCGACGAAAAGCCGCTGCTCGCGACGCGCTTCAACGAGGACCTGCCAGACTCCGTCCGCCGCGGTCAGCGCATCACCGGCATGGTCGCCTCGCAGGCGCGGCTCGCGGTGCAGCCGAGCAAGTTCGCGTTCCAGCCCGGCGGGAAATGCGGCACACGCATCAGCGATTTGCTCCCCCACACGCGCGACATCGCCGACGACATCTGCGTCCTCCGCTCGCTGCACACCGAGGCGATCAACCATGACCCGGCGATCACGTTTTTCCAGAGCGGCAGCCAGTTGCCGGGCCGGCCGAGCATGGGCGCGTGGGTCGATTACGGACTTGGTCGCCTCAGCGACAACCTACCGGCCTTCGTGGTCCTGGTGTCCGTCAACGCCAAGCGCGCCGGCCAGGGCCTGCTCGCGCGCCTCTGGGGCAGCGGCTTTCTGCCGAGCGGACACCAAGGCGTGCAGTTCCGCAGCGCGGGCGAGCCCGTGCTCTACCTCAACGACCCCGAGGGCCTCACGCGCGCGCGTCGCCGCGCCATGCTCGATGGCATCGGCGAGCTCAACCGCCTCCAGCACGCGCAGAGCGGCGATCCCGAGGTCGAGGCGCGCATCGCGCAGTTCGAGCTCGCCTACCGGATGCAGGCCAGCGTGCCCGAGCTCATGGACCTGAAGGGCGAGACCGCCGCGACGCGCGAGAGCTACGGGCCCGACGTCGAGACGCCCGGCTCCTTCGCCCGCAACTGCCTCCTCGCGCGGCGGCTCGCCGAGCGCGGCGTGCGTTTCATCCAGCTCTATCACCGCGACTGGGATCACCACGGCGGCCTGCATGACAGCCTGCCCAACATCGCGAAGGACGTCGATCAACCCAGCGCCGCGCTCGTCCGCGATCTCAAGCAGCGCGGCCTGCTCGACGACACGCTGGTGATCTGGGGCGGCGAATTTGGCCGCACGCCCTACGCGCAGGGCGAGGCCAACCGCGAAAAATACGGCCGCGATCACCACGGCAAGGCGTTCTCAATCTGGATGGCCGGAGCGGGCATCAAGCCCGGCACGACCTACGGCGCGAGTGACGACTTCGGCTTCAACGTAGCCGCCCACCCCGTCCACATCCACGACCTGCAGGCCACGATTCTCCAGCAGCTCGGGATCGACCACGAGCGGCTCACGTATCGCTTCCAAGGCCGGCAATTCCGCCTGACCGATGTTCACGGGCACGTGGTCAAAGGCATCCTCGCTTGAGCTGAATTGCCTTTCGGCTCCGCCGCGCTTTCCTACCGCGCACCCGCAATGATTCGAACCCCAAAAATTCTTCTGGCTGTCCTCGCCTGCGGCGCCGGCGCCCTCCGCGCCGCCGAGCCGATCGACTTCAGCCGCCAGATCCTCCCGATCCTATCCGACGCGTGTTTCCATTGTCACGGCCCCGACGCCGCGACGCGCGAGGCCAAGCTCCGGCTCGATCAGCGCGAGGGGCTCTTCCGCACGCGAGACGAGGTCACGGTCGTCGCGCCCGGCCAGCCCGAGAAGAGCGAGTTGTTTCTCCGCATCACGAGCAAAGAAGAGGACGAGGCGATGCCGCCGCGCAAGGTCGCCCGCCAGCTCAAGCCCGCCGAGATCGAGCTGCTCAAGCGCTGGATCGCCGAGGGTGCGAAATGGAGCACGCACTGGGCGTTCTCGCCGCCGGCTAAACCCGCGCCGCCGGCTCCCGCGTCGCATCCCATCGACGCCTTCGTCCGCGCCGCGCTCGCGAAAGCCGGCCTCGCCCCCGCCCCCGCGGCCGAGCCCGGCACGCTTCTCCGGCGCGTCTCGCTCGATCTCAACGGTGTGCCGCCGACTGCGGCGGAACTGGAGGCGTTCCTCGCCGACAAGACTCCCGGCGCCTACGAGCGGGCCGTCGATCGCCTGCTCGCCTCGCCGCGCTATGGCGAGCGCTGGGCCTGGGACTGGCTCGACCTCGCGCGCTACGCCGACACCAACGGCTTCCAAGGCGATCCCGAGCGCACGATGTGGCCCTGGCGAGACTGGGTCGTAAACGCGCTCAACGCCAACATGCCCTACGACCAGTTCACCGTCGAGCAGCTCGCCGGCGACCTGCTGCCCGAGGCCACGCGCGACCAGAAACTCGCGAGCGGTTTCCATCGCAACAACATGTTCAACGGCGAGGGCGGCCGCATCGCGGAGGAGACGCGCGTCGAGAATGTCTTCGACCGCGTCGAGACCACCGCGACCGTCTGGATGGGCCTCACCTTCACCTGCGCGCGCTGCCACGACCACAAGTTCGACCCGATCAAGCAGACCGACTACTTCGCGTTCTACGACATCTTCAACCAGATGTCCGAGACCGGCAGCGCGAGCGGCGGCGGCGGGCGCAGCGGCGCGATCGTGCCCGTGCTGGATCTCTCGACGCCCGCCGAAGCCGAGGCGGTGAGGAAGGCGCAGGCCGGGATCGACGCCATCGCCAAGGAAATCGAGGTATTCGAGGTGACGAAGTTTCCCCGCCCCGAGGGCAAGCCCGTGATCGACTCGCCCGAAGCGCAGCGGCTGCCCGGCAACCTGCCCGCCACGCACGCCCGCCCCGCGGTCAACCGCCGCGATCTCAACGGCCTGCTCGAGGCCCTGCCCTTCTTCCGCGACACCGAGCCCGATCCCGCTTACACGGCGCTGCTCCAGAAGCACATCGCCGCCCTCCGCGCCCGCGACCGCGCGACCAACAACATCACGCGGGTGATGATCATGGACGAGCTCCCGAAAAAGCGGGACACGTTTGTGCTCAGCAAGGGCAACTACGAGAGCAAGACCGACGTGCAGGTGCTCGGCGCCCTGCCGTCGATGTTTGCGACTGGAGTTGTAGGCGGGGTGCCCTCACCCCGCGGCGAGCTGGCCGCGATGA
>JANOCA010000024.1:0-38678 GCA_031411915.1 Opitutaceae bacterium
AAGCGTTTGTTCGCGTTGAAGCTATTGATGACCCAATCGCGGTAGGGCCAGACGTTGCGCGGGTTGTCGCTGTGGTAGCCGATGGTGTCGGCGAAGCGCACGACATCGAGCCACCCGATCGCCATGCGCTCGCCATAGTGCGGGCTCGCGAGCACGCGCTCGACGAGACGTGCGTAGGCATCGGGCGCCCGGTCGTTTTCAAACGCCGAGACCTCCGCCGGCGTCGGAGGCAAGCCGAGGAGATCTGTGTGCAGGCGACGGATGAGTGCGCGGCGATCGGCTTCAGGCGCCGGCTTCATCCCGACCTCGGCGAGCCGGCGTGCGACGAGCGTGTCGATGGCATTGCCCCCCGAGGGAATTGCCACCTTCACCGGCGGCTCGTAAGCCCAGTGCTTCTGGTAAACGGCACCCTGATCGATCCACCGCGCGAGCACGGCTTTGTCGCGCGCGGAGAGTTTCTTGTGCGAATCCGGCGGCGGCATGATCTCCTCCGGATCGCGCGAGTTGATCAGTTCGACGAGGGTGCTCTCGGCCGCCTTGCCCGGCACGAAGGCCTCGCGCTTCAGCGCCACGTCGCGGTCATCGAGCCGGAGCTTGGCCTTGCGATGCGACGCATCGGGCCCGTGGCACGCAAAGCAGTTGTCCGAAAGAATCGGCCGCACGTCGCGGTTGAACTCGATCTTTTCCGGCAGCGGTGCCGCCGCGCGGAGCGACCCGGCCACAACGAGCACAAGCACGAATTGGGCGTTGAATCGGCGTTTCATCGGTGGGCGGAGCGGGAAAACCGTGCGCCATTTTCACGGGCGGAGGCAATCACGGGTTTGCGCGCGGGAGCAGTCGTGGACAAGGCTTCTCGCCTCGTGGTCTTTCTAAAAATCGAAAACGCGCCGGACTGAGGCGGGACGCCTCAGCCACGACTCAGCGCTTGAAAATCTCCGCGGCCGAGAGTGTCAGCCCGGGCAACAGCGGCGTCGAGAACGTCTCGTCCTCCTCGATCAGCTGCACCGGCTTCGCCGGGTCGCGCGCAAAGTCGTAGCGCTGGATTTGCAGCAGCAGCGGATCGACGAGCCAGAGTTCCTTCACGCCCGCGCGGGCGTAGACGCGGCGCTTCGTCTTCTTGTCGAGCTGGGCGGTGCTCCAAGAAAGCACCTCGATCACCAAGTCCGGCGCACCATGTATGCCGTCCTCCGCGATGATTCGGAAGTTGGAACTTGCGACGAAAAGTAAGTCAGGCTGCACGACATCGTTTGCCGAAAGGTAAACGTCGCACGGGGCAAACAGGATTTCGCCGCTGTTGTCCTTCGCGACATGTGCGCAAAGCATATTGCTCAACTGCCGCACAATCCGTTGGTGACCGATGTTCGGGGCAGGTGCCATGATGAGTTGTCCCTCGACGAGTTGGTAGCGTGCTCCCTCCGGGGTGGCGCGGTAGTCCTCCACTGTCAGCAACTCGGGCTCGGCGGTGGCGGGCGGCATGGCGGGACGATGGGCGGCGATATGGGCGTTGTCAAAGTTGGTTTGGGCAAGCGCCCAGTCCTAGACGGGGCGTCTCGCCTCGTAGTCTTTCCAAAAGCGCCCGGAACTGAGGCGGGACGCCTCAACCACGACTCGGCCGCTCGCTACGCCAGAATCCCCCGCACCACCCCAGCCGGCACGACGCCCGTGAGCTTTTGGTCGAGGCCTTGGAACTTGAAACTGAACTTCTCGTGGTCGAGGCCCATGAGGTGCAGGATCGTCGCGTGAAGATCGCGGATGTGAACGGGGTCCTTGACGATGTTGTAGGACATCTCGTCAGTCTCGCCGTAAACCGTGCCGCCCTTGATGCCGCCGCCCGCGAGCCAGAGGCTGAAGCAACGCGGGTGGTGGTCGCGGCCATAGTTCGTCTCGGTGAGCGTGCCCTGACAATAGACCGTGCGGCCAAACTCGCCGCCCCAGATCACGAGCGTGTCGTCGAGCATGCCGCGCTGCTTCAAATCCTGCACGAGCGCGTAGCAGGGCTGATCAACGTCCTTGCACTGCGCGGCGAGGTCGCGCGGGAGCGTGCCGTGTTGGTCCCAGCCGCGATGGAAAATCTGCACGAAGCGCACGCCGCGCTCGACGAGCCGCCGCGCCATCAACGCCGAACTCGCAAACGTCCCGCGCTGCCGCGCCTCCTCGCCGTAGAGGGCGAAGGTCGAGTCGGGCTCCTTGGCGAGGTCCGCGAGCTCGGGGATGCTGGCCTGCATGCGGAACGCCATCTCGTATTGCTGCGTGCGCGTCTGGATCTCGGGATCGCCGACGGCCTCGTAGCTGCGGCGGTTGAGCTGCTCGAGGCCGTCGAGCATCGAGCGCCGCAGCTCGCGCGGGATGCCGGGCGCGTCGTTGAGGTAAAGCACCGGATCACCCGAGGGCCGAAACGAAACGCCCGCGTGCTTGCCGGGGAGAAACCCGCTACCCCAGAGCCGCGCGGAGATCGCCTGCACATTGGAGAACGGGCTCGTGTGCCTCGCGTGCAGCACGACGAACGCGGGCAAATCCTGGTTGAGCGAGCCGAGCCCGTAGGCGAGCCACGAACCGATGGAGGCCTTCCCGTTCTGCATCGAGCCCGTGTAGACGAGCTGGTTCGCCGGCTCGTGGTTGATGGCGTCGGTCTTCATTGAGCGGACGATGCAGATGTCGTCCGCCATCTTCGCGATGTTGGGCAGCAGCTCGCTGATCCACGCGCCGCCCTGCCCGTGCTGGGCAAATTTGAAGCGCGTGGGCGCGACGGGAAACGCCGCCTGCCGCGCGGTCATGCCCGTGAGCCGCTCACCCTGCCCGGCCAGCCAGTCCTTCAGGTCCTCCTTGAACCGCTTTTCGAGGTCGGGCTTGTAGTCGAAAAGGTCGAGCTGCGACGGCGCACCAATCAGCGAAACGTAGATCGCGCGCTTGGCCTTCGGCGCGATTTTCCACGGTTCGGTCATCGCGGTGTGGAGCGTGGCGGCGGCGGAATTCGCCGCGATGGCGCGCTGGCCCATCAGGGCGGTGAGCGCGGCTACGCCGAGGCCCGTGCCGCTCCGGCGGAAAAACTGCCGGCGCGTGATCGCGGCGTTGTAGGAATCGAACGTGGACTGCCAGTGGGGAGGAAGATTCATTTTGAAAATTCCAAACGCCAAAGGTCCAAATCCCAAATAAATCTCAAATGAGTCCCGGCGCTCTCGCGCCGAATGGATATTGGGAGTTGGTTTTTTTTGGCGTTTGGGGTTTGGCGTTTGGGATTTCTATTTCGTCAGCGCCTCGTCGAGGTTCATGACTTGGCTCGCGACCAGGGTCCAAGCGGCGAGTTCGGGCGCGGGGATTTTTTCGTCGGCCGGCGAAGCGCCTACCGCGAGGAGTTTTTGAGCGGCGTCGGGATTCTTCTGGTAGGTCGCGAGCGCGGCGTCGAGCGTCCGCCGGACAACCGCGCGCTCGGGCCGCGCGAATGTGCGCCCGACAAGGCGCAGCGAGATGGCGTCGAGCCGCGTGTCGAAGCTGCGCGACTCGCGTGCGACCCGCGCGGCGAGCTGGCGCGAGGCCTCGACGAACAGCGGATCATTGAGAGTGACGAGCGCCTGCAACGGGGTGTTGGTGCGGTCGCGGCGCACGCAGGAGACTTCGCGGCTCGGGGCGTTAAGGATGTCCATGGCGGGCGCCGGCGCCGTGCGTTTCCAAATCGTGTAGATCGAGCGGCGGTAGAGATTTTCACCCGAGTCCTCGCGGTAGAAGCGCGTCGTCGACTCCTTCATCGCGACATCTTCCCAGATGCCGTCGGGCTGGTAGGGCCGCACGGGGCGGCCACCCACCTTGGCCACGAGCAACCCCGACGACGCCAACGCCTGATCGCGGAGCTGCTCGGCGTCGAGCCGGTGGCGGGGGCCGCGCGCGAGGAGGCGGTTCTCCGGATCGCGCTCGAGCAGCGCGGGCGTCGCGGCGGCGGACTGACGGTAGGTCGCGCTCGTCACCATGAGTCGCATGAGGCGGCGGTAGTCCCAGCCCGACTCGCGAAACTCCACCGCGAGCCAGTCGAGCAATTCTGGATGCGAAGGCCGCGCACCGGTCACCCCAAAATCCCCCGCGCTTTCGACGAGTCCCGTGCCGAACAAGTGCTGCCACGCGCGGTTGACGGTGACGCGCGCCGTGAGGGGATTGCGCGCATCGACCAACCAGCGCGCCAAGCCGAGCCGATTGCGCGGCGCATCGTCCGCCAGCGGCGGCAAAGCTGCGGGCGTGACCGCGGGCACCCTTTCGCCCTTCTGCGCATACTCGCCGCGGTTCAGGAGGTGCGCGAACGGCTCGCTGTCCTTCTTTTCCTCCATCACGAGCGTGATGCCACCGTTCCGCCGCAGCGTCGCCTCCGCCGCGAGCTGCCGGTCGAGTTCCGCGGCGATTTTCAGCGAGGGCCCATCGACCGCCGCGAGGTAGTGCTCCCGCAGCAGCTTCGTCTGCGCCGACGTCCGCTTCGTGGGTTCCGCGGCAAGGGCCGCGTAGGTGTCGACGACGCTGGCGAGCGGCTTGGACTGCGCCACCGAAAAGCCCCGGCGGTAGTGGCGAAAATCCTGCACCCAGACCCCGCCGCCGGTGAGCGCCGCGTCCGGCCTCGAACCCAACGTGAGCGGTGCCGCCGGCACAAGATCCGCCGGCACGTGATTGATGTTGCCGGCATTGGCAGCCGCCTTGCCATCGACATAGACGTCGACCGAGCGGTTCGACCACGAGCCGGAATCAAAAGTGAACAACACGGGGTGCCATTCGCCCGGTGTGAGCGCCGCGCCGGCGGTTCCACTCGCGGCAAACTCCGACCGCCCGCCGCGCAGGCGCACGCCGATCTTTCCTTTGTCGAGAAACACTTCCCAGCCCGCACCCCGCTCACCGCCATCAAGCGACGACACCAACGGGCCGCTCGGCGCGCCGTCGATGCGCACGAGCAAGCCGACGCTGTCCGATTCCTCGCGGCGCAGCGGAATCCCGGCGCCCAGTTCCACGCTCCTCCCATCGATCCGCGTCGCCGCTCCGTAGGGTCCCGCCACCGCATCCTCCGCCATCGGCCCCGACAGCGCGCGATGCAACGGGACGTCGTGTTCCCTCGGCGGGACCGAGAGCGATTTCGCGTGTGAGAGCCACTCAGCGAAGGCGCTTTCGGCCGCCTCGGCCCGCGTCTTCAACCTCGCCTGCGACGACTCGATTTCCTTTTGCAAAGCCTCCCAACGCGCGCGGTCCGAGGCGGCCGGCACAAACACCGTGGGCCGCGTGTCGGCGATGTTGCCGTCCATCGCCGGCATGGTGTTGTTGCGGAAAAAGGCGGCCAGCGAGTAGAATTCGCGCTGCGCGATCGGATCGAACTTGTGATCGTGGCACGCGGCGCAGCCGGTCGTGAGGCCGAGCCAGACGGTGCTCATGGTGTCCACGCGGTCCTTGGCGTAGATGGCTTCGTATTCCTCCGCGATCGCGCCGCCTTCGCTCGTGGTCGGCAGGCAGCGGTTGTAGCCCGACGCGATTTTCTGATCGAGGGTCGCGTCCGGCAACAGGTCGCCAGCCATCTGCTCGATCGTGAACTGATCGAAGGGAAGATTCCGGCGATATGCGCCCACGACCCAGTCGCGGTAGGGCCAGATCGAGCGATACGCGTCGATGTGAATGCCGTGGGTGTCGGCATAGCGCACCGCATCGAGCCACTGCCGCGCGAAATGCTCCGCGCTCGCATCGCTCGCGAGCAGGCGATCAACCGCGCGATCGTAGGCCGCAGGCGAAGGGTCGCGGACGAATGCCGCAATCTCCTCCGGCGTGGGCGGCAACCCGGTGAGATCGAGCGTCACCCGACGCAGCAGGCGAGCGGGGGCCTCGGGCTTGGCGGGCGGGAGCTTTTCCTGGGCGAGCCGCGCGAGGACGAAGGCGTCGATGGGATTTTCGATTTTCGATTTTGAATTTGCGACATTCGGAACCGCCGGCCGCACCGGCGCGATCAATGACCAGTGCTCCTGGTATTCCGCGCCCTCGGTGATCCAGCGCTCGAGCAGCGCGATTTCGGAAGGCTTCAGCGTCTTGTGCGAATCGGGCGGAGGCATGATCTCCTCCGGGTCCTTGGACTTGATGCGCTCGATGACCGCGCTCTCCTTCGGCTTGCCCGGCGTGATTGCTGCCAGGTCATCGCGCCTCGCGGTCGCAAACTCAAACCGATCGAGCCGCAGCTTGGCCTTGCGGCTCGCGGAGTCGGGGCCGTGGCAAGCCAGGCAATTCTCCGCGAGGATGGGCTGGATGTGGTCGTTGTAGCTAAGCTTGGCGGGCGTCGCCGCCCCAGCCAGCGCCACCGCCAGCGTCGGCGGGAGCGAACGCAGCACGACCGACACGGTGCGACACAGGACGGACGAAAAAGGGAAACCAGCCATGGGGGATTGGAAGGAAGTCTAAGCGACGTTTCCGCCCGGTGTCTACTCGCGGGATAAAAATCTCCGCGAGACCCGTGGCAAACGGGTTTGAAATGAGCCTCGCCCTGCCGACACTCCGCACCATGCGCCTCCCCTGCCCCACTCCGCAGCCGTCCCTCGCCCCGCTGCGCTTCGCCGCCGCACTTATCCTCATTTCGGCTTCTCTCCTCGCCGGCGCGCTGCGCGGTGCCACGACGCGGCCCAACGTGATTCTCTTCATCGCCGACGACGTGAGCTGGGATGATCTCGGCTGCACCGGCAACCCCGCCGCGCGCACGCCGCACATCGATCGGCTCGCCGCGCAGGGCCGGCGCTTCGATGCCGCGTATCTCGTCGCGAGCAGTTGCAGCCCGAGCCGCAGCAGCATCGTCACCGGCCGCTACCCGCACAACAACGGCCGCGCCTCAGAGCTCCACCAGCCCATCGCCGCGCATCTGCCGTGGTTTCCCGCGCTTCTCCGCGAGGCGGGTTACCACACCGCCCTGAGCGGCAAGCACCACATGTCGGCCGAAGCGCCCGCTGCTGGCGCTGCCGGCTCGGCCCAGCCTTTCGACCACGTCGACGCGGGCAAGGCCGAGGGCAACAGCGGCGGTCACGCCAACTGGGTGAAGGTCGTGCAGGATCGTCCGAAGGAGAAACCCTTCTTCTTTTGGTTCGCCGCGCTCGACGCCCACCGCGCCTGGGACGGCGACAACGAGTGGCGCCCGGAGCTCTACGGCCCGAAACACGACCCTGCCGCCGTCCGCGTGCCCGCTTACCTCCGCGACGACGCCGCCACCCGGGCCGACCTCGCTTCCTACTACAACGAGATCACGCGCTTCGACCACTACGTCGGCCAGGTTGTCGCCGCCCTGGAGCGGGAAGGCGCACTCGCCAACACCTTGATCCTCGTGCTCGCCGACAACGCGCGCGCCTTTCCCCGCGCCAAAACGCGCCTGCACGACTCCGGCATGAAAACGTATTTCATCGCGCACTGGCCGGCCGGCCTCGCGCGTCCCGGCGCCCCGACCGCGAGCATGGTCAGCACCATCGACATCGCGCCCACCGTGCTCGAACTCGCGGGCCTCGCCGCGCCGGCGACGTTTCAGGGCGTGAGTTTCGGGCCCGTGCTCCGCGATCCCGCGGCCGTCGTGCGCCGCCACGCTTTCTCCGAGCACAACTGGCACGACTACGAAGCCCTTGGCCGAGCCGTCCGCTCCGAAGGATATCTCTACCTGCTCAACCATCGCCCGGCCTTCCCTTGGCAGGGACCGGCCGACTCCGTGCGCGGCGCCTCGCATCTGGCGCTGCGCGCCGCCCGCGATGCGGGCCAACTCACGCCCGCGCAGGCCGACGTGTTTCTCGCTCCCCGGCCCGCCGAAGAACTCTACCACACGGCGACCGATCCGCTCCAACTCAAGAACCTCGCCGCCGACCCTGCGCACCGGGCGGCCAAAGTGCGTCTCGCGAAACTGCTGGCCGATTGGTCCGCCGAAACAGGCGACACCGTGCCGGCGAAGCTCACACCGGACGGCTTCGACCGCGACACCGGCTTCGCCGTGCGCGCCGCCGATGCACCCAAGGGCAAGGCCACCAAGGCGGCCTCCCGCGGCACGCCCGCCGGGAGCGAGCGCAACGCCGCCTTCATCAACGCCCCCGGCCCACGCTGATCTCGCCGATCATCTTCGCGCGATCGGGCATGGGCTCATCCTGCCACACCGAGGCGATCGACTTCTTCGGACGTCGCTGGCCGGGCCAGCCGTCGCGGACGATGTCCGTGAACGTCACGCCGTCGGCGCCAGGGCACGGTAGTGAGTCAGTTTGATTGTGGGAGGGGCTTTATGCCCCCGACGAGTCGCGGGGTAAACCCACTCCCACAGTTCAGGCCGAATCAAACTGACCCATTACCAAGGCCACCATGCGCCCCCTATTTGCCAGCCTCGTCGTCCAGCACCTTGATCGGCCAGAGCTTCGTCGGGACGTGCTGCGCCTTCATGATCGCGGCGAGTCGCGCCACGACCTCCGGGTGCTGCGCCGCGACGTTTGTCGTCTCCGCAGGATCGGTCTTGAGGTTGTAGAGTTCGATTGCGGTGCTGCCGTTCGCGGGGGCGGCTTTCTTTTTCGCGTTGGGCGTCGGATGCAAATTGAGGCGAATCGCCTTCCAGTCGCCGACGCGCACGTATTGCTGGCCGGTGTTGGCCTGGGACTCGCGGTAGAGGAACGGGCGCTCGGGCTGCGTTTGCCCGCGGAGCGTGGGCGCGAAGCTGATACCGTCGAGGCCGGCGGGCGTGGCATCCTTTGCGCCCGCCAGTTCAAGTAATGTCGGCAGCCAGTCCTCGAAGCCGGTGACGCGCGCGTTCACGGTGCCGGCCGAGATCTTGCCGGTCCAGCGCACGAGCTGCGGGACACGGAAACCCGCCTCGTAATAGCCGCCCTTGGCGCCGCGCAAGCCGCCCGCGCTGCCGAAGAAGGCCGAATCCGTGCCGCCATAGCGGTCCCACAGCGGGCCGTTGTCGCTCGTGAAAATCACGATGGTGTTTTCGCGGAGGCCGTAGTCGTCGACCAGCGCGAGCAGGTTCCCGATCTCGCGATCGAGGCGGGTCACCATCGCGGCATACGCGGCGCGCGGGGTGCGATGCGGCAGGTAGCCGTTGCCACCGGGATAGGGCTCCTCGGGAAACGCGTCCTTGTATTCCGCGAGCGAATCCTCGGGGACTTGCAGCGCGAGGTGCGGCACGGTCGTCGGGTAATAGAGGAAGAACGGGCGGTCCTTGTTCTCGCGGAGAAATTTTCGCGCCGCCTCGTTGATGAGATCGGGCGCGTAGTCGGTGCCCGTGAACTGCGCATAGCTCGCGGGATTCTTCGGATCGGCGCCCTCGGGCAGGCGCTGGTGCGCGGCAAAGGCGGCGTTGCGCAGCGGCACCTTGTCGCGGTTGTGCCAGAGCGAGGTCGGGTAGAAGTTATGCGCGATGGCTTGGTCGTTGTAGCCGAAGTAGACGTCGATGCCCTGCGAATTGGGCTCGCCGGTGGTGCCGACGCCGCCGAGGCCCCATTTGCCAAAACCGCCCGTGGCGTAGCCGAGCTTTTTCAGCGTCAGCGGCAGCGTGAGTTCGCCCGCGGGCACGGGCTCCTGGCCCTCCGTCGTGCTGCCGACGCCCATGCCGCCGCGGTTGTTGCGGATGTAGGCGTGGCCGGGGTGCAGCCCGGTCATGAGCACGCAGCGCGACGGCGCGCAGACGTTGTGGCCGGAGTAGGCCTGCGTGAACCGCATCCCGTCGCGCGCGAGCTGATCGAGGTGCGGCGTGCGGATTTTTTTCTGCCCGTAGGCGCCGATGTCGCCGTAGCCGAGATCGTCGGCGAGAAGGAAAATGATGTTCGGCCGGCGCGCTCCGTCCGCCGCGAGGGCTGCTGCGGACAACAGACACGCGGTCAGCAGCAGTCGGATCATGGCGGCGCTCTCCTTACTTCGCGGTGATTTTCTTCAGCTTCGTGAAGCGACCGGCGAAATTCCAGTCCTGCACGAAGAGGTTGCCGTCCTTGTCGAAGGTCAGGCCGTGCGGCGCGATGAAGATGCCGTCCTTCCAGTGTTCCTGTGCGAGATTATACTTCGCCCACTGGGCCTGGTCGGGATTGTCGCCGAGCGTGGAGACGATCTTGCCGGCCTTGTCGATGATGACGACGCGACCCTGGAGCTCAGCGACCGCCACGAAATCGCCGTGGAACGACAACGCGCACGGGCGGCGGAGATCCGTTGCGACGACGCCCAGCCACTTGCCCTCGAGATCGAGATGCACGAGGCGCTTGTTCTCGCGGTCGGCGACGAGCAGGCGTGCGGGCGAGAAGCGCGTGTCGAGCGCGATGCCGTGGCAGGTCGTGAACTGGCCTTCGCCCGGGCCGCGCGTGCCGATGGTCTTTTGGTAGCTGCGATCGGCGCCGAAGACATGGACCACGCTCGCACCGTAGCCGTCGGCGAGGTAGATGCGGCCGTCCGGACCGACCGCGATGCCGGTGGGCGAGAAATTGGCCGCGCGCTTTTTCGTGTCGGCGGGCGGATTGTAGAAGCCGCTCTGCATCGGCTTCTCGATCGTCCACTCGACCTTGCCATCGAGGGTGAGCTTCACGGCCTTGCCGCCGGCCTTGTTGAGCGCGCCGTAGATGAACTCCCGGCCGCCTTCGGCGCGGATCATGAGGCCGTGGAGATTGGTCAGCTCGGGCGCCATCGTGCGGAGCAGTTTCCCGTCGGCGGAGAAGACGAAGATGCCGTCGGCACCGTCGGAGCTCATGTAGATGTTGCCGGCCTTGTCCACGGCGGCGCCGCCGTGCGTGGCACCGAGCGTCTTGCCGGCGGGCAGCTTGGCCCAGCCGGTCTCGACCATGAAACGCCAGTTACCCTGGCCCAGCGGAGCGGCCGGGAGCGGCGTGGCGGCGACCTGCGCGAGCGGCAGGGAAAAACCGGTTTGGGCGACGAGCGCCGAAGGCAGCGCGAGCGCAAGGGAGAGGGCGATGCGGGGTGACATAGTGAGACGGACGTTTGCGCTCCGGTGCGGAGGCGTCAAGCGGCGCGACGAATCGCGGGCGGACAAGGCGGCGACGATGTTGCCCTGCTCGTGAGCGCCGAGACCGGAGGGAGCTTTCGGGCGACGTGTCCCGCAAAAGCAGATGACCGCACCCCGTCACGCCAGCAGCCCCTTCACCACGTGCCCATGCACGTCCGTCAGCCGGTAGTCGCGGCCTTGTAAGCGGTAGGTGAGGCGCTCGTGATCGAGGCCGAGGAGGTGGAGCAGCGTGGCGTTGAGGTCGTGCACGTCCATGGGGTTTTCGGCGATGGAATGCCCGAGTTCGTCGGTCGCGCCATAGATGACACCGCGCTTCAAGCCGCCGCCGGCGAGCCACATGGTGCAGGCCTCCTTGTGGTGATCGCGACCGGGGTGGGCGGCGACGCCGTTGCCGGTGTCGGTCTGCGCCATCGGCGTGCGGCCAAACTCGCCGCCCCAAATCACGAGGGTGTCGTCAAGCAGGCCGCGGCAGGGGGCGTTGCTGCCGGTGAGTGCGCGCCGAGCTCAAGGCCCTCGCGCGCAAGCCGGTCAAGGTGCGGCGTGGGGGCGTTGCCGCCGTGAAACGCGACATCGGCCCACCCGAGATCGTCGGCCATGATGAAGACGATGTTGGGGCCGCCCTCCGGTGGTAATGAATTGGCTCCCGCCGATGCCGCGGGGAGGGGCGAGGGCGCGAAGATGGAGAGAAGGAGCGGCAGGCAGAATGAGCGCGCGGTGGCAGTGCGGAAATAATGCACGGGGAGATGGCGCCGCTTACCAAAAACTACTTTGGCTGGGCGGAACCCTTAACCGTCTTTTCCCACATGCGGATGTAGTCTTCTGCGCTTCTCAGCAGGGGCGCGAGGTTGCCCGCCGACAGACCGATGTTCCTCAGGTCTTGCAGGAAGTCGGGCATCATCCCGTAGTGCGCCATGCCGTCGGTGTTGAAATCCCAGTCGCGGTTGCCGGTCTTGTATCTCCGCAGCGGCTGATTGGTCCCATATTTCGCGTTCCACGTCTGCCACGCCGGGAGGATCGCGGCATAGATGGAATTCAACCGATTTTTTTGATCGGAGTTGTAGCCGGAGTAGGCTGCGAGACCCGAGGGCGCCTTGTTGGTTCGCAAACAATACATTGCGGCCTGCTCCCACGGGGAGTCACCGTTAAATAGAAAGGGTTGCTCCAAGTCCGCTTCGCGCGCCGCCCTAAAGCCCTTCACGTAGTTCGTAATCCGTGCGAGGTGGGCGGGGTGGTAGGAAACGGGAGTCCGGGCCGTTGGCACATTGGCTTCAAGGGCCGCAAAGGCGATCCAAGCGTCGTTTTCGTTCTCATCAATCGTGTCCAAAATATCCACCTGATGATACCAGGAAATATGGAAGCTGCCCATTGGGCGGTCGTATCTCACGCCATTCCGTTGGCCGAGTCGCTGATTCCTGCGCAGGTCGCGCTTCAAGCCAGGATAGGATTCCTCGGCGAGGGAGTAGCCGGCGTTGGGCCCGAACCGTGGCGCGATAAAGTCCGTCATTCCGCGGTCGGTGCAGAGGGCAACACCGGTGCCGTCCATCTTCTCCAAGCTGTAGAGATACATCTGCGCCCAGGTCTTGGAGCTGCCCGCGCAATCGTTGGGAACCGAACCCAAGTATCCCTGATAGGCTTTCTTGAAATACGGCAGCATGAAGACGCCGACCGTGCCGCCGCTGCTTTTGATTTTCTGATAGTGCTCGTCGGCCAGGTTGAATTCGGTGGCGAGATTGCGGATGTTCGAGGTTCCGAACTTGTTCACTTTTTCCTCGGGCGTGCCGAGAAACGGCACCGGGCCGCCGAGCCAGTTCATGCACAACCCGGCCGGATCGGTGTGCGACGAGATGATGGGATAGTTTCGCTGGGCCGCGATCGCGAAGAGCTCCTCCTTCGTTTCGTATCCCATGTGCTCGCTGTCGATGATCATCCCCTTGTCCATCAGTCTGGCTGTCAGCTTACGGCCGAATTCCGTCATGCCCTCGGCGTTGATCGTGCTCAGCAGGCTCCCGCCATTGACCCTTTGCATGAAGTCCACGGGCAACCGCCCGGCCGCGACCATCGATGCGCTGTAGTCCGCGTGGAGGGAATAGGGGATTTTTTTCTCAATCGCCTGCTTCACCGCGACCCGGTTGTTGAACGCAAACTGCACCAGCGAAATTTGGCCGCGGAAGACCGCGGCGCCGCCAAACGTCCCGGAAAGGTAGTGGAGTGGCGTCACCTGACGGACACCAAGATCGTAATACTGGCTGACCTTCGCGGTGATGAGCTGGTCGGCGTTTGCCGGGGTCAGGGCGACCAGCCTGCTGTTGCCCGGGTGGACATTGTCATCCCAATTGTAGGCAGGGGTCTTGAAATTTCCGAAATTGTCCACCTCGATGCCGATCACCACCGCACATTTTCCCTGCGCGATGATCCGCCGGGCCTCTTTCGGCGAGTAGGCGATCTCCATCCACGACGATTGGGCCGCCGCGATGTCCTTGATGTCCTGAATCTGTCGGAGAACCGTCGAATCATCATCATAAGGCATCCCGTTGTGGCCTGGCCCAAGGCCAAGCGAAGGCAGATACATGTTGTTCACGGCCAGGGCGGAGATGAGGCGCAGCCCGCCTTGCCAGGCGCGTTTCAAGAACTCCACGTGCTGTTGCTGGTGGGTCTTGTTGTTGAAGCGCGGAAACCCGACGAAATCGGGCCACCCCTCCATGAACGGATGCGGATCGCCGCCGAGGATGAAGATCGTGTTCAGCAATCCCGCTCCGAGATTCGAGTGGTTGGCCTGACAGAGGGCGGTGCTGTAGGTCTGCGACATCGGGGCATTCGCCCGTCCCACGACGAGTTTGTTCCCGAAGCCATTGTCATGCGCCGGATGAGCGTGGGTGTCGGCAAAACCCCAGACAGGAAAATCCTCGTCGATTAGATATTGCCGGTTGGTGGTTGGATCCGTGAGCGAGATACTCCCCATCACGGTGTCGCGAAATTGGAAATCATCGACATTGATATGGCCCCAGTTGCCGGTGGCGTTGTCGACTATTCTAATCCGCGCCGTTTTGCCCTTCAGCGTGCTCAGGTTGAAGCTCTCGCGGTGCAAAAGTTCGCTGTTCCGAAACGACGTTTTCGAAGTCTCCGTTTTCCAACTGCCGTCGGCCTGTTTGGTCTGAAGTTCAACCTTGAGGGTGTTGGCATCAGATCCGCCGCCGATGAGAAAATAACAATAGCTCTGAGTGATTTGGAATTCGGGTGAGACGAGTGTTCCTGTCGGCGCATCGCCCTGCGTGCCGCCAAACGTTGACCCCGGCCCGGCGAGGCCCTTCTCGGCGGTCCCAATCCAAAACCGGCCCTTGTAACCGTTGGGATAGCCTTGGTCCCTCCAGTAGTCACCGCCGATGCCGCCATTGGCGAATTCCATCTCGGGGCGGATGCGGGGGACGAAGACGTTGTCACCGAAGGTCGGCTGATTGTTAAACGCCGTGCCGCTTTTCGTCCACCCGGTCAGCCCGTTCTCGAAACCCCAGTTTTGAAACTCAACGTCTTTCAGCAGTTGCTCCGTCAACACCGCGGGCTTGATCGGACCACCGGTCTTGGGACTGATCACGACGGGACCAGTCCGCGTGGGCACGACCGGTGCGGGAGTCACCGGAGGAGGCGCCGGCGCGGCACCCGATGCCGGTGCGCCCGCGGCATCGAGCAGAAGCCGGAACGCCTTCGCGCGCTCCGTCGCGAGGATGTTTTCAAACGTGAACCCGACATACACGAAGCGCCCGCCGCCAAAAGGATGCGCGCTCGCCACCGGCACCGCACCTTCGGCTGTCCTCTGCGGATCGAGTTTGGCGCCGAACGCGACCGCGGCGCCGTCGGGATTCACGGCGCTGAACTGAGTTTCGACCACGCCTTTCGCTTCGACGGTGTAGCTTGAGCCATCGTGGGCCTGCACGTTGCCCGCGGCGAAACGCTGCGCGAGGCTGTAGAATCCGTTCACGCCCATCACTTCATTCAGAAACGGCTGCTTCGATTCCGTCCACGTCATGCCATAGGTGCGCGTCGTCAGGAACCCGGGCGAGACGAGGATGAATGCGCCGCCGATCTCCTCGAGGTAGCGCCGCACGGTCTTCTCGTCCTCGACGCTCAGGGTCGAGACGCTGTCGGCGCTGCCGCCGTAGGACTCGCCCGTATACCAGAAGACGACGTTGAAATCCCGCAGGCGCTCAAAGGCCGGGCCGTGTTTGTAGGTCTCGACGACCTCGACTGACCACGCTTTGGCGTCGCCGCCGACCGCCGCCGCGACCAGCTCGGAGAAGATCGTGTCCGAGCCGGAGGGACGCGTGCCGCGCAGCCCGTTGTTTTCACTCCAGTCGTCATCGACCAGCAGGATGCGCAGCGGTCCCGCCGCCGCCTTCAGCGCCGGCAGGCTCGCAAGCGGGGGCGAGGGCTTGCGCTTGTCGGCTTTGTTCGCCGGTGACGGGCCGATGTTGACGGCGCCGACTGCCCCCGGCAGCGCGGCTGGAAAGGTAAGGCCGAGGAAAACCAGAACCGGGACAATGCGGCCAAACGCGGACCGCAGAATCCAACCGAAAGGAAAGCCGGACATCATGGGATTTGGATGGGCAAAGTTCTCCCTTGAATCAACGTCGTTCAGGCCGCAGCGCCTCCCTCGCGCTCACGATCACCGAGCTTCGGGGACTATGGCCATGAGGCAGCGGAGTGAGCGCCGGCCTTCGTCGGCCAAGGATTCAGGCGACAATGCCCCGCACGACTTTCCCATGCACGTCCGTGAGCCGGTAGTCGCGGCCTTGGTAGCGGTAGGTGAGGCGCTCGTGGTCGAGGCCGAGCAGGTGCAGCACGGTCGCGTTGAGGTCGTGGACATGCACGGGGTTCTCCGCGATGTGGTAGCCGAGATCGTCGGTGGCGCCGTAGGTGATCCCGCGCTTCACACCGCCGCCGGCGAGCCACATCGTGTAGGCTTCCTTGTGGTGGTCGCGGCCGGGGTTGGAGGAAACGCCGTTGCCGGTGTCGGTCTGCGCCATCGGGGTGCGGCCGAACTCTCCGCCCCAAATCACGAGCGTGTCGTCGAGGAGACCGCGCTGCTTCAGGTCGCGCACGAGGGCGGCCATGCCGCGGTCGACGTCCTTGCACTTTACTGGGAGTCGCGTGCCGAGGTTGTTGTGGTGATCCCAGTCGGCGTCGTAGAGCTGCACGAGGCGGACGCCGCGCTCGACGAGGCGGCGTGCGAGCAGGCAGTTGTTGGCGAAGGACGCCTTGCCCGGCTCGGCGCCGTAGAGTTCGAGCGTGGCGCGCGACTCCGTGGAGATGTCCATGAGTTCGGGCACGCTGGTCTGCATGCGGAAGGCCAGCTCGTATTGCTCGATGCGCGTGGCGATCTCGGGATCGCCGACGTCGGCGAGCTGGGCTTGGTTGAGCGCGCGCACGGTATCGAGCACCTGACGGCGGTCGGCGGCGGAGTGGTTCTTCGGATTGTCGAGGAACAGCACGGGCTCGCCGCTGCCGCGAAACTGCACGCCCTGGTGGACGCTCGGCAAAAATCCCGCCGACCAGAGCTGGGTGCCCGCGCCAGCCAGCGGACCGGATTGGAGCACGACATAGGCGGGGAGGTCGCTGTTTTCCGAGCCGAGGCCGTAGGTGATCCACGAGCCACCGCTGGGGCGGCCGGGGCGGCCGAAGCCGGTGTGCAGGAGGAGCTGCGCGGGCGCGTGGTTGAATTCGTCCGTGTGCAGCGAGCGCACGATCGCGATTTCGTCGGCGACGCCGGCGAGGTGCGGGAGCAGCGACGAGATTTGCGCCCCACTCTGCCCGTGCCGCGTAAACTCGAAGCGCGAGGCGGCGATATTGGGGTGGCCGCGGATGAAAGCGAAGCGCTTGCCCTGGATAAAATCATCCGGGCACGGCTTGCCATCGAGCGCGGCGAGCGCGGGCTTGTAGTCGAAGAGGTCGAGCTGCGAGGGCGCGCCGACCATGTGGAGGTAGATGACGCGCTTGGCGCGCGAGGCGAAATGGGTTGCGCGGGTCGTCGACGAAGCGGCGGCGAAAAGGCTGTCGCTCAACAGCGAGCCCAGTCCGAGCGCGCCAAGACCCACTCCGGAGTTTTTCAGGAACGTGCGGCGGGTGACGGCGCGGAGGTGGGATTCGAGGGGATGCATGGGGGCAAGGCAGGGACCAAGGACCAGAGACTAAAAGACCAAGGGACTTTTCGGAGAGCGCGGTTTGGGTGGTTTGAAGTCGTTTGGTCCCTTGGTCTCTCGTCCCTTGGTCCCTTTCAGTTCTTCGTGATCGTTTCGTCGAGATTGAGCAGCGCGCTCGCGACGGCCTGCCACGCGGAGGAATCGTCCCTGGCGACGCGCTGCTGCGCGAGGAGTTGACGCAGGGCGGCGAGTTCGACGGCGGCGGGTTCGCGCGCGACGCAGAGGCTGAAAGCGTGGCGGAGGCGCGCGTCGTCGGTGGCGTCGGGACGCTCGCGTGACACGCGGGCCGCGAGTGCCGCCGCGGCCTCGACGTAGACGGGATCGTTGAGGAGCGTGAGGGCTTGGAGCGGCGTGTTGGACCGCGAGCGCTTCACCGTGCAGGCGCCGCGGCCGGTGGCGTCGAAATTCATGAAGCTCGGATAGGGCGAGCCTCGTTTCCAGACGGTGTAGAGGCCCCGGCGATAGGCATCCTCTCCGGTGCTCACCTCGTAGGTCACGCGGTCGCCGCCGACCTTGGCGTCCCAGAGGCCGGGCGGCTGGTAAGGGCGCACCGGCGGGCCGCCGATTTTGGGCGAGAGCAGGCCGGCGATCGCGAGGGCGTTGTCGCGGATGGCCTCGGCCTCGAGCCGGAACCGCGGGCCGCGCGCGAGCAGGCGGTTCTGATCGTCGCGCGCGAGCAGCTCCGGCGTGAAGCGCGACGACTGCCGGTAGGTCGCCGACAGCACAATGAGCCGGTGGAGGCGCTTCATGCTCCAGCCGTTTTCCATCAGCTCGACGGCGAGCCAGTCGAGCAGCGCGGGATGCGTCGGAGCCTCGCCCTTGATGCCGAAATCCTCCGGCGTCCGCACGAGGCCCGCGCCAAAAAACTCCTGCCACCAGCGGTTGACCGTGACGCGCGCCACGAGCGGGTTGTCGCGCGAGACGAGCCACCGCGCGAAGTCGAGCCGCGTGCCGCCGCCGGGCGCGGCCGGACCGGCGTGCAGGATCTCCGGGGTGCCGGGCGCGACGCCCTCGCCGGGGTCGAGGAAGTTGCCGCGTTTCAGCACATTGGTCATGCGCGGTTCGGCGACCTCGCGCATCACGAGCGTGCGCGGCCCGGCGAGCTTCGCGAGCGCTTGTTCCGCGGTGGCGCGCGACTGGCGCAGCGCGATGAGGGCGGGGTCCTGCGCGGCGACGTGCGCGACCAACGCGTCGCCCTGTGCGGTGGTGCGCTGCGCGGGCGCGATGCGCAGATTCTTCGCGACCTCCTCGGGCAACGGCGCGCCGCCGATTGCTCCCGTGAGCGCGGAGAGGCGAAAGCGCCCGATCGTGCGGCCGGAGCCGAAATTCTGCGCGAGTGTGAACACGAGCGTGACGCCCTCGGCCGATCCCATCGGAGCGGCGAGTTCGAACGCGGCCCAATGATCGCGGCCGAACTGCGGACTGATCGCCCACCCTTTCGTGCTTTTCGCATCGATCAGGTTGGCCGCGGCGAAACCGGCCTGGGCAAACGACTGCGTTGCGCGCACGAACTTCAGCGGCGCCGCTTCGCCGTCGGCGGACCGGGCGGCGACCTGGAATGTGTTGAGGACAAAATTCGGCCGGCCCGTTTCGCCGCGGCCCGGGCCGTTCCCCGGCAAAGACGGATCGCTGAGGGCTTCGAGTTTGAAGCCGGTGATGCCCCTGAGCGTCGTGCGCACGGTGACGGTGTAGGTGTCCTTGTCGGGGACGTCGTCGGTCAGGAGCACGGACTTGTCCTCGAGGACGCGGTGCGTGGAGTCGGCGCTCGACTCAAATGACACGACGTCCAGCGGGTGGCTTTGCGGGGCGTGGGCGAGCGCGACGCGGGCCTTTTCCTCCCACGCGGGCAGATTCGCGCGCAGCTGGGCGGTGGCCGCGGCAAGATCGGCGTCGATTTTCTTCAGGCGCGCCTGCTGCTCGGCGCGCTTGGCGTCATTCGCCTGCTCGGCGAGGGTCACAAAGGGGCCGGTGAATGCGAGCGTCGCGGTGGCTTTGGCGGTCGCAAATGCCGTCTCGCGCTCGGTCTGGTTGAAGTAGGCGAACAGCCGGTAGTAGTCCTTTTGCGAGAAAGGATCGTATTTGTGATTATGGCACTGCGCGCACTCAAGCGTGGAGCCGAGCCAGACGGTGGCGGTGGTGTTGACGCGGTCGATCACCTGGTTGATGCGGCCTTCCTCCTGATCGGTGCCGGCCTCGACGTTCGTCGGCGCGGCGCGGTGGAAACCCGTGGCGATGAGCGGATCGGGATTCGTTTTCGCATCCGCGCCCGGCAGGAGGTCGCCGGCGATCTGCATGACGGTGAACTGATCGAACGGCAGATCGGCGTTCATCGCGCGGACGACCCAATCGCGATACGGCCACGAGTCGCGCAGATCGTCTCGCTGGAAGCCGTGCGAATCCGCATAGCGCGCGAGGTCGAGCCACGGCCGCGCCCAGCGTTCGCCGTAGTGCGGCGAGTCGAGCAGGCGATCGACGATGCGCTCGTGCGCGCCGGGCGCGGTGTCGTCCTCGAAGGCCGCGACATCCGCGGGCGTGGGCGGGAGCCCGATGAGATCGAGCGACACGCGGCGCAGCCAGCGCGCGCGGTCGGCGGCGGGGGCGGGAGCCAGTCCTTGCTCGAAAAGTTTGGCGCGGATGAATGCGTCGATGGGATTCGGGGCAGGATGGAGAGAGGGAGAGACGGAGAGAGGGGGAGACTGCGTGTTCTCTTCGTCTCTCTGTCTCTCTGTCTCTCCTTCTCCTGCGGACACTGTCCCAGGCACACGCGGTCGCGCAGGTTTCACATAGGCCCAGTGCTGCAGGTTGTCCGGCCACAGGGCGCCCTCGTCGATCCAGCGCTTGAGCAGCGCGATCTCGGTGGGCTTCAGGCGGTCGCCTTTCTGCGGCATGACCTCGTCGTCGTGCGGCGAGATCACGCGCTGGAAAATCTCGCTCTTGTCCGCGGAGCCGGGGACGAGCGCGGGCAGGCCGGATTTGCCGCCGCGCAACGCGTGGGCGCGCGCGGTGAGCGGCAAGCCTCCCTTGGGTTCCTCGGGGCCATGGCAGTCGTAGCACTTACCGGCGAGCAGCGGACGGATGTCGCGCGCAAAGTCGATGGAGAGATTGGCCGCCTGCACCGAAGGTCCGGCGAGGGCGGTCGCGAGCGCGGCGATGACTGGGGCGGATCGCATCAAAACGTTGTCTTAAATCCGATCGTCCAAAGCGAGGCAAAGTCGAGACGCTGGCGGAGCAGCGCATGGGCCGGCGTGCTCGGCCCGCCGATTTCGGTGTCGGTGGTCGGCTTGTTGACCTCGCGTAGGTTGGCGAAGACAGCAAGGCGCTTGCGCAGCTGATACTCGGCGCTCACATCGAGCGACATCCACCGGGGAATCCAGTTGTAGGTGCCAGGCTCGATGCTCGGACCGGCCGCGACCTCGGTGAGCTGCCGGCGGCCGCGGTAATTCCAGTTGGCCCGCAGGCTGTAGCGCTCGCGCGTGAGGCTGAAGCCCCAGCTCCCGCTGTGCGGCGTGTAGCCGGCGAAGTTCGCCACGGCCACGCCGTCCGCCTTCTGGATGCTGGCGTTGGCGAAGACCTGGAGCCCGCGCGCCCAATGCGGCAGGAACGTCAGCGCCTGCTTGTAGTTCACATCCGCACCCTCCATGCGCACGCCCTGCGGGAGGTTGAACTGCGTCGCGACCTCATAGCCGCCGTAGAGCGAGGGATCCAGGCCGTAGAGCGCGAGGAAGTCCGCCGTCGGGTTGAAGACCACGCTGCCAAAGAAGTTCTCAAAATCGCGCCGGAAGGCGCCGACCGAGAACTGGCCCACGCCCGCAAAGTAGTATTCGAGGCGCAGATTCACCGTGCGCGCGCTCCAGGCCTTGATGCCGACGTTGTTCACGGTGATCCGGTTGGTGGGCGTGGCGGGGCTGTCGAGATCGGGCAGCGTGATGCCGCCGGAATACTGGTTGAAGTTCGGGCGGCCGACCGAGTTGTAAACGGCGGCGCGGACGACGAGATTCTCGCGGAGCGAATAGTTCGCGTTCAGGCTGGGGAAGAGACGCAGGTATTCCTTTTCCGCCTTGGCGGCGCGAGGGAGGAAGGTGAGCCGGGAGGCCTGCAGCGCATCCGTGGTGATCGGGAGCGGCACGCCGTTGGCGCCGCGGATCGGCACGCCGCGCGCATCGCGCTGGAAGTTGCGCGACGGATCGGAAAGCGGGCCCTCGGCGTCGATGTTGGTCTGCTCGGCGCGGAGGCCGCCGACCAGCTTGAGCCGGTTGTTAAAGAGCGCCAGATCGCCACGCACGTAGGCGGACGAGACGGTTTCCTGGGCGCGCTTGGACAGGTTGACCGCGTTGCGGTAGAGGCCGTTGTTATCGACGACGAATTGGTTCGGGTTGGCCACCGCGTGGGAATACAACTTGGAACTGGAGAGGCTTTCGAGCCGCGGGAATCCAAACCCGGCGTCGCGGCTGGAAAAACTCGGATCGATGAACGGCATCGCCCGATCATCGCTTCCGGCCGGCGTGGTGCTGGGCCGCCCATCGGCGCCGACGTAGGAATACGTGGCGGAGTCGCCGCCGTTGTCGCGGATGATCTGCCGCACGTCCAGGCCGGCCTTCAGCGTGAAAGGCACGCGGAGAAAGAAGTCGCGCCGGACGTTGGCGTAGGCGGTGCGCCGGGTGTCGTCGCTGGCGTTGCGGCCGGCGACGGCGCTCGTGACCACGTAGTTGTCGAGCGAGTAGGGATTGACCGGCAAGCCGGTGGCCCCGTCCGTCACGGTGATCACACCCGGGCGGAGGTAGAAGATATCGGCAAAGCCCACCGTGAGCCCGGTGCGGCGCGCAGTGGTGGCGCCAAAGGTGGCGTCGGCGGGCTCGTCCTTGCGGTGCCGGGCGCGCGCCAGCGCGCCGCCGGCCTCGGCTTTCCAACCGGGGCTGTCGTGCCGCCAGAGGAGCGACGGCATGTAGGTCCAGTCCCGCCGGACATTGCTGGAGGTGCTGAGCTGGACATCGCCCGCGCCCGCCGCGCCCTGCGTCGAGCGGGTGGTGAACTGGCCGGGCAGCACCCGATTGACGTTAAACGTGAGCTGATTGTGGTAGATCTCCACGTCGAGCGTGGAGGACTGGAAAGCCAGCGTGATGCGGTCGTGGGGCGTGAGCTTGTAGTCGACGCTCGCGCCGAAGGCGCCGCGCGTGTGCTGATTGGCGCCGGTGCGCACGCCGTATGTGGAGAGGTAGGGCTGGTCGAAGCTGGTGTGAGGAAACGCGACGCCATTGGTGGCGACGTTCACGCCACGCCAGGTGTTCTGGCTGAGGGGCGCGCTGGTGGATTGCCGGGAAAAGCTCCCCGAAATCGCGTAACCGAAGCGCTTGTTCACCGGCGCGACGTAGGAGAAATTGAAACCGGGATGGACCTTGCGCGTGGGCTTGTGCGGCCCCGGGGTCTTGTGAAGATCGCGCGCGTTGTCGCGCAGCATGACGAAGACGCTGCTGTTGAACGCGGGCCGGGCGCGCTCGAACGAGCTGCGCGGCACCAGGTTGATCGAGCCGGCGAGCGCGCCGCCCTCCGAGTCCGGGGTCGGGGAGAATGAAACCTCGAGGCGGGACAAATTGTTGAGCGAAACCATGTCCATCGCGACCAGCCGGCCGGTGCCGCCGACGCCGCCACTGCCGACCGCGCTGGCCGGGCTGAAGCCGTCGATGGTCACCGGCACGTAGTCGGCGGGCGCACCGTTGATTGAAACGCCGCGGGCGTGGCCACCTGTGACATCGACGGTGACGCCGGGCAGGAATTTGAGGAATTCCGCGACATTGCCCTCGGCCACGTCGCCAAACTCGTCCGCCGCGACGACCGTCTTGAGGTTGGGAGCGAAGCGCTGCTCGTTGATGGCGAGGGCGGCGCCGGACATCTCGCGCGAAGTGGCGACGACAAACTCGTCGAGCTTCACCAAGCCGCCCGCCGCGCCGGCGGAGCGCGCGCCTTGGGGCGAAAGCTCGAAGTCGTGCGTTGCGGTCTGACCCGCCGTGACGTTCACGCGGGCGACGGCGGCGGGAAAGCCGGTGAACGAAGCGCGCAATTCCGCCGAGCCCGCAGGCACGCCCGGCAGCCGGTAGTGGCCATCGACATCGCTGAAGGTCTCGAGCGCAGTGCCGACGACGGCGATGCGGGCGCGCTCGACCACTGTGCCGGTGGCGGGATTGGTGACGTGTCCGACGATGATGCCGGTGGGCGCATCGGCAGCGCGGGCGGGATCGGCCGAGCCGAGCGCCAGGGCGACGAGGGCCGTGATGCGGGTGAAGGGGTTGTTCGATTTCATGCTAGGTGGCGTTTTGGGGGACGACGGTGAAGCGGACGGCGCCGGGACGCGGCGTGGAGTATCGGTGGCTGTGGGACTATTGCCGGGCTCCATGGTGGAAGACTTGTCGTGCGAGGCCGGCGGCCAGCTGAGTTTCAGCGCGGCCTCACTGCCGCCGGCTCGGGCATTGGCCAGACGTAGGCGACGGCGGCCTTCTCGCGCTCGATGCGCGCGGTGAAATCCGCGATGCGCGCCGCGTGCGCCGGATCGCCGGAGAGATCGCGGAGCTCGCGCGGATCAGCCTGGAGGTCGAAGAACTCGACGCGGCGATGCATCGGATAGCGGATGAGTTTCCAACGCTGATCGCGCAGCGCGAACTGCTCGTCGCGGAAATGCGTGAACGCCACGTCGCGCACCTGCTCGCGCTCGCCGCGCAGGATCGCCGCGAGGCTAAGGCCATCGACGCGCGCGGGCACGGGCAGGCCGGCCAACGCGCACAGCGTTGGGAAAACGTCGATCGTGTGGACGAAGGCGCGGCTCTCGCGCGGCGCGATGCCGGGGCCGGCGATCAGGAGCGGGATGTGCAGGCCGCCGTTTTCGTAGACGTCGGACTTGGCGAAGCGGCCGTGATGGCCGATGG
The DNA here is from genome assembly GCA_031411915.1 of Opitutaceae bacterium. Lineage (GTDB taxonomy): Bacteria > Verrucomicrobiota > Verrucomicrobiia > Opitutales > Opitutaceae > ER46. The sequence goes on from JANOCA010000024.1 coordinate 24,060, forward strand.
AGTAGCCGTTGTCCCCGAGGAAGACGACGATCGTGTTGGCGTCGGCCTTGGTCTCCGCGAGCGCCGCGAGGATCCGACCCACCCCGTCGTCGAGAAACGAGATCGAGGCGTAATACTGCGCGAGCGTTTCGCGCACGCGGGCCTCGGTCCAGCCGCCGTCGCCGGCCGCGGGCTGCTTCGCCGGGCGGCCTTTCTTCTTCGCGCTCTCGGCGGCATCCTCCGCCTCGGCCCGGAGAAACGGATGCCGCACGCGAAACTCCGGCGGCAGCGCGATCTTCGCCGGCGCGTAGAGCGCGCGGAAGCGATCGGTCGAGGGATACGGCGAGTGCGGCACGCGCGGCTCGACGACGAGGAGGAACGGCCGCCGGCCCGCGTGCTCGCGGATGAACGGAAGCGCGTTGGCGAGGTGCGTTTCGAGTGGAATCGAGCTGCCCTCGACGTTGCGCTCGAACTCGGCGTTGAGCGGCGACGGGACGTTGACGCCCTTGCCGGTGCGAAGCGTCGCGTAGCCGGCCGCGCGGAAGGCCCGGCCCAGCGCGTAACCCGCCGGCTCGGTCTCGGCCGGTCGCTGCTGCGACCAATGGAAAAGCCCCCGGCCCGAGTGGAGCTGCGTGCGCGCCGGCGTGCAGACTGAACTCCGATCCGCGCCGGAGACATAAGCGTGGCGAAAGACCACGCTGCGCCGCGCGAGGCCGTCGAGATGCGGCGTCTTGAGATCGGGATGGCCGAAGTGGCCGAGGGCGTCCGCGCGGTGATCGTCGGAGAGGATGACCACGATGTTGGGCGAGGCGGCACGCGCGAGGGTGGCGAGCAACAGGGTGGCCAGGAGCCGGGTCTTCATTTTGCAATCGTTGCCCAGCCCGCACGGCGCACGCGAGCAAACGCGCACGCCGGTCCAGACCGCTCAGAACACAAACGTGCTCGTGAGGCTGAAGCGCCGCGGGTTCTGGTAGGTGAAGCGATACGGCCGGATATGGTCCGCATCGGTCACCTGCAGGTCGTGCTCGGCGGTGAGGTTGTCGACGTTGAGCTGCAGGCGCCAGTCGAGGTTCCTCCACGCGAGGCGGCGCGAGTAGCGGAGGTTGCCGTTAACCAGGATAAATTCGTTGCCGTAGAGCGGCGCGTTGCGTCGGGTCGGATCGTAGCCGACGACATTCTTGCCGCGATAATTGGCGCCGACGCCAAAGGAGAAGCCGCGCAGCTTCGAATCGCGCGCGAAGGTGTAATTCGTGAACAAGTTGGCCGAGTGCTCGCGCAGGCCGCGGCGAACGTTGCCATTGCCCGCGAGAATCGCGTCGAGGATGAACTGCGCGTTCTGGAGGGCGCCCCCCACGGTCGGCGTCGTGAGCGTCGTCCCCGAGCGATCGAGTTCCATGGCGCTCGCCGCCTGCCAGATCGCGATGTTCGCGGCGGTGTAGGCGACGGTGCGCGGATTCTGGTTCGTGGTGATTTGTTCGATGATGCCCCAATTGAAGGACGTCCGCCATTGCGGGGTCACGTTGGCGGTGATCTCCAATTCATAGCCCTTGCCCGCGAGGTCCTGGGAATCCGCGAAGACGTTGATCACCCTCTGCGGCTGGCCGAGCGTGCGCCAGATGGCGTTGATGTTGTTGAACCACGCGTTGTCGATGCCGACCTGGCGGTTCGTGTCGGTCGTCTCATACCAGCCGAGATTCACGTTCACCTGGTCGCCGAGGAGGCGCAGCTTGAGGCCCACGTCGCGGCCCTCGCCGATGCGGTGCCCGATGAGCCCGCCGTCGATGAGGTCGCTGCGCGCGCTGTTCGGGCTGAAGTTGTTCGCGTTGTTGTAATACACCGAGGCCCACTGGGTGAGGTGGAACACGGCGCCATACGTGCGCGTGTCGCCGCGGCCGATGGTGTAGCTCGAGCTGCGCGTGCGCAGGCCCCAGAGGCGCGTGACCGGCGCCTGCACCGCGCCGCCGGAACCCCAGGCGCGTTGCGCGTCGTGGCGCAGTCCGCCGGTGAGCCAGAGCCGGTCTTTCCAAAACGCGCTCTGGATGGCGACCATCTTGGAGTCGACGCGCGTGAGCTCGTCGCGCGCGCTGTCGCCGGTGCGGACATAGCCGGAGCGCACGCCGTTCTGATTGATGGGATGCGGGCGGGCGTCGTGCAGGCCGCGGAAATCAGGGTTCGACTGCGAGAAATCAAGATACGAGCGGCGGACGATCGTATTGTTGCCCGCCGTGAGATCGAGTGGGTAGAGCGCGTCGCCGGCCGGAGTGAGGTTGCGTTCGGTGAACGTGCCGGGCGTCTGGTTGGTATTGTCGCGCCGCGAGAGCAGTCCCGCGAAACGATGCCGGCCGAACCACTGGCTGCGCTTCGTAAAGTCCAGCAGGTAGGAGCCCGTGATGCGGTAGTCGTCGCGAATCTGGTCGCGCAACTCGCGCTGCCCGGTGCCCTCGACGTAGTAACGCCCGGCATTCGGATTGCGCCGGCCGTCGGGCAGGAGCGCGTTTGGATCGCCGCGGAGCGCCACGCCGTCGAACACGATTGGGCGGAAGCCGTAGCGGCGCTCCTGCTGGCGGTTGAAGGCGAGCTCGACGTCGAGGTTCTCGAAGACCTTCTGCTCCACAAACGCGGCGTAGTTGTAGAAATTATTGTTCACGACGAAGCTCGGGCCGGCGAGGTTCGTGGTGCGCGGGAGCAGGGTCTCGTCGGTGATCGCGATCGGGTTGTTCGCGAGGCCGATCGCCACGGGGCCGGAACTGGAAATGCGCCCGCCGAACAGCACGATCGGCCCCGGGCCCCACAACGGATCATAGACGTAGTTGCGCGAGTTGTTGGCGCCCGTGCCGGTCACCGCCTGCCCGAACGTCTGCGAGATGGGCCGGCCGGCGTTCAGCCACGGGCTGAGGCGATCCGCGGCCGGCCAGGGCTGGGCGCGGTTCTCCTTGATGTCGGCGTATTCGCCGTCGAGGCGTATGGTGGTGTTTTTGAACGGCCGATACGTCGCGGCAAACGCGGCGCCCTGGCGGTCGTAGAACTCGAACTCGCGCCACGTCTCGCGCTCGTGCCAGAGGAGGTTGAGCCGGACCGCGAGCTTCTTCCCGATCGTGCGATTGAGATCCAAGGTCGCGCGATAGTCGTTCCAGCTGCCGACGCGCAGGCCGAGCTCATTGCGGTCGCGGCCGATGCGGGCCTGCTTGGTCGTGGTGTTGACGATGCCGCCGGGGCCGCCGATGCCGAAGAGGATCGAGTTGGGGCCGCGGGAGAAATCGAGCCGCTCGACATTGTAGCTGTCGGAGGAGCCGAACCAGCCGAAGTAGTTTCGCCCGAGCGAGGCGCCGACGAAGCCGCGCATCTGGAAGGTCACGTCGACGGCGTTGAAGCCGTTGCCGGTGAAATCCGAGAAGTCGCGCTCGGTGCTCAGCCCATAGACCAAGGCTTCCGCGACATTGATCGCGCCGATGTCGTCGAGAAAGTCCTTCGTCATGACGGAAATCGCCGCGGGCGTGTCCTTGAGGTCCGTGTTGAGGCGGCTGCCGGCGAGCGTGCTGCTCGCCGCATAGCCGGTGTCCTTGTCCGTGCGCACCTCGAACGGCGAGAGGGTGACGGCTGCGGTTGGGGCGGAGGACGATGAGGTCGGCGGAGGCGTGACCGTTTGGGCCGCGAGCGGGAGCGCGGTCAGGAGCAGAAGGAAACTGCGCAGGGTTGATGGGGTTGGCATGAGGGGGATTTCGTGGGGTTCGCGTCTGCCTGGATCGCCGGAGCAGGGACGGAGTTGCATCGCGTCCGCCCCCGCGGGGGGCCGGTGACAAAAGCAATTTGGCCGCGCGGAAAAATCGCAAGCCGCGACTTTGCGGAGACCTTGCTGCGTCACCTGCCAGCCGGAATCGAAGCTGAGATCTGGAAAATCCATGAGGGGCTCAGGACATCAGCTATTGTAACCTGACTTTGGTTCTTCTTCGTTTTGAAACCTGACCGAGTGCGACATGAACAAAAATTCCGAAGGCAAGCTCCCGGGCATTTGACCAAGCCACTTCAAGCGCTCCCGAACACGGTGAAATCCACCCTTGCAACCCATTCCGCCAATCAAGGCGAAGCAATCGTCGCCGCCACGGAACCGACGCGAATGAAAGCCGCCACCATCCGACGTTACGGCGGGCCTGAGGTTGTCGTGATTGAAAATATGCCTCTGCCGGTGGCCGGGCCGGGCGAGGTGCGCGTCCGCGTGGCCGCGGCGGGTATCACGGTGGCCGATGCGCGGCTGCGCGCGAACGATGCGCCGCGCGGCTTCGGATTCCTCATGCGCTGCATCACCGGCCTCATCCGCCCGCGCCACCCCGTCTTCGGGATGGAGTTCGCCGGGGTGGTGGATGCGCTCGGTTCAGGTGTGACCGGGTTTCGCCCCGGCCAGCGGGTGTTCGGGATCACCGGCCTCAAGGGTGGTGCTCACGCAGAGTTTCTGACCATCCGGGCCGACGCGCGCCTCTTTCCTTTGCCCGATGCGCTGAGTTTCGCCGAAGGCGCGGCCTTCTTCTTCGGCGGGCTGACGGCGGCCGATTTCCTGATGGACAAGGGCAACGTCGGCCCCGGAGACCGGCTGCTGATCAACGGCGCCACCGGTTCGGTCGGGGCTGCGGCGATTATGATCGGCCGGCATCTCGGCGCGAAAGTCACCGCCGTCGCCCGGTCCGAGAACCATGGCTTCGCGCGCGAACTCGGAGCCCACGAAGTGATCGACTACCGCGCGGGCCCGATCCGCGGGCAATGGGAGGTCATCCTGGATGTCATCGGAATCTTGCCTTACGGGAAAGCGGCTTCGTTGCTTGGCCCCGGGGGGCGTTTGCTGCCGGTCACGGCGACGTTGGCGGAGCAGGTGTCCTATGCGCTGCACCCCAAACGCGGCCCTCATCGCATCACCGGCGGCATCGTCGCCGACAAAAAGTCGGCGATGGAACGGCTGATCGGGCTGCACGCCAGCGGCGTTTATCGTCCCATCGTCGGCGAGGTGTTCCCGTTTGCCGAGGTCGCCGCCGCCCATGCCCTTGCCGGCTCGGGTCACAAGCGCGGCAACGTCGTGATCCGTCTGCCAGGGCAGCTGAGGCAGCCCGCCTCGTGAGAGGCGGGACGGTCGCACGCTCAAGCTCCCGCCTGTCCCTGCTCTCACGAGAAGGGCTACCCAGGCAAGGAGCAGGAGATGACATGTCACGACAGTGGCGACTCGCCGCACCGGGGCCTGAATTTCGCCGCAGCGGGCGTCCGTCCACACGGCCAATGCACACAAGCGACTCCCCGCGTGCTCCCGCCGTTCAGAAGGAATACGTCGTCGTGAACCGAATCTCGCGCGGCTGCACGAGGTCGTAGCGCGTGTAGGCGAGGCCGCGGCCGCCGGGGAGATTGAAGCCGTCGGGCGAGGCGGCCGACGAGGCGAGGCGCGACGGGATGATGTCGGTGCGGTCGAGGAGATTGTTCACGTTGAGCTGAAACCGCACGCGGCCCGGCAGGCCGCGGAATTTCCGGGAATACGCCATCATCAGATCGGCCGCGGTGATCGTCCGGCCACGGATTTCCTCATCCTTCGAGTTCGCGCCGATGATGTTGGCGCTACGCCAGCGCCAGCCGCCGCCGATCGTGAAGCCTTCAAGCCGTCCGCTGCGCACATCGTAGGCGGTGAATAGGCTGATTTTGTGCGGGCGCACGCCCCAGCGCTTCTGCTGCGCCTCGCGCTCGTCGTTGAACGCCGCGATCACGTTGAAAATTTCCTGCGCGACGGTGGAGCCAGTCGAGGTCGTGAGCACCGAGGGGTTCGCCGCCGCATTCGCGCGGCCGAGCTCCAGCCACTTCGCGATCGCGCCGCCCGACTCGAACGCATTCGGATCGGCCACGAAGCGCCCGGTCGCGTCCTGCGTCACGCCCTGCGTAAGCAACACGGGGTCGGCACGCTTGAAGCCGTAGAACGCAACCGCCTCCGGCGCCATCTCGGTGCGGCCAGAATCGGTGTAGGAGTAGTTCGCGACGAGCCGCCACTGGCGCGAGAGATTGGCGGTGAGGCGCGTCTCGTAGCCCTTGGACTCGAAGTCCGACGCGACCGAGGACGCGGGCGGCGTGTATTTCGTGCGGATGGGCGCCCAGTCGGCGGCGCTGAACGGGAGGCCCGCGCCCACGAGCACGGAGCCGAACGCGTCCATCACGCGTGTGTTCGCGCCGGTGAGCGTGCCGGTGAACGGCGCCGTGACACGGCCGATCTCGCTGCCCTCAAAATAGACGACGCGCGCGTTGAGCCGGCCGCCGAGCAAATCGAAGCCGAGGCCGAAGTCCTGGCCGCGGCCTTTCGAGAGCGGCGCGAGGTTGCCGTCGGGAAACACCGTGCGCGCGAGCGGTGGGATGCCGACGTTGGACGACTTGTTGCCGATCACGGAGAGCCACTCAAAGGGATGCCAGACGACGCCGGCGGTGCGCGTCTGGCCGACCATGCGGTTCACCTCGCCCTTCGACTCGTCGAGGTCCACGACAGAGCCGCGGATGGGATCGTCGAGGTAGCCGAGCTGTGTGTTTTTCACGCGGTCGTCGCGGTAGCCGAAGGTCGTGACGAGTTTGCCGCCGAGGAAAAAGCTCTGCGACGCGATCATCTTGGAGTCCATCTTCTGCACCATGCCGCCGTTGTCGGCGCCGCCGGCGGCCACGTTGGCGTAAGCGGTCGTGAAGCTGCGGCCGCCGATATTCAGCGTCGCCGGCAGCGAACGCCAGTCGCCGGCGCGGTAGGTGCCGTGGTTTCCCTCGGTGAGATAATTGCGCACGGTCACGCGGTTGTTGGGGTTGCTCGGATCGGTGTTGAACGGCCGGCCGGCGAGCACGAGCCAGGAGTTGGCGCGGCGGTCGTTGATGTCGGTGCGCGAGACGGACGCGGCGAGCCGGTGGCGGCCGAGCCATTTCCATTTCGTCTCAAGATTGTAGGAGGCGGAGAGGCGCGACTCGCGGCTGTCGCCGTAGTGGATGTCGCGCGTCCAGGTGCCGTCGAAATACATCCGGCCCGCGTAGGGATTGGCGGGGCCGCCGACGCCGAGCGTGCGGTTGGCCTCGCCGCGCAGCATGGGCGCGGTGCCGTTCATGAGGTTCACGACCGCGCGCGTCTCCTGGTAGTTGTGCGCGAGGTTGAAGATCAGATTGCGCGTCGGCTGCCAGTCGGCGGTGACCGTGTAGTTGTGCAGCGTCTGGTCGCGAAGCATCCCCGGGCCGACGGCGTTGCCGTTGAGCGGGTAGAATTTCGGGTCGTGGATGCGCAGCGTGGGCGCGGTGATGCCGCGCGTGCCGTCGGGCGCGCGCACGCCGGCGTTGTTGTAGCTGCCGGTGAAAAACGTCCCGATCGCGTCGAAGATCGTGCCGTCGTTCTCGATGTAGATGTAGCGGCGGTTGGTGCCGCCGACCGCGCCGTCGCGGCCGACGACGCCGACCAATTGCTGCGCGGCGGTCGGCAGGGTGTTGTTGGGCGTGAACGTGACTGCGCCGGCACCGAGCGACTCGCGGTTGTCATACCACGCGAGCACCTGCTCGGCGTCGCTGAAGTTTCGGATGACGGCGTTGGTGTCGCGGCCCACCTCGCCCATCGCGGTCACCGTGACGGTGCGCAGCGGGCGCCACGTGACCGAGCCGAAGACGCGGTCCTTGTCCTGGAAATCGAAGGCGCGCCACCCGCCGTTTTCCTGGTGCAGCGCGGCGACGGAGACGGCGAGTTTGTTTTTGAGCACGACGCGGTTCGCATCGACCTCGGTCCGGTTGCGCGACCACGAGCCGAGGCTGTGGCGGAGCGCGCCAGTGTTGCGGTGGGTCTCGGCGATCTTAGAGGACTGGTTGAGCAGGCCGCCGGGCGCGCCGATGCCGAAGAGAATGCTATTGGGCCCGCGCGCATCCTCGAAGCGGCCGACGCGATACGGATCGGCCGGCGTGATGCTCGTGAAATAATCCATGCCGATGCTCGCGAGCAGCCCGCGGATCTGGATGCCGGCGAAGAGCGCATGGCCGCCGATGATGCGGTTCTGCTCGGAGGACGCGCCCTGCGAGTTGGTGTCCATCTCGGAGTTCACCGAGTATTCGAGCAGGTGCGCGATGTCCGTGATCGCGAGGTCGTCGAGAAACTCCTTCGTGAACACCGACACGGAGCTGGCGGTGTCGCGGAGCTTCGTGTTGAGCCGGCTGCCGGCGAGGGTGTTCTCGGCGGCGTAGCCGAGGTCGTTGTTGGTGTTCACGACGAACGGGCTGAGCTCGACGACGTCGGCGGCCGAGTTTGCGCCAGCTTTCGGAGCTGAAACCGGAGCGACTGTCTGGGCGAGGAGCGAAGCGGGCACCATCAGGGCGCCCACGAAAAAGGAATGTAGTTTGGAATGCATCATCGGGGCGATCTGGGGGCGACGCGGCGAAGGCTCGCGGCGGGGTTGAGGTTCACGCTCCTCCGGCCCGCCACCGTGTCAATCCCACGAACAACGTCCGGCTCTGGTGAAAACCCGCGTGTCGTCAGGGCGCGAGCGTCTTCAACCCGACGGCTTTCGCCAGGGCGGCCTGGCGCGCGTCGTAGGTCAAGAACGTCCGGGCGCCGAGTTCCAGCGCGGAGGCGACGTGCAGGACATCGAGCGTGCGCGTGCCAAGTTTGGCAGTGTGAAGGCGGCTCAATTCGCTCGTGCGGTCGAGCGCGGCGCGCCACGGAGGATCGACCAGCCGAAGTCCGTCGGAGTTGAAATCGGCCTCAAATGCCGCGAGCGAACGCTGCGCGAGTTCCTCCGACAGATCGCCGCGAAACGCCGCCCCAAGGATCGAGTTGAAAACCTCCGCCTTGCCGAAACGCGTGAGCGGCAAAGCTCCGCGGTGACGAAATCGCCACGCACTCATGGCCACCGAGCGGCTGCCGTGCACGTAGAGGTGACGGAGGGCGCTCGAGTCGAGGTAAACATTTTCAGCGGTCATCACGATCCGCCTCGAGGCGGCGTTCCGCCTCGGCGGAAATCGGCTTCGGCATGTAGGTCAAAAGCCGCGCATAGTAATCGATCGGCGGCGTCGGCTTCTTCGGCCGCTCGTGGTAGGCGCGCAGGACGAAGGCCGCTTTGCCGCGGTCGGTGATGATGACCTCGCCGTCGCGCTCGATGCGGCTGCGGATTTTCGGGAACGAGGTGCGCAGTTCGCGGATGGTGGCGGTGCTCATGGCGTGTGACTCAAGCGTGAGTCACACGCCCGGGCAAGGCGCAAACCGGACGGAGTGGAAGGAGCGCGCGGTCCACCACAAACCGCCAAGGCCCGCGGCGAAGCGCCTGCAGCACGGTCTTGCATTTTCACCTCTCTCCATGTCGCGTTTTCACGATAACGCCATTCGGCAAAAGCCATGAAGCTCAATGTAACTCTGGTGCTTGCTGCACTGCTGCTCGCATCCTGCGCCACATCCTATCGTCCGCCGCCTTCAGGCACCGCCATAATTTCGATTACCAAGCCAGAAGAGCGAAAGGTTAGAGCGGGCGTTAGAGTCCTTCTGCCCGCCGGCGATTACTTGCCCGATCTGGCTAGCGACGACGGAATCTACTATCTGGCTCGGTCGTCAGTGATCCTCGCCAATCCAATTTATCAGACCCCAGGCCGCGGCGGATTGTTTGTCCCCCACCCCGCGACAAAAGACCAACGGCACGCTGTGTGGATTCAAATCGGATCGGGTGGCGGTCTCATCGTTTCTCCTTTGTCGACTGGGGCACAATCGACCCATCTTTATCCCTTCGCCGAACCCGTTTCGTTCTCCGTGAAAAGCCAAGTGAGCAAGGTGCCGAGTCCAAGCAGTCCGTGATGCCAGCTCCGGAACCGTAATTCCGCGGATCGGAAGCCTAGCTCATCTTTGATTTTCAGCTAACGATAACGCCGCGCTTTACCTGCGGCGCGCATTCAGGATCGTTGAGGCACGTGCTTCCCAAACCCTTAACCTCCGCCCCGATGTTCCGTTTCCTCCTCCTCACACTCGCTCTCGTCTCATCGCTCGCCGCCGCGGAAAAGTCCGCCGCGCTCAAACCGCTCTTCGACGGCAAGACGCTCGCCGGCTGGACCGTCAAGGGCGGCGTCGCCACCTATCGCGTGGAGGACGGCGCGATCGTCGGTCGCACCGTCGCGGGCTCGAAGAACACCTTCCTCTGCACGACGCGCGACTACGCGGACTTTGAGTTCGAGTGCGAAGTGAAGTGCGATCCGGCGCTCAACTCCGGCATCCAGATCCGCAGCCACACCTACGCCAAAGCCACGCCGCAGGCCTCCAATCCGAAAAAGCAGCGCGAGTCGGGTGAGGTCTATGGCTACCAGTGCGAGATCACGACCGCGGCCAAGGGCACGTCCGGAAATTTCTGGGACGAGGGCCGGCACACGAAGTGGCACGACGACCTCGCGAAGCGCCCGGGTGCCGCGGCGGCGTTCAAGGACGGCGAGTGGAACCACTACCGCATCGTCGCGCAGGGCGACCGCATCCGCTCGTGGGTCAACGGCGTGCCCTGCGCGGATTTTCGCGACCCGCTCGACGCGAGCGGCTTCATCGGCCTGCAAGTCCACAGCGTCGCAAAGGGCGCCGGGCCGTTCGAGGTCCGCTGGAAAAACCTCCGCCTCCGCGAGCTGAAGGCAGGGCAGGTGGTGAAGTAATTTCCGGGATTAATTGCGCCCCTCAGCCGCACCGCTCACCCATCGCAAACTCTAGCGCCGCTCAGCCCTTAGGAACCTCCGGTCGCCATCTCACTCACATTTCGCCTCACATGCGCGGATCCCGACCAATGTTCCATTTCGTCGGTTTTTCTTACAAGATGGAATTTTCCGTGGCGAGGCTTCACCGCCGTTATGAAAATACAAATGCCTATATTTAAACATTTTGCAATATTATTCCAGGCAAAGTCAGGCTTGGCATACCCAATGCTAAAACTACCTACTTACCTACCCATGAACTCAATAAATAAGTTAATCTGCTTGGTTGCCCTTCCGCTTGCCGTTGCTGGCTATTCCTATGGTCACGCAATTTCGATCGGCTACGCGAATGCCGGCCCGGGTTCCGTCACCATCTGGCTCGGCACCTACTCCACTGGCCACGCCGCACTCGCGAACGAGGGAAGCCTGAGTCTAGCCGGCGTTTTGGGAAATCCATTCCCCTTGACCCAGGTTGCATTCAACCAGGTCGCTGGGGTCGGCGTCGGGCTCAAGCCCGCCGGCCTTGTCGATGGCACCACCAACTTCTACATTCCCAATATTTCCGATCCAAATGCCGCGTTGGTTAACACCGAAGCCGGATTCAATGCTTCATGTCCGGCCTGCGGGCCAGTCGATCGCTGGCAGGGTGTGACTTTTGCGGGCCTGACGGCCGGCTCCTACCAATTCACTTGGATTCCGGCCGCCAATCCGACCGCACAATGGGATATCTTAAACAACAACATGAACGGTATCTTTGATCTCCGTGGCGTTGTGAATCCTACCGGCGCGCCCGATGGTGGAGCGGCCGCCGCTTTGTTCGGTGGCGCGCTGGCACTGCTTGCGGTGGCTCTCCGCCGTTTCCGCTGATAAGATTTGTAAGACTTGAATCACCGCGTGAGGCGCAGCCCAAAGGCTGCGCCTCTTTTTTCTGTTTACGGATTGAGGTCGCGCGCGAGCCCGCAGTTTAATTTCATGCCGCTGTGCTTCACCGCTAGGTGAATTAGCTCCCGAAAACTGCATGAACGAAGATCCCGCCAGCGCGCGACATGAGACCGTCCACAATGGGCGCGAAAATGAGTTCGATTTCATCAGCGGGCGTCATCAGCCGCTGATATTGGCGGCAAGGATCTGTCTCTTGGCTGCCGTGGTCGGTGCCGGCTATTTGGCGTTGGTTGCGCTACAGGGAGGATCAGTCGCTGGGTGCGGTCCTCAATCGGGATGCGACCGAGTCTTGTCGAGCCGGTGGGCATACTGGCTCGGCTTGCCCGTGAGCTTGCCCGCGCTTGCCGTTTACGTGGTCCTGCTTGGGGCGACATTTTCCATCAACCGCAGTCGGTCGATGGTCGTGCGGCGCGCGGCGCTGAAAGCGATGGTGGCACTGAGCCTCCTCGTGCTTGCCGCCGCACTTTGGTTTGTGGCGATCCAGAGATTTGTTGTGCACGGATGGTGCGGTTTTTGTTTGGCGACCCACGCCTGCGCCGCGACGGCTGCCTGTCTGCTGCTCGTTGCTCTCTGGAAGAGTCACCCGGAAACAGCGGGATCACTTGGACGCAGCGGTCGCACGGTTGGTCCGTGTGCCTTTGCCGCCACGCTCGCCTTGACCGTGCTTGTCGCAGGGCAGCTGGCGGTGGAAAAACGGCTGCATGGGGTCACCGCGACTCCGCGGCTGACCGGTGCGGACCCAAAACTGCTGAACATCCATCAGGGCCGGTTCAAATTGGATCCCAAGGCGCTGCCAGTTCTGGGGTCATCCGATGCGCCCAATATCATCGTCAGCGTTTTCGACTACACGTGCAGCCACTGCCGCACACTCCACGCATTGCTCCGAGCTGCGGAGGAAAAACATTCAGGTCGGCTGGCGGTCATCACGCTGGCCATGCCACTGGACGCGGCGTGCAATCCGCTGATTTCCGTCACGGCCTCTGGCAACAAGGACGCCTGCCAATATGCGCGATTGAGCCTCGCCGTTTGGCACGCTAATCCTGGGGCATTCCGAGCATTTGATGACTGGCTATTGGAATCTTCGATGCCACCGCCGATCGAATTAGCCTACGCCAAAGCGACTGCGGCAGTGGGAAAAGAACTCCTGGATCGGGCCATGAGTGGCGCGTGGGTCACGCGGCAGCTTCAAACCAACATTGAGATCTACGAAGCCAACAGTCACGTTGTCCGCGACGGGCGCCTGCCGCAGCTCGTGTTCGGCGGCGGCATTGCGCACGGCGCGATCAATAATTTGGAGCAACTTCTTGGATTGATCGGGCGACACATGCCGCTCAATCAACCCGACTCCGCAGATGTTCGACCGCAAGTGCGTTAATCCGAATTTTGGTTTTCAGCGCGGCAGCGGCGCAAAGCGTAATGTCACCCCACGGCATCGATCCGAAACAGCGCGACGCGCTCGACGCGACCGGCTTCAGCGGCCTGCAGGTCCACGGCATCGCCCAGGGCACCGGGCCCTGCGAGGCGCGCTGGAAGAACCTCCGCCTCCGTGAGCTGGAGCCATGAAACCGCATGGGCTTTCCGCAGCGCGGGCAGGCGCATCTTCCCGCCGCGGCCCTGCGATCAGCAACGGGTGAGTCGCAGCACGCCACCGTGAACCCGGCCGATCCAGCGCTCCCGGCCTTCGCCCTGCGCCTCGCGCGACCAGCCGATGTGCGAGCGCTCGAGGAGTTGATCCCGCTCTCGGTGCGCGCCCTCCAAGCGGAGCATTACGCACCCGCGCAAATGGCGGCGGCGCTCGGCCCGGTCTTCGGCGTGGACCGCGCGCTCATCGCCGATGGCACCTACTTCGTCGCGGAAGCCGCGGGCGTGATCATCGGGTGCGGCGGCTGGAGCCGGCGGCAGGCGCAGTTTGGCGGCGACCGCGCGCGGTGCGGCGAGGATGGACTGCTCGACCCGGCGCGCGACGCGGCGCGGGTGCGGGCGTTCTTCGTTCATCCCGCTTTGGCGCGCCGCGGCGTGGGCAGCGCGATCTTGGGCGCCTCGGAAACTGCGATCCGCGCCGCTGGCTTCACGCGCATCATCATGGTCGCCACGCTGGCCGGCGAACCCCTCTACGCCCGCCACGGCTACGTCGCCGAGGAACGCTACGACGTCGTGCTGCGGGACGGTCTCACTCTGCCGGTCGTGCGCATGGGGAAACCTGTGCACACGTGAAGTGTCTCCGTTTATCCCCGACTCCTTCGTTAACATGAAAACCTGCCGTCTCCTCCTCACTGCCCTGCTCGCCCCGGCCGCACTCGCGCTGGCTCAGCCCCTCAAGCCCGACCTCGCCAAGGCTCCCGCTCAAGCCGGGTGGAAATTCGCCCCGGACACCGCGGTCTCGTGGGTCGCCGACGCCAAGGGCCGGCCTGCGCTCAAGGCCAAGGGCATCGTGTGGCTCGAGGGCGCGACGTTTGGCGATGCCACGATCGAGGTTGATATCCTCGGCCAGAGTGCGCCGCCGCAGAGCAATTTCCTCGGCATCGCGTTTCGCGGCGTGGACGACACGACCTACGAGTGCGTTTACTTCCGCCCGTTCAACTTCCGCCACGCGAATCCCGAGAACGCCGCCCGCGCCGTCCAATATGTCTCGCATCCCGCGTGGCCGTGGCAGCGCCTTCGCCAGGAGCGCACCGGCCGCTACGAGAAACCCATCGCGCCCGCGCCCGATGGCGACGCGTGGTTCCACGCCAAGATCGTGATCGCGGGCAAATCGATCCGTGTCTTCGTCAACGGCGCGACGACGCCATCGCTCGAGGTCGATTCTCTCAGCGAACGCCCGCGTGGCCGCATCGGAATCTGGGGCGGCGCCGAGTCCGGCCAAGGCGGGCATTTCGCCAACCTCGTGATCACGCCGGCGAAGTAGGCCTCCGGTGCCTCGCCAGCTCGGCCTCGACCGCGTGCACCCGATCATGCCTTCACCACCGGCGGCGACATTCGCGATTCGCCTCGCGACCCACGTCGACGCCCCGGCAATGGAGGAGCTGA
>JANOCA010000025.1:0-12388 GCA_031411915.1 Opitutaceae bacterium
TTCCTGGTGGAAGCCCGTGCCGACCTCAAGGAGGCTCGCCACACGGCCGCGGATGCGCACGGAGCCCGAGGTGGGCTCGGTGATGCGGCTGAGGACCTTCAGGAGCGTGGACTTGCCCGCGCCGTTGCGGCCGATGATGCCCACGACCTCGCCCTGCGGCACGTCGAACGAGACGTCCTTCAGCGCCCAGAAGTCCTCGCTCAGCTGCGCCCGCTCGGCTTGCCGCTGGCGAAACCATCGCAGTGGGCTGCGCAGCGCATCCTCCAGCGCATGGCGCAGCCCGTCCCGCGCATCGCGCTGGTGGCCGATGGTGTATTTCTTCGAGAGTCTTTCGACTTGGATCGCGATTTCACTCACGGGGACAAGGACTCCTTATCGGCCCGCGCGCCGTGAAAATGAGCATCCGGCGGCAATAGTATTGAGATGAGCATTTGAGTTCAGACCTCCCCACTCCGGAGAGGTTCTGGCCTGAACGCAGCACTCAAATGACATCGGCGAAACTCTTCTCCGTCTTGCGGAAATACCAGATGCCAGTGACGAGCAACACGGCCACGACGAGGAGCGACAGCCAAAGTCCCGGCCAGTAGAGCTGGTGCTGCCCGCCGAGGAGGGACCAACGAAAGCCGTCGATTACGCCGACCATCGGGTTGACCGAGTAGAGCAGGCGCCACTCCTCCGGCACCTTGCTACTCAGGTAGGCGACCGGCGAAACGTAGGTGCCAAACTGGACGGCGAAGGGCACGATGAAACGGAAGTCGCGGTATTTGACCATGAGCGCGGCAATCCAGAGGCCCGCTCCGAACGACGCACCAAAAGCGAGCACGATGAACAGGGGCAAAAACACCGCGTTCCCCGAGGGCAAGAAGCGATACCAGATCATCAGCGCCGCGAGAAAAACGGCGGAAATCAGGAAATCGACAAAGCTCGTGATTACGCTGCTGGCCGGGACGACAAGGCGCGGAAAATAGATCTTCGAGATCAAGTTCGCGTTGGTGACAAGGCTGGCGCCGCTCTCGGAAAGGGCGGTGGCAAAGAATTGCCAAGGCAGCAGTCCGCAAAAGACGAGGAGGGCGTAGGGCACGTCGCTGCCCTGCTCCAATCCCGCGATCTTGCCGAAGGTGACGGTGAGCACCGCCATCGTGAGAAGCGGGCGGATGAGCGACCACACCACTCCCACCACCGTCTGCTTGTAGCGGACGAGCAGATCGCGCCACGCGAGGAAGTAGAACAGTTCGCGGTAGCGCCAGAGATCGCGCCAGTATTGCTTGTCGGCCCGGCCGGCTTCGAGGGTCAGTTCATTCATGCTGGGAGCGCAGGCGGAGGGAGAACGGAATCGGAGATTACCGCGCAAAGCTGCCCGACGAGGTGATGGAGGGTGAGCGCTTGACTGGCGGCCCGATGGCGTCGTCGGGATTGTAGCCCGGGACGTCCGCGTCATTGTTAAGATAGCGGTAGCCAGCGGGGATGGCGGAAAAACTTTGGTTGGGCGCGTGCGAGTCGAAGGCAGGATAGTTGAGGCTATTTCCGAAGAAATTAGGCCGCGTGCTGCCAGCGCGGATGCGGCTCACGGGATACGTGTCGGCGCCAAGCGCCTCGGTGGCATGGATGCCATTGGTGGCGGCGTTCCAATTGTCCTTGATGAGGGCGGTGCCGTAAACGTCGTAGTCGAGTTCCTGGTAGCTGTTGGCCGAAAGCGGCAGCCAGTCGGTCTGATTCGGCCCGGGCGTGGCCCACGTCGCAGTGCCGCTCTTCGCTGGGTTATTGGCGATCCACCCTGTGACGGCGTTGCCGCCATTATAGACGTGGGGAGAGTTGGCATAGTGGCCGACCACATCGCCCTGCCCGGTTGGGCCGCTGCCGTTCTGGTTGTAAACTGTGCCGCTGCTGAAAGCCCCGCGAAGATTCATCCGCCGTCCGTCCCACGCCGGCCACCAGACACCAATGGTCTGGGGGGCCACGATCGCGCCGGCCCGCAGCCAGACACCGCCGCCGCCCATGTTAGGGCCGCCGAGGGCCATCAGATAGTCGCTGCCGTAGCCACCACCGCCTTTTATGACCCAATCATTGAACGTGCCGCTGCCGTTGACGCGAGTGATGTCGAGCGTGAGCACTCCCGTCGTCGCATTGTAGGCGGTGCAGTGACCGGTCATCCACTTCGTCGGGTTGCTTGCAGAGTAAAGGATGCACTCGGTGCCACCCGTGTCGTAGTTCAGGCCAGTGCCTACCGTGAGGGTATGCCCGCCCCCGACGATTCCGATAGTCAGGCTCGTGGTGCTGGTGGTGTCGAAGCCCACGCCCACGTTGAGGTAACGCCAGTTGATACCTTGCCCGGTGCGGCCAATCAGATTGCCGACGATATTAAAACGGCGGCTGAAACGATTGAGGGTGATCGGCAGGCGGTTGTCCGTGACGGGCGTGCTCGTGGCCCAGTCAGTCGCGTGGACCCCGCTGGTGCCGTGAAACCAGTTGCGGTGCAACGTCTCGTCCGACGAGGAGCCGAAGTAGCCGTCACTTTGGATGCGTGATGCTACGTTGCCCTCGTAGGTGTTGAAGGAGTTGTGTGGGCCGTGATTGATGTTAAACACGGAGGCAATGGTGCCGCGGATGCTAATTCGATCGCAGAAATTATGCGAGAAAGCCGACAGCGCCACGCCAGCATTCAGCTCGAAGGCCGAGAACCCGTTATAGATGAGATTATCTTCCACGAGCATGAGTGTGCTCATGGCCATGAGGACGAGGTTGCGGCTCGTGTAGCTCGGGTAGGTATCCTCGTGGTCATGGATCTTGCAGTGAATAATCGAGGACTGGAGATTGAAGGAGGCGTTGATGCCGTAGTTCTTCACGTTCTTGACCTCGACGTTGTAAATCCACGAGTGGCGGGTGGAACTCATGCCTACCGTGACAGAGGAGGAGCTGTTGGCACCGTCGACAGTGAGGTCTTCCATGCCGATGCCGTTCACATGGGTGATGTAGCTGGGCGCGCCGGTGCCTGTTTCACGGGTGAATTTGGAACCGGCCTTGAGGGTGAAGGGCAAGGCGGGGAAGAAGGTGGCGGTATTTCCGCTGGCGCCGGTGAGGCGGAGATAGGTGGGCCGCACATCGCCCGAACCGCCGATACTGACGAGGGGCACTGCCGGATCGTGGTAGCCCTCCACAAGGCAGTGAAGCCCCACGGCGTCGGCCACGGACTCGCTGAGATGCATCGTTGTGGAGCCGGCCGGGGTGTCAGCCGTGAGGAAGGCGGCGCCGGGATAGTAGGTGGGAAAACCACCGCCTCCGGACACATTGACTGAAGCACCGCCGTAGGTCTTCAGAATCGTCTGTCCCATGCCGGAACCGCGGAGGGTGATGTTGCGCTTGGCGGCGGTGCGGTCGGATTTCACGCCCACGTTGATCGCGCTGTTGAGCCGGAAGGTGCCGGCCGGGAGTTTGACGCAGGTGTTTTCCGCCGCGGCATCAATAGCCGCCTGGATGATGCCGGAGCAATCGTTCACACCCGTCGGATCAAGCCCGGTGACGTTCATCACGGTCCGGTTGCGATACTGCCAGATGCCGCCGGGCACGCCGTAGCCGACGCTGTCGCCCGCGGTCGCGACATAACGGCGGGACGCTGGGATTACATCGGCGGCAAAAGCTGAGGATGCGACTGCGAAACCAAGGAGAGTCCGGATGGATTTCATCATACCGACGTTCGGGACTAGAGCCTGTGAGTGAAACAACGAAGTTGTCGGCACGGTTGTTTGCCGGGAGTATGATGGGTTTTTTACTCGATTCATTTCTGCTCTCATCTGGCTTTCCTGTTTTGCGCCGGGAATGAGCGCACTGATGATATTTCTCAAACGCCGGCTGCACAAGAGCCGGGATTCGCCTTGAGGCGGCTGACCCCGCTGACCCCATGCTCGCGAGGAAATCCATGACTTCGCGGCAAACAGGCCGCGAATCGCGGGCCTTTCAACCCCAGGATCGGGCAACTTGGAGACCGGAACAGTTTCAGGGAGGGACTTTGATTCAGGCGGCGATCCATGCGCTGGTGGCATGGCGTCGCGATTCGGTCGCAGCAGCAGGAATTGAAAACGCATTGTCATCCCTCAACCCCTGCTTATCAACAAAGGTTCCCTTTTCAGATCAACCTTCTGGAAAATATCTCGTCGAGTTCATCGGCACGTTCTTCCTCGTCTTCACCGTCGGCATGGCGTCGCGCAGCGGCCCTCCGCTCGCGCCGCTGGCGATTGGCGCGTCGCTCATGGTCATGATTTTTGCCGGTGGCCACGTGTCCGGCGCGCATTTCAACCCCGCGGTCACGCTCGCCGTCAAGAGCCGCTTGCTCATGCCGTCTAGGCCGCTTGCAACTAAGGGCGATTGGGGGTGCGAACGCCTCCGTCCATCAATGCGCGTGACATCGAATGTAATCCCCGCTGCTGTCTGTGGCACGAAATTCGTCCGGAATCATTGTATTGCCGCTAAAACTGTAAGCCACCTACTATGATCAAAAAGCTGCTCGGGGAAGTGGAGCAAGGCATCGACATCATCGACATCGGCTGCCGGGGAAGCCTCGACGACAAATGGAAACCATTGGAGAACGCGGTCAATCTCCACGGCTTCGATCTCGATCGTGCGGAGTGCGAGAGGCTCTCCAGAGTGCCGAATAGCTTCAGGTCGGTGAAATACCATCCCTACGCGATCGCGGGCAGCTCAGGGCCGGCCACCTTGTATGTCACAAGAAACGCTTACTGCTGCTCGTTGCTGAAGCCGGACACGCCTTGGCTGAACCGGTTTGCGTTTCGAACCATGCTGGAGGTTCTGGAAGAACGGCGCATCCAGTCGGTCGGCCTCGCCGAAGTGGAAGAATTCCGGAATCTCGACGTTGATGCACTGAAATGCGACTCCCAAGGACTGGAACTTGAGATTCTGAAAGGAGCGGGCGGGCTGCTTGACCGGGCGATCTACGTCGAAACCGAAAGCGGGTTCACCTCTAACTACGTCGGTGAGTCCACTCAGGCCGAAGTGGATCAATACATGCGCTCGCGGGGTTTTTTGCTTTTTGATCTAAAGCTATCTCGTATGTCGCATGACAACGTGCTTCAAGGTGCAAATCCCGACCGTGCGATGCTCCTGTGGAGCGAATCAGTCTGGCTCCGAGATTATGTGGCGCTCTTCAACGCGCGGACACTTGTCCCCGGCGCCAACATCGATCGGAAAAAAGCGATCAAAGTTCTGGCCGTTTGTGCGATTCAGGGATGTGCCGACTTCGGGTTGGAGTGTGCCCAAGTGTTTTGGAAGCTGGGCCTGCTGAGTGAGGAAGAATTTGAGTCGTTGAAAAACGAGGAAGCTTGGCGGTTGGTTACACCTGTTGAGGAGGTTACCCGCTCCGCCTTCCTGAACTTCGTTCTGCGACTCTTGCCGTGGTCGATCCGGAAAGGTCTGAGCCGGGAAGCGGCCTTGGCCGCCAAACAGACCCATGTGCTTCGTCATTTGGTTGGTGGGGGAAAGTAGTGCCCAGTTCCTAACTCTGCGCGTGGCCCAGGCTGTTGAACGTGGAGTGGTGCGAATTCGGAAACGCATTGTCATCCTTGAACCCCTGCTTAGCACTAAAATCCCCGCCTCAAATCAACCCTATGAAAAAATATCTCGTCGAGTTCATCGGCACCTTCTTCCTCGTCTTCACCGTCGGCATGGCGTCGCGCAGTGGCTCGCCGCTGGCGCCGCTGGCAATTGGCGCGTCGCTCATGGTCATGATTTTTGCCGGGGGCCACGTGTCCGGCGCGCACTTCAACCCCGCGGTCACGCTCGCTGTCTGGCTCCGCGGCAAGTGCGACACCAAGGACGTCGTGCCCTACTGGCTCGCTCAGCTCGCCGCCGGCCTGGTCGCGGCGTTGCTCGTCGTCAGCCTCATCGGCAAGCCTACCGAGCCCGCCACACACGACGCGATGAAGTCGGTCATCGTCGAGTTCCTGTTCACGTTTGCGCTCGCGTGGGTCGTGCTCAACACGGCGACGGCCAAGGGCACCTCGGGCAATTCCTTCTACGGCCTCGCCATTGGCATGACGGTGATGACCGGCGCGGTGGCGGTCGGCGGAGTCTCGGGCGGGGCGTTCAACCCCGCGGTCGGTCTCGGCGTGATGACCATGGGCCTCGAGAAGATGAGCCAGTTCGGGATCTACGTCGGCGCTGACCTCGTGGGCGGCGCGGTCGCGGCGCTGACCTACAAGATCGTCAACGGGAACGAGTGAAAAATGAGGCGGGTCTGCGACTCGCCTTTTCACTCACGGGGTGTCCGAACAAAGGGCGGGTCACAGACCTGCCCTTCTTGCTTTACCGCCGCACGCCGCGGTGCAGCCGGCTCACGGGCTTGGCGGCGGCGGCGACCACTTCGTCCAGGATTTTTTGGTCGAACAGGGCCGAATAGATGTAGGGGAAGCCCTCGATCTTTTTCCGCTCAACGGTGACGCCCATGTAGCGCTCGATCGAGCGGGCGTCGCGCACATCTTCCTCGGTCACGAGCGTGAACGCGTCGCCGGTGTTGTTGGCGCGGCCGGTGCGGCCGATGCGGTGCACGTAATCCTCGGCGTTCTCCGGCACGTCGTAGTTGATCACGTGGGAGACGCCGGCGATGTCGAGGCCGCGCGCGGCGATGTCGGTCGCGCAGAGCACCTCGTATTTGCCGCTCTTGAAACCCTCCAGCGCCTCGATGCGCTCGCGCTGGTTGCGGTCGGAGTGCATCACGCCGACGGTGTGGCCGCTGCGCTCCAGTCGCTGCGCGATGCGGTCGGCGCCCATGCGGGTGCGGGTGAAGATGAGCACGCTCTTGAAGTCGGTCTGCTGGAGCAGCAGCTGGAGCAGCTCAAATTTCTGCGAGGCGACGACGGGATAGAACGCGTGCGCGATCGTCTCGGCGGGCGATCGCACGCGGCCGATCTCGACCTTCAGCGGTTCGCGCAGGGCCCAGCCGGCGAGTTGCTCAAGCTCGGGCGGGAGCGTGGCGGTGAAGAAGAGGGTCTGGCGCGCTTTGGGGCACTTTTGCACGATGCGCTTCACGTCGGGCAAAAAGCCCATGTCGAGCATGCGGTCGACCTCGTCGAGCACGAGGATGTCGATGTCGCTGAGCGAGCAGTTGCCGCGCTCCAAATGGTCGAGGAGCCGGCCCGGGGTCGCGGCGAGGATGTCCATGCCGCGGCGGAGATCATCCTCCTGTTTGCCGTAGCCGACGCCGCCGTAGACGATGGTCACACGGAGATCGGTGAACTTGGCGAATTTTTGGAACGCCTCCTCGACCTGCAGCGCGAGCTCGCGCGTGGGCTCGAGGATGAGGCAGCGCAACTTGCCGTGCGTGCCGAGACGCTGGATGATCGGGAGCGCGAAGGCCGCGGTCTTGCCGGTGCCGGTCTGCGCGGAGCCGATGACATCGCCGCCCTTGAGCACGACGGGGATGGCCTGAGCCTGGATGGGCGTCGGCGTGATGTAGCCCATCTCCTGCACGCCGAAGGCGAGGGCGTCGCTGAGGCCGAGCGCGGTGAAGGCCGTGTCCATCTTCGGGACATCCACCGGCACGGTGGGCTTGATGTCCGCGGTCCGTGGATGGTCGAAGGTCTTGTCGATCATCGGGCGCTCGCGCTCGCCGCGCGGGCCGCCACGGCTGGCGCCACCCGCACTGCCGCCCCGACCGGAACGTGAATGCAGGCCGCGCCCGCCGCCGCCCTCGCGCGGACCTTGTTCGCTGCGCGGGCCGCGCTCGTCGCGCCGCTCGCGTGGCTGGGCCTCGCGGTTGCCTTGCGCAGAATCGTGCGAGCGCCCGCCCCGGCCGCGGGTTCCTTGATCGCGCGGACCGTGGTCATCACCGCCGCGAGTGCGACCGGCGCCGCGCTCGGAGCGCCCGCGGCCGGAGGATGAGTCGCCGTGGGACTTGGCGGGAGAATGGGAGGCGGGTTTGGAAGCGGGCGTCGCCGGCTTCGCTGCGCGCGAGGGCGTGAGCTTGTCGCGCAGCTTCGCAAAGATTTTCTTCAACATGACGATAGAGGCCGGCGAGCGTCTGGGAATCACGGGTATTTGCAATCCCCTTATCCCGCGCCCGTGAGGGGGAGGCCATCGCCTGCGGGAAAGTCCTGTGCCGGCTGGCCAGCTGGCCCCAACCGGCCATGTTCGCCGCATCATGTTCGGCTCCCTGCAACTCTCCGCGGTCCACCTCCGCGTCGCAAACCTCGCGCGGCTGGTCGAATTCTACACGCAGCGGCTGGGCTTCGTGGTCGTCGCCTCCGCGGGCGGCCGCGCCGAGCTGGCGGTTGTCGCCGGGGCGCCGCCGATTCTCACGCTCAGCGAGACGCCGTCCGCGCCGGCGGCTCCGCGCGACGCCGCGGGGTTGTTCCACGCGGCCCTGCTCCTGCCGGATCGGCCCGCTTTGGGCGCGTGGTTGCAGTTTGCCACCGCGCGCGGCGCCGAGTTCGACGGCTTTTCCGATCACGGCGTGAGCGAGGCGATTTACCTGACCGATCCGGAGGGCAACGGCTTGGAGTTCTACGCGGATCGGCTGCGCGCGGCGTGGCCGTTTGCCCCGTATGGCGAGCTGGCGATGGGGACAAAGCCGCTGGATGTGCGCGAGCTGATGGCGCAGGCGCGGCCAGCGAACTCCGTCGCAGGGCTCGCCGGGGCGCACTGGGGCCACCTGCACCTGCGCGTGACGCAGCTTGAGCGCAGCGAGATGTTCTACCGCGCGCTACTCGGCGTGAGCCTGATGCAGGGCTCGTATCCCGGGGCGCGCTTCCTCGCGGCCGATGGCTACCACCACCACCTCGCGCTCAACACCTGGGGCGTGCCGCGGCGCGCCCAGCCGCCCGGCGCGCTGGGGCTGGCCGAGGCTACGTTCATCCGCGCCGGTGCCACGGAGAAAACCATCCGTGATCCCGATGGCATCGCGGTGCGCATCGCCCCGTTTTCCGCGTAGCGGGCGACGCGGCACGGGACGAGGGGAAGAGCCGAGGCGGGCTCAGAGCTTCGCCTTGATCTTTTCGAGCAGCAGCCGCGACAGATCCTCGTCACCAAAGGTGCCCACGCGAATCCGCACGCGGGTCAGGGTGTCGGACGTGCGATTGAGCCGGATGTCGATTTTCTTGTCCTGCCCGGTGCGGGCCCGGATCTCGGCGTCGACGGCGCTTTTGTTTTCGTGGATTTTGGCGAACCGTAATTCCTCGAGCGCCTTGGTGGTCGCGACCCCGACGGTGTCGACCGTGCCGTTGACGGAGGTGTCGAGTTCGCCGCGGATGTAGGCGACGGTGCCGGCGCCCGCGGCACCGGCGGCGCCGACCGCGAGAAGGACGCAACCGGACGTCGAGACCAGTATCAGCGCGCAGGCGAGCGCGGTCAGCGTGCGTTTGAGGAAGGGAGGCAGGTTCATGTTTTTCATGGCAGTGCGCAGACCGCCGGCGGAAAGGCTAGTTTCCCAGATATTGCAGGGAACCTTCCCGGCTTTTTGACGCGACTCCGGGTCTTCGCGCTTGGCTTGCCCGCGGCCGGCGCCAAATCTCCGGCGCTTCCCCGCTGCATGAACGACGATATCCGCTGGCTCGCCCGGCTCGGCTCCGAACAAGGTCTCTTCACGCGCGAACAGGCCGCGCAGGTGCTGGGCAAGCTCGGCGCTGGCGCCGATCTCATGGGGTTTGCGCAGGAGCTGGTCGACAGCGGCACCGTGACCGACGTCGAGAAACTCGAGGCGCTCGCCGGCGAGGCCATGGCCAACGCCGCCAAGGGTCCGCCCCCCGAGGCGTCCCCGCCGGCTTCCGCGGCGCCGCGTTCCGCGTCGGCGGCCAGCGCCTCCATCGCCCCGATCGATTTTGCCGCGGCCGGCCGGCTCGACGACGCGGCGCTCGCCGAGGCGATGCGCGGCCTGCTCCGCGCGAGCGCCGGCTCGGGCGCGAGCGACCTGCATCTCTCGACCGGCGCGCGACCCTTTGTGCGGCGGCAGCGCACGCTCTCATTTGTCTCTGATCATGCGCTGACGGCTCTGGAGGCCCTGCGCCTCAACACCGCGCTGCTCTCCGAAGGCCAGAAAAAGATTTTCCTCGAGCGGAAGGACTACGACTACGCCTTGGCCGTCTCGGCTGCGGACCGTTACCGCGTGAACCTGATGTTTCACAAGAACGGCGCGGCCGGCTCCTACCGCATGGTCCCCGCCAAGACGCGCACCCTCGAGGATCTGGGCTACGCCAAGCACATCGAGACGCTGCGGAAGATGATGTCCTACCACAACGGCCTCATCCTCATCACCGGCCCCGTCGGCTCCGGCAAGACCACGACGCTCGCCGCGATGGTTGCGTGGCTCAACGAGACGCGCACGGATCACATCATCACCGTCGAGGATCCGATCGAGGTCGTGCAGCCCGCCAAGGGCTGCAACGTCACGCAGCGCGAGGTCGGCCCGCACACGCGCACGTTTGCCACCGCGCTGAAAGGCGCCCTCCGCGAGGATCCGGACATCATCGTCATCGGCGAGCTGCGCGACCTCGAGACCATCGAGATGGCGATCAGCGCCTCCGAGACCGGTCACCTCGTCATCGGCACGATGCATACGAGCGACGCGGCCACGACACTCAACCGCCTGCTCGATGTCTTCCCGCCCGCGCAGCAGACGCAGATTCGCGCGAGCGTCGCCGAGTCGCTGCGCGGCATCGTTTGCCAACGCCTCCTGCCCGGCGCCGATGGCCAACTCGTGCTCGCCTGCGAGATTCTCGTGAGCAACACCGCGATCCAAAACCTCATCCGCGAAGGCAAGGCCACTGGCCTGCGCAACACCATGGAGACCGGCGTGCGCGAGGGCATGTGTCTCATGGACAACGTGGTCTTCGGGCTCTGGCAGGAGAAAAAAATCACCGCCGACGCCGCCCGCGCCCAAATCTCCAACCGCGTGCTCCGCGCCCGCATCACCTGATGGCCGCGATCCCCGACGAACCCAACGCGCTGCTCGCCGCCTACCGCAAGGCGATCTGGAAACTGATCTGGCTTGGCGTATTCGCCGCCATTTGCCTCGCGATCGTGTTTTTCGCGCGGCGGATGTTCAAGCTCCCGCCCGCCGTGCTGACACTCCCGCTCATCGCCGCACTGATTTTCTTCGGCGCCGATCTGTTCCGCTTCTTCCGGCTGCGGAACGCCGTGCAGCGGATGCGTGAAACAGGATGACACCAACTGCCATCATCGTTGGTTTGGCCGCGGTTGGCGCTGCTCTGGGAATTTGGGCCTACCTTGACCATTGTTATGAGCGCACCTCGCGTAGGATGCTGGAAGACTGGGCGAGAAAAGCGGGATGCATATTGCTTTCCGCGCAGCGTCGTTGGGTCGACGTGGGGCCGTTTATTGTGCCCTTCTTTAACGGGCAGGTCGTTTTACGCTTTCGGGGCCAAGATGCCGAGCGCCGGGAAATCTCCGGCTGGGCGCGAGCGAGCTTGGCCTTCAAAGAAAAATTCGACGTTCGACTCGACTGAACCATGGCCGCCATCGACCAACTTCTTCGCACCATGCTCGCGCAAGGCGGCTCCGATCTCCACCTCACGGTGGGCTTGCCGCCCAAGGCCCGTCTCTCGGGCGCGCTCCAAGCCATCGGCGATCAGCCGATCGACACGCGCGCGATGGAGTCGCTGCTGAAGGAAATCTGCCCCGAGAAACGCTGGGCCGATTTCCTCGAGCGCAAGGACCTCGACCTCGCCTACGAGGTGCCGGGCCTCGCGCGTTTCCGCGGCAATTTTCTCTACAACCACTGGGGCCAGGCCGCGGTCTTCCGCCAAATCCCGGCGAAGATTCTCTCGTTCGACGATCTCAAGCTGCCCGAGGCGCTGAAGAAACTCTGCCACCTCGAGCAGGGCCTCGTGGTCGTCACCGGGCCGACGGGCAGTGGCAAATCCACGACGCTCGCCGCGATGATCGACTACATCAACACGCACCAGTCGCGGCACATCATCACGATCGAGGATCCGATCGAGTTTGTGCATCCCGTGAAGCAGTCCGTGATCGTGCATCGCGAGGTGGGCGAGCACACGGCCTCATTTGCCGCCGCGCTCAAGGGCGCGATGCGCCACGACCCCGACATCATCCTCCTCGGCGAGATGCGCGAGATGGAGACCATCAAGCTCGCGCTCGGCTGCGCCTCGATGGGCATGCTCGTCTTTGGCACGCTCCATACCAACAACGCCGCCAAGACCGTGGACCGGATCATCAACACCTTTCCTGCCGACGAGCAGAACCAGGTGCGCGTGATGCTCTCGACCTCCCTCGCCGGCGTCGTGGCGCAGCTCCTCTGCAAGCGCATCCCCAAGGGCCGCTGCGCCGTGCATGAAATCCTGCTCACGCACGAGGCCCTGCCCAACACGATCCGCAGCGGCCAGATCGCCAACATCAAGTCGATCATCGA
>JANOCA010000026.1:0-5000 GCA_031411915.1 Opitutaceae bacterium
TGGCTGTAAACCGCCATGCGCTTGGGAAACGGCGACGGCTCCAGCGCGCGCTTCTGCTCCGACGTCAGCCCGGGATCGCGGCCCGTCGAGTCGATGACCCACGGCACCGTGAGGGTGTGCTCGCCCTCGGCACCCGCGAGCGCGACGCGGTAGCGGTCACCCTCCTGCTCGACCCGGCGCACCGTCGTTTCCATGCGCACCTCCGCGCCGAGGGATCGTGCGTGATCGAGCAGCAGCGCATCGAAGCGCGCGCGTTCGACCTGGAACGCGCCGTTCAGCCCCGGAATCAGCCCTTTGCCGAAAACGATCTTCTTGGCCTCGCTGCCGTCGGCGCGATGGAACTCCGCCCCGAATTTCGGGATGAAGCCTCCGGCCTCGATCTTCGCGAGCACGCCGATTTCGGCGAGCACGCGGTTGCCGGCCGGCAGCAGCGATTCGCCGATGCGGAAGCGCGGGAACGCGCATTTCTCCACCACGAGCGTGCGCAGGCCATGCTGCCGCAGCCGCGCGGCCGCGCAGCTCCCCGCCGGCCCGCCGCCGATCACGAGCACGTCGTGACTGGACTCCGCCGGCCTCATCACTTCACGGCGACGTATTCGCTGAAGAGGCCCATGATGCGGTGCCACTTCACTTCGGCGAAGCCGGCGACACGCATCGCCTCGACCACCGTCGCGGGCGGCACGCTGGCGTCCATGGTTTCCCAGTAGTAGTGCATCATGTCGCGCGCGGCCTGGCTGCGGGTGAAGAGCCGCGTGAGCCCCGGGTAGATCTTTCCGAAATAGAGCCGGAAGAAAAAATTCCCCACCCGGCCGGACGGCTTCGTCACCTCGAGGATGAGCACGCGCCCGCCCGGCCGCAGCACGCGGTGGTATTCGCGCATGGTCGCATGGAGATCGGCCACGTGCCGGAGCGCGTAGCCCATCGTGAGGAAGTCGAACGACGCATCGGGGAAGGGCAGCGCATCCGCGTAGCCCTGCACGAATCTCGCCGGCAGTTTTTTCTTCGCCTCGGCCATCATGCCTGCGCTCGGGTCGAGGCAGGTGATGTTCTCCGCGGTGCCGAGGATTCGGGCGGCCTCGACCGCCATGAGTCCGGTGCCGCAGGCGACATCGAGCAGATGGTGGCCGGGCTTGAGCCCGTGGCGCTGCTGCACCCAACGCCGGTAGGAGCTGCCGCTGCCGAGAAAGCCCCAGCCCGTCACGCTGTCGTAGTGCTTCGCCGCCGCATCGAAGAGCTGGTTGACGAAGACAGGCTTGTCCTCGGTGCGCGTGTAGTGCGCCGGCAGCGGAGGGTGGGGCAGCATTCGCGCAGGGTGCGGGGAGAAATTCCAAACGCCAAATCCCAAACGCCAAAATTATCAGGCCACGGCCCGCTTTCAGGCTTTCCTATTTTGGAGTTCTTTGGCGTCTGGGGTTTGTGATTTGGAGGTTCTTCCAGTGATGCGCTTCAGCATTCTCGGCAGCGGCAGCGCGGGCAACGCGGCGTTGCTCGTGACCGAGGGCGCGCGCGTGCTCGTCGACGCGGGCTTCTCCGCCCGCAGGCTCGGCGCGTTGCTGGAGCCGCTCGGCGAATCCCTGGAGCGGATCGACGCCGTCTTCCTCACGCACGAGCACGGCGACCACGCGGCGGGCCTCGAGGGGCTGAAAAAATTCCCGCACATCCGGGTCTTCGCCAACGACGCCACGGCGCGCGCCGTGCAGTCCGGCCTCGGCCACCGGCCCGACTGGCAGATCTTCCAGACGGGATCGCGCTTCGCGTTCCGCGACTTGCAGGTGGAGAGTTTCGCCGTGCCGCACGATGCGCAGGAGCCGGTGGGCTTCCGT
Source organism: Opitutaceae bacterium (assembly GCA_031411915.1). Taxonomy (GTDB): domain Bacteria; phylum Verrucomicrobiota; class Verrucomicrobiia; order Opitutales; family Opitutaceae; genus ER46. The sequence continues at coordinate 1,824 of JANOCA010000026.1, forward strand.
TTCACCAGCGGCCACGAGGGTGATCTCTTCGCGCCGCGGCGCTCGCTCGCCTGGCTGACCGATCTCGGGCACGCGCCGCAGAATGTCCGCGAGTGCATCCGCGAGTGCGAGGTCGTGGTCGTCGAGTCCAACCACTGCTCGACGATGCTGCAGGCCGACACCAAGCGCCCGTGGTCCACGAAGCAGCGCATCTCCGGCCGCCACGGCCACCTCTCCAACGCCGCCGCCGGCGAGCTGCTTTCGTCCGTCGCGAGCCCGCGCTGGCGGCGGATTTATCTCACCCATCTCTCGCGCGACTGCAATTCCCGCGCCGCGGTCGAGCTCGCGCTCGCCGGCGTGCGCGGCGCGCTGAGCGCGTGCGAATTCTCCGTCGTCGAGCCCGGCGAGGGCACACCGTTCTACGATCTGACCTGATCTCTGCGTAGCCCGGCTCGTGAGAGCCGGGACTGGCGTGAGTTTCGGCCTTCGATCATCCCGCCTCTCACGAGGCGGGCTACCAAACGCGTCGGCGGCGTCCTCAGTGCCCGCCCTTGCCCTTTAAGCTCGTGTGGTGCGCGATGCTATACATCAGGATCGCGCCCACGATCGCGAAGGGGATCATGTAGTAGAAAAAATAAGTGTAGCCCGTCTTGTCCATCACCCGGCCGAGGAACTGAATCGCGACGCCCGCGCCGACATACTGGAACGAGTTGATGCAGCCCGAGGCGAAGGCCGCCATCTTGCGCCCGCCGATGTCCATCGCCGCCGCCGGCCCGAGCAGCGAGTGCGTCGAGTTCACGGTGAACGAAATCGCCACGAACGCGATCGCGATGGCCGTCGGGCCCTTCATCTGCGCCGCGATGAAAATCACGACGATCTCGATGAGGTAGATGCCCATCGCCACCGGGGCGCGCCGGCCGTCAAAGAACCGGTCCGAGATGATGCCCGAGATCAGCGAGCCCGCCGACGCGACGAACGGAATCAAGAAGGCCACGATCTGGAATGTCGCGGACTTCATGTCCAGGTGGTGCACCTCCTGCAGATAGCGGGGGAACCACTGGTCCACCGTCTGCCGCACGGCGCCGGTGCACGAATAGGCGGCGGCGATGATCCAGACGAATTTGTTGGAGACGACCCGCCAGAACGTCTCGCGCAGGTCGCCGCGCGTCTCGGTGTCGGCGTGGTCGGCCTCATGCTTGTGGACGCCGTGGAAGCCCGCCTCCTCGGGCGTGTCCTTCACGAAGATCGCGAGTGCGATCGCGGCGATGACCGTGATCCCGGCGGGCACCCAGAAGAGCCAGCGCCAGTGCAGCGGCGGCACATGCCACATCCCGAGGAAGACGAACCCCGCGAGCAGCGACGGCGCGAGCCAGTTGTTCAGCAGCCGCCCGAGGTTGATCATGAAGCCGAAGATGCCGGCAAACGTGCCGCGCTCCTTGGCGCTGAACCACGAGGTGTTGACCTTGATGAAGCCCGGCGCGCCGAACGACTGCATGTAGCCGTCGATGCCGCGGACGAGCACGAAAAGCCACAGCAGCGAGGCAAACGACGCCGCGCCAAACGCGAGGTTCATCAGCACGGTGCCCGCGGCGCCGATGAGCATGGCGCGCTTGCCGCCGAGCTTGTCGGTCAGCAGCCCGTTCACCACCTGCCCGATCGCGTAGGCGTAGAGCTGGGTGGAGATGATGTCGCTCATGTCCGACTTCGAGAACCCGAACTCGTCCGCGATCGACTTGTTCGCGAGCGGCAGGTTGTAGCGGCACATGTAGAAGCTCGTGTAGAGCAGGCCGACGACGCTCCAGTTGAGCCCCCGCCGTTGCCGAAAGCCGGGCGGCAACCTCGCGCGGAATGCGCTGGTTTCGCCACGAGCGGCGGGCTTCGAACTCATGGGCCCGGCGTTGTAACCAAAACACCCTGCGCTGCACGGAAATTCTCCCGCGGCGTGCGCGCGGCGGCATTTGTTTTGCCGGCGCCCCGGGTGCTTCCATGCTCGGCGCCATGTCCGTCGATTCCATCCGCCGCACCAAGATCATCTTCACGATCGGGCCCGCCACTGAAAGCGAGGAGATGCTGGAGAAACTGATCCGCGCCGGCGCCGACATCGTGCGGCTCAACATGGCGCACGCCACGCACGACTGGACGCGCATGGTCATCCGCCGCATCCGCACCGTCAGCGAGCGCGTGGGCCGCGACGTCGCCGTCATGATGGACATCAAGGGCCCGGAGATCCGCACCGGCGATCTCGAGGCGCCCATCGAGCTGAAGGTCGGGGAGATTTTTGATTTCACCGTGCGCCCCGGCCTGGACGACAGCAACAGCGGCGGCGCGGAGGAAGTGCGCTCCGTGGGCGTCAACTACCAGGACCTCGCCAAGGACATCAAGGTGGGCGACACCGTGCTCGTCGACAACGGCCTCCTCCGCCTCGAGGTGCTGGAGAAGAACGACGCGCGCATCCGCTGCCGCGTGCTCATCCCCGGCGAGCTGAAATCCAAGCGCCACATCAACCTCCCCGGCGTGAAGGTGAACCTTCCCTCGTTCACCGAGAAGGATCGCGCCGACTCCACCGTGGGCCTCGAGGAGGGCATCGACTTTCTCGCGCTGTCGTTTGTGCGCGAGGCCAAGGACATCGCGCTGCTGCGCGCCTTCCTTGAGGAAAAGAAATCCAAGGTCCGCATCATCGCCAAGATCGAGGATCAGTCCGCCATCGCCAACCTCACCGAGATCGTCGCGGCGTGCGACAGCCTCATGGTGGCGCGCGGCGATCTCGGCATCGAGTGCGCGTTTGAGGAGCTACCCCTCATCCAGCGGCGCGCCGTGCGGGCCTGCCTTGCGCACGGCCGCCCCGTGATCGTCGCCACGCACATGCTCGAGTCGATGATTGGGCAGCCCGTGCCCACGCGCGCCGAGATCACGGACGTGGCCAACGCCGTCTTCGAGTCGGCCGACTGCGTGATGCTCTCCGGCGAGACGACGATCGGCAAATACCCGCTCGAGTGCGTGCAGATGCTCGATAAGATCGCTCGGCACATCGAGAACGCCGAGGAGGCCGGCAGCCCGCCGCCCGCGGTCTTCATCGGCGAGCGCATGAAGGTGCTGCACTCCGCCGTGGTGCTCGCCAACGAGATCCCCCGCTCGAAGCTCATCACGTTCACGCGGCACGGCTTCATGGCGCACGGCCTCGCGGCCCTGCGGCCCGTG
>JANOCA010000027.1:0-5634 GCA_031411915.1 Opitutaceae bacterium
CTGGCGCTCGCCATTGCGCTCGGCCTGCCCAAGCGCTGGTCGGTCCGTCTCGCCTACGTCGCGTTCGCCGTGCCGCTGCTGATGGCGCTGCACACGTGGTGGCACTTCTCGTCGGTGCCGCACGCGAGCGGCTACGCCTTCCTCACGCGCTACTCGACCGGCCTCGATGGCCTGGGCATCGCGCTGTCGCTGGGGCTCAACGGCATCTCGCTCCCTCTGTTCGTGATGGCCGGCATCGTCGGCTTCGCCGCCGGCCTCTACGCGATCCAGTCGCAGGCGGAGCGGTTGAAAATCTACCTGATGCTCCTGCTCATCATGCAGGGTGGGCTGATGGGCGTGTTCGCGAGCGTGGACGTGCTCTACTTCTACTTCTTTCACGAACTCGCGCTGATCCCGACGTTCATCATGGTCGGCATCTGGGGCGGGCAGGGCCGCGGCTACGCGGCGATGAAGATGACGATTTACCTCACCGCCGGCGCGATGATCTCCCTCGTGGGCCTCATCGCGCTCTACGTGAAGAGCGGCGCCAACACCTTTGACCTGATCGCGCTCAAGGCCTACCTCGCCTCCCAGCCCCTCTCCGAGATCACGCAGCAGAATATCTTCGCCGTGATCGCGATCGGCTTCGGCATCCTCGTCTCGCTCTGGCCGCTCCACACGTGGGCCCCGCTCGGCTACGGCGCCGCGCCGAGTTCCAACGCCAAGCTGCACGCCGGCGGGCTCAAGAAATTCGGCCTCTACGGCCTCATCCAGATCGGCCTGCCGCTGCTGCCCGCGGGCGCGGCGCACTGGGCGCACCCGCTCGCGTGGCTCGCCGTCATCGGCAACGTGCTCGTCGTCGGCTTCGTCACGATGGCGCAGCGCGATCTCAAGCAGATGCTCGGCTACAGCTCGGTGATGCACATGGGCTACGCGTTCCTCGGCATCGCGGCCGGCACCACGATCGGTGTCGGCGGCGTTGTCATCATGATGGTGGCGCACGGACTCTCGGTCGCGCTGCTCTTCCTGCTCGCGACGAGCGTGCACCACCGCACGCACACCTTCGCGATGGATGAGATGGGCGGCCTCGCGCGGCAGACGCCGGTGCTCGCGGCGTTCTTCGTCGCGGCGACCTTCGCCAGCATCGGCCTGCCGGGGTTCGCGAACTTCTGGGGCGAACTCTCCATCTTCGTCGCGCTGTGGAAATTCTCCCCGGCCGTGACGGCCTGCGCCGTCGCCGGTGTCGTCATCTCCGCGATCTACGGCCTGCGCGCGGCGGCGCGGATCTTCTTCGGGCCGGCGACGGAGGCCATGGCCTTGGTCGCCGCGAAGCATCCGCCTGCGGACCTGCGCTGGGCGGAGCGCATCCCGGCGCTCGTGCTGCTCGCCGCGTTGCTCTTCATCGGCCTCTGGCCGAAGTCGATCTCCGAACCCATCAACGCCGCGCTGACGCCGCCTGCCCGGCAAGTGGCCCGCGAATCACGCTAATCTCCGCGGAACACCCATGACCTCTGCCCTTAGCGTCCATTCGCGCCATTCGCGGGCGACCGTTTGATCCGATGACTCTCGAAGCCGTCAAACTCGCCGCGGAGTCCAACACCTGGACCGCCATCTTTCCCGAGCTGATGCTCGGCTGCCTCGCGCTGTTCCTGCTGGTCCTCGAGATCGTGCTGCCGAAGCGGCTGCACGCCGTGATTCCCGATGTCGCGGCCGCCGGCATCCTTGGCACGCTCATCGGCGTGGTGCTGAACTGGAACTCGGCCGCGATCGGCGGCGACTCCTTCAACGGCCTCCTGCACCACAGCGCGTCCGGGCAGATGATGCGCGTGTTCTTCCTGCTCGCGGCGCTGCTCGTTTGCCTGCTCGGGCGCGTGGCGCTCGCCAAGCAGCTCATGCCGCGCGTGGAATTTTTCCACATCGTGCTCGTTGTCACGGCCGCGATGATGCTCCTCGCGCAGTCGGCCCACTTCGTGACGCTCTTCGTCGCGCTGGAGACGCTCACGATCGGGCTCTACATCCTCGTCGCCTATCATCGCACGAGCACGGCCTCGCTCGAGGCCGGCCTGAAATACCTGATCATGGGCGCGCTCAGCTCGGGCCTGCTGCTCTTCGGCATCGTGCTGCTCTACGGGGTGGCGGGCAACAAGGCGCTGACGGCCAGCACGGAGCAGGCGATGAACTACGCCGAGCTCGCGCGCTTCCTCGCCGCGAATCCCGGCAACTTCGTGGCGAGCCTCGGCATCGTGCTCGTGCTCTCCGGCGTCGCCTTCAAGATCGGTGCGTTTCCCTTCCAGATTTGGGTGCCCGATGTCTATCAGGGCGCGCCCACGCCCGTGACGGCCTTCCTCGCCGTGGCGTCCAAGGCCGCGGGTTTCGCCGTGCTGCTCGCGCTGTGCGGGCCGGGCGGGGCGTTTGCGTCGTATGCCGCCCTCACCGAGCCCATCCTTCTCGCGATGGCCGCGGCGACCATTCTCTTCGGCAACATCGCCGCGCTCACGCAGCACAACGTGAAGCGCCTCATCGGCCTCTCCGGTGTGTCGCACGCGGGCTTCCTGCTCCTCGGGGTGGTGGCCTCGCGGCACGTGCCGTCGGCGGTGGGTGCGGTTTATTTCTATCTCTTCGCCTACCTGCTCGCGTCGTTCGCAGTGTTTGGCGTGATGACGCACCTCGCGGGCGCCGACGACTCCGACCAGGATCTCGATCACTACGCGGGGCTGGCGAAGGAAAATCCGTTCCTCGCGACCGTGCTCGCCGTGGGCCTCGGTTCGCTGGCGGGCATCCCGCCGCTCGCGGGTTTCATGGGCAAGTTCCTCGTGTTCGTCGCAGTCTTCAAGGCGGGCCACGGCAGCTCGCTCATCATCGCGGCCGTGGGCGTGGTCATTTCGATCTATTACTACTTTGGCTGGATCAAGGCGGCGTTCTTCGAGAGCTGGGCGCCCGCGGCCGATGCCGCTCCGCTGCGCCCCGCGCGCACGCCGGTGGGATTCGCCGCCGGCCTCGCCCTCGGGACGCTAGCGCTCGCGTCGCTAGTGCTTGGCTTCTGGCAGGGACCGCTGGGGCAGTGGCTGGGGATGAAGTGAGCCGGAGCAATGGCTGATGCTGGGGACGCGACGCCCTCGTGGCGTTGGTTCAACGGAGTTCACCACAGAGACACGGAGGCACGGAGAAAACGAAGCCCTCGGATTGGGATTTCTTCTTTGTGCCTCCGTGTCTCTGTGGTGAATCGGTTCCCGTCCGAGTTCCCGTCCGAGTCCCGCCTTGCCTCACCGTCCGTTCCACGCACGCTCCATCCGTCATGCAAACCGGCGCGAAAGTCTGGACTGACGAGGAGCTGATGGCCCTGCCGAACGACGGTTACAAACGTGAGCTGCTCAAAGGAGAAATCATCATGAGCCCTGCCGGATCGGAACATGGCATCATCGCGGTTGCGGTGTGTGCCGAGCTGCGAGCCCACGCGCGGCGTCACAAGTTGGGGGCGGTTTTTGACTCCAGCACCGGCTTTCGTCTCTCGGCTGACGATGTCCTTTCCCCGGATGCGGGGTTCGTGAGTCAGGCTCGGCTGGTGTCGCTTCGGCGTGCTCCGCGCGGTTTCTTTCCGGGTGCGCCAGACCTCGTGGTGGAGGTGCTTTCCCCATCCGACACGCTCGACTACATCCACGAGAAAATGGCGCGTTATTTTACCTCCGGCACCCGTCTTGCGTGGACCATCAATCCGGCCGAGCGCAACGCCATCGTCTATCGCACGCCCGAGGCCGACCGCCTGCTGCGCGTGACCGACGCCCTCGATGGCGAGGATGTGCTACCCGGTTTTCGTCTGCCGCTGGCGGAGCTGTTCGCCGAGCTGACGTTCGAGTGAACGCACCGCGCTGTCGCGGTCTGTGCAGTCCGGGCCTTTTCCCTATTGCGACGTGTTGATTATCGGCATCGATCTGGCGTGGGGCGAAAACAAACCCGACGGCGTTTGTTCTCTTCGCTATCGCCCCGCGTCCCGCGAAGCTTGGATCGACGGCGTCGCTTACCCTCAGGGTGACGAGGCGCTGCTTGCCGTCATCGCGGAGATCTTGCCGCAGGCCAGTCCGACATTCCTCGCCATCGACGCTCCGATTGTCTGTCCAAACACCTCTGGTGGCCGACCGGTTGACCGTGAGACGAGCCGCCTTTTTCACCGCGAGCACGCCGGTTGCCATCCAGCTAACGCCACCCGCTGTCCACGTCCGGCCCGTGTGCTCGCGCGATTGTCCTCCCACGGGTTTTCTGCCGGCTGGGATTTTGATTCGGCGCCGTCCACGACCGCTTTCGGGCGGCCGGTTCCAGCGCGTTTGGCGGCCGAAGTTTATCCTCATCCCGCGATGGTGCGCCTTTTCCGGCTTTCCCGTATCGTCAAATACAAGAAAGGCCGCGTGGAGGAACGCCACCACGAGTTCACCCGCTTGCAGGGCCTGCTCTCGTGCCTGCTTGCCGCGGAGTTTCCGTTTCTCGTCCTCGACCACGCGACGTGCGCGCTGCTCGCAGCTCGATGGTCGAAATCATGCGAGGATCAGCTCGACGCCTTCTTCTGCGCACTCATCGGTCTTTGGCACGTGCATCATGGCGGTCGCCGCAGCGAGATCCTTGGCGGTATCACCACCGGATTCATACTGCTGCCCGAGGATCTGCGCGGTGGTGGGCGACAATAAATCGCGCGCGTCGCTGCCGCAGCGGCGCCGTTAAACTGATCGCCGAATCTACGACGCCCCGGGTCATCAACGTCTCCGTGCGCAAGCACCTCGGTTCGGTCCTCACGGTCGGCTCCGTGGTCCGGCGGTGCGACGCCGACCCGATTCCTAATGCGCGCCATCGGTCCGACGCTCGGCGGGTTTGGTGTGTCGGGCGTCGTGGCTGATCCGCAGCTCGCACTCTTCAACGCCTCCTCCGTGAAAATCGGCGAGAGCAACGACTGGCTCGGCACGGCTGAACTCACCGCGGCCTTTGCCGCCGTCGGCGCCTTTGCGCTCCCCGCCACCTCGAAGGATGCTGCGCTCGTCGCAACGCTCGCGCCCGGCAATTACTCCGTCCAAGTCTCCGGTGTGAACAGCACGACCGGCGTCGCCCTCGTCGAAGTTTACGAGGTGCCGTAGCTCTGGACCTTTTTGAAGCGACTGGCGGCAGAGAGTAGGGTGCCGAGTGTGGGGTGGCTAAGTTCAGTGAAAATCATGCGAGGCCTGCGCGGGCAGGCGGTCGTCGCGGAGGGGTTCGATCAACTCGGCTTTCACATGCTGCACGCCGGCGACGTTTTGCAGCGGGCCGGTGATGCGGAGCGCATGCTCCTGCGTGATCACGAGGCGCAGACGTTCGAAAAGGGCGGGCACGACGACGGCGTTGGCGATGCCGGTCTCGTCCTCGAGGCTGATGAAGACGAAACCCTGCGCGGTGCCGGGGCGTTGCCGGCAGATGACGGATCCGGCGATCGTGACGCGACGGCCGTTCGGCGTGTCTTTCAGATCCTGCGCGGTGCATACATCGGGCAGGTCTTCGCGGAGGGTGGCCATGGGATGCACGCCCACGGTGAGCCCCAAGCCGGAGAAATCGGCCTGCAATTCATCGACCCGTGACATCGCGGAAAGCGGAGAGGCCTCGCGGTAATTTTCGGCGAACTGCTTGAAGAGCGCCTCGTCG
>JANOCA010000028.1:0-2386 GCA_031411915.1 Opitutaceae bacterium
GGCGCCCGGTGCGGGCGACGAAGGCCAGGTCGAGCTCCCTCCAAATCGCCACGCGTACGGCCCACCACGGCACGCCTACGTAGTAGACGTTGGTGGTGGTGCGGTCGGAGTAGGCATAGCCGGCGCGGAGGGTCCAATTGCGCGTCGGATTGGCGAAGAGCTCGAACTCGTAACCGCTGCTCTTGCGATCGCCCAGGTAGGCGTCGGCCGTGCTGATGTAGGCGGTCCTTAGCGCCACGGGCGGGGTGAGGCCGGCCTGGCGGTAGTAGTAGTCGTAGGACGTCATGACGTCGTTGTTGGGCTCGACGAAGACCTGCTCACCGGCCTGGGTGCGCTCGCCCTTGCTTTCGGTCTCGTAGGCCTTGATCGAGCCGCTGATCCGGTTTTCGAGGAAGCTGAAGGCGATGCCGTAGTCGTAGCCCTTGCCGTTGACGGGTGGCGGTGTCTCCTCGTTGGGCAGGATAGTGCGGTTGCGATCACCCAGCTCAACGCCGCTGGAATAGTTCGCGATGAGCGAAAAATGTTTGGTGGCGTGGAAGACGCCGCCAAACGACTTGCGCAGGCCGCTGACTTTTTCGCTGGAGAACCAGTCTTTGCCGATGGGTGCAAAGGCCGCCCTGTCGGCCTGCGTCGCGAAGCGCCAGAAGCCCGTCGTGGCATCGCGCACGACGCGCGGTCCTTCGGCTGTGATGGTGTCATCGCGGACGCCGATGGTGGTCACGAGCCGGCGGCTGAAGAAGTAGTTTTGCATGACCGCCATCAGGGAGTCGGTCGTGATCTCGTCGTCGAAATCGAGGGCGTTGCGCGGGACCCACGTGGTGGTCATCGCGCCGACGGTGGGAAAGCTCGACGTGAATCTTTCGAGATTGGCCGGGTTGCCCGGCTGATAGCCGCCGGTGTAGTCGGCCGACGGGCCGCCGATCTTGATGTAGCGCCGGCGCGTGACGCGGTTGGCGGCATCCTCCGGGAAACCTCCGAACGGCCGGTTCGCCCAAGCCTCGTGCGTGCGGAGGCGGGACTCCTCGTTGATGTAGCGCTCGCCCATCATCGCGAAACGGTGGAAGCCCCAACGCGCGCCCAGATCCTTTTCGTAGGAGAGCGACGCGCGGAGAGTGTCGTTGTTGTTGGTGCGCTTGAGCCGGAGCAGGTTCGACTCGCTGAAGTAGTAGCCGTTCTCGAAGAAGTAAGGATTCAGGCTGCCGTTCGGCAGGCGGTAATTGAGATCGGCGCGCAGCGGAGGATTCTGGCCGATCATCGAATCGGTGCTGCGCTTCGAGTGATTGTAGGCCAGCTCCATGTAGATGTTTTTCGTCCAGCGATGATTGAAGATCGCGGACAGGCTGTCGTAGGTCACCGCGGCGAATTCGGCGGGTCCGGTCGAGGTGACGGAGCCGAAGCGTTCGAAGCCTTCGTGGACGATGGGCGCGATCAGGGTATTGAAAACGCTGGCGTTGGTCGCGAGCGTCACGCGGTTGGCGGTCGCGGAGGCGCCTTCCCACAACAACGGGGCGACACTCAGGTCCGGGCCGTAGACGAGCACGTTGCGCAGATTGATGTTGCCGGTGCCCGCGGCAGTGGCGTTGAGCGCGGTGCCGTTGGCGTTTTCGTAGCGCTCGAGCGTCGGATTCCAGCGAATCGCCCCCGCGTTCCGCTGGCTGACGAAGCGGGAGAGGTTGTCGACGTGGTTCCAATCGCGGCCGACCACGCCCTCCGTCTTGTCGTGCTGATACGAGACCGTCAGCTCCGTGGCGCGACGGAAACGGTAGGTGGCGGCGGCGGTGATGCCTTGAAAATCGGTGTATTGGTGCGGCTGCGGGGAACCCTTGCGGTCCCGCACGCTCATGACGCGAAGCGCGAGCCGGTCCTTGAGCAGGACGCGGTTCACGTCGACGGCGGCGCGCCTGGTGCTCTCGCTCGCCACTTTGAAGTCGAAGGCGGTGAGGTTCTTCGTGAGTCCCGGGGCGCGGGTGCGGAAATTCAAATTGCCGCCCGCGCTGCCAGTGCCGAAGAGGATGGCATTGGGGCCGCGGGTGGACCCTACGCGCTCGACGTTGTAGGTGTTGGGCTCGCCGGCCGTGCGAAAGCCATCGGTGGAAAACGAGGCGCCGAGGCCGCGCGCCCGGAAGGAGAAGCCCTCGGCGAAATTGCTCGTCTGGTTGCCGTTGCCACCGGCTTCAGCGTCACCGAAGGACACCTCGGCGCTCAAATCGTAGCGCAAAATCTCCTCCATGGTCGTGGCGCCCAGATCGTCGAGCAGGTCTTTGGTGAAGACGCTGATCGCGGCGGGCGTGTCGCGCAGGGCGGTGTTGAGCCGGCTGCCGTCCAGCGTGTTGGTGGCGGCATAGCCGGTCTCGGCCTGCGTGCTGACAACGAAGGGAGAAAGTTC
>JANOCA010000029.1:0-12595 GCA_031411915.1 Opitutaceae bacterium
AGCGACATGATCTTCTCGACCAACCTCAGCTTCATCCCGGTCGATCTGAAATTCGGCCCGCGCGGCGACCTATATGTGTGCGACTGGTATAACCCGATCAAGGGTCACGCGCAGTATTCGCTGCGCGACGAGCGCCGCGACCGAACCGCGGGCCGCATCTGGCGAGTGGTGCCGAAGGGCGCGACGCTACCCGCCGCACCGAAAATCGCCGGCGCCGCCGTGCCTGCGCTTCTCGATCTGCTGAAGTCACCGCAATCCCCCGTGCGCGATCTGGCCCGTCGTGAACTGGCAGCGCGTGGCCGCGACACGGTCACGCCTGCGCTCGTCGCCTGGCTCGGCCAGCTCGACCGCAAGGGCGCAGGTTTCCGCCATGCGCAGCTCGAGGCGCTGTGGCTTTCCCGTGCACTCGGCGCGCCGAACCTCCCTCTGCTGCGCGAACTCATCGCCTGCGAGGAACCCATGGCCCGCGCCGCCGCCACATTACAGCTTCGCCATGTCCACGCCGCCCTGCCCGATACCCTCGCGCTCCTCCGCGCCCGGGCCGATGACGACAGCGGCCTCGTGCGCCTGGAGGCTGCGATCGCCGCGAGTTACATCGGCAGCGCTGGCGCTTTCGAGGCTATCCTCCAAGTCCTCGATCGGCCGGCCGATGCCCACCTCACCTACGCCATCCGCACCTCATTGGAGTCCGAGGCTGTCCTGCGCCACTGGAAGGGCGTCAGCTCGCCCATGGCCAAAAAAGCCGCGACGTGGATTGAACACCAAAATCACTTGAGCCGCGCGACCGCCAAGGCCGCGAAGACCAAGAAAACCAACCAAGCCCCGACCGAGCCCGACTTCGACCGGCAGCCGGATCTGTTCACGATTCATATCTCCTCCGTCGCGGAGCGGATGCTCTTCGACGTGAAGTCATTCACGGTAAAGCCGGGGCAGCCGGTGAAGCTCGTGTTCTCCAACCCCGACATGATGCAGCACAACCTCGTCATCGTGAAACCCGGCGCGCTCGAGGAAGTCGGCGTCGCCGGAAACGAGATGGCCAAGGATCCCGAAGGGATTAAAAAGGACTTTGTGCCCAAGTCCGACAAGGTCCTCCACGCCACCAAACTCATCGATCCGAAGGGCAGCGTTACGCTCCGCTTCCGCGCTCCGACGCAGCCCGGCAGCTACCCGTATGTCTGCACATTCCCTGGCCACTGGGTGATTATGAATGGCGTGATGGAGGTGAAGCCGTGAAAACCGCGTTTCTATTTTTCCTCGCCCTCGGCCTCTGCGCCGCCGCCGATCGCGTCCACCTTACCCAGCGCGCCAGCGCGATCGATCCGCGGGCGCGCGAATACCCGGAGATTGATTTCGTGTTCAAGGACAAGGCGGGCAAGGCGCAGGACCTGCAGCACGCCGTCGTCGATTTGCGGGTCGAGTCGCGTGGTCGCCTCGTGATCTGGCTCATGGGCTACAGCGCGCCGCTCTTCGAGCGCCTCGGCGACTACGGGCTCCACGCGATCCAGGTCCACTATGCCAACAAGTGGTTCGGGATCATCCCGACGAAGGCGCGCGACGACGGCACGAGCCTCGGCAAGATGCGGCTCGAGGCCACCACGGGCGATGACGCCACGCCGCTCGCGAATCTCGCGAAGCCCGATGGAATGATGGAGCGGGCGCGGCATTTCCTCATCTGGCTCGCCCGCGAGCACCCCGCCGGAAAGTGGGATCAATTCCTCACCGCCGACCGATCGGCGGTGCGCTGGGACAAGGTGATCATCTCCGGCTCGTCACACGGCGCGACCTCGGCCGCGCGCTTCGCGCTTCACCAGCGCGTTGATCGCGTGGTGATGTTTTGCGGTCCGCGCGATCAGCTCGAGAGCTGGCAGGGCTTTCCCTCCTCCACCCCGGCGAACCGTTTCTTTGGCTTCAGCCATGTGCTCGATGGCGGCTGGACGGGCGACCACTATTGCCGCTCGTGGCAGATGCTGGGGCTGCATCAGTTCGGCCCGATCGTGGACGTTGATTCAACGACGGCGCCGTTTGGCAATTCCCGCCGGCTCACGACCAAGTTCGACGTCAAGGGCGACGCCAAACGCGCTCACAGCTCCGTAGTGCCCGGCACGGCATCCGCCAAGGATGAGCGCGGCGGTCACCGCCACGAGGCCGTCTGGAAATATCTTTTCACGCATCCGGTCGAGGCCGTCGGGACCGCGGTGCCGCTCGATCCTGATTGCGGCGAGAATTTGCCGAGGTAACAACAAGGGCCTGACCCTGGTCAGGCTTTTCCACGAAAGGCCTCAGCGAGCTGAGGCCCTACGCAGGCACTTCATTTCGCCTCCAACCACTGCACCGCGTCGATGACGACGTAACCGTCGGTGCCCGCGTTGGAGATCTCAACGTAGCCGGACTTGCCGGCGGCGAAGCGAAACGTGCCGACCGGCTCCAGCAAGCCGTCGACCGTCGGCCGCTTTTTCTGGTTGAGCGTGAGCTTCGTCTCGCCGTCGGCGTGGCGGATGACGACGGGGACGTTGCTCGCGCGGTTGGCGTTCACCGCATAAGCGATGGCGACGGTATAACGGCCGGCCTTGGGGAGTTCGGGCGTGAAGCGCGCGGTCTGCTCGCCCTTGTTCTGGTTGCCGTCGTGCGCGTAGGCGTGGCCGACAAATGCGTTGCTCGCCGTGCTCTGCGACTGGAAGCCCTTCAGCTGCGCGGCCTCGTCGTCCACCACGATGCCGGGCGGCGTGGCGCGCACGACGGCGCCGCGCGGCGGCAGCGGGTCGCTGGCGAAGTCGAGCACCTGGCCGTCCTTCAGTAGCCGTGCCTCGAGTTTCTTCGCGTCGATGGCCTGCACCGTGGTGCGCTCGTCGATCGCGTGGACGGCGGCGGTGGCGGCGCTCTGGCCGAGGACCATGAAGACGGGCTCCATGCGGATGCTGCCAAAGGCGATGTGCGAGGAGCTGAGGCACGTGGGCGCGAGGAGGTTCGTGCACTCGGCGGCGCGCGGACGCAGGCTCCGATAGCTGATCGGGTAAGGGCGGACGCGCACCTGCACATCGCCCTCATTGCGCACGAAGCCTTCCTTGGTCACGTAGCGCTGGATGTTGTGCGAATCCATGTTGTAGGCGCCCATGCCCACGCTGTCCTCGGCGACGACGGCGCGCGTGCAGTTTTTTTCCGTCATCACGTAGTCACTGATCATGCGGCGGGCCTCACGCACGTAGAGCTGGCGGGGCCAGTTGTCGTTGTCGGTGAACTCGTCCTTGGCGAGGCCGAGGCGCTGGAACTCGGCGCGGATTTTCTCCGGGACGCGCGGATGGTGCGCGTAGGTCCACATGAGTCCTTTTTGCCAATCGACGTGAGCCTGCACGATCTTCGCGCGCGTGGCGTAGTCGGCCTCGGGGTAATTCCAGTTCTGGCCGATGAAGTCGGTGCTGATCGCGAAATTGTTATTCGTGTCGGTCTTCCGGTTGGGCATCCAGACGGGATTCCACGAGATGCGGTGATCGCCGGCCTCGATGTTGCGCAACGCGAGTTCGAACCACTGCGGATCGTAGTTCGCGGGCTTCTCCCACGCGCGCCGGTTTTCGGGCACGTCGGTCGTGGTCATGCGGAAGTTGTAGGCCTGCACCTTGCGGTCGCCGGAAAATTCCTCGCCGGGGCCGCCCGCCTCGATGCCAGGGAGCAGCCCGCTCGTCGGGTCGCCGGGTTTCACATAAGGATCGACCTGCTTGGTGAATTGGTGGCTCACGGAGTGCGCGACCTGCACGCCGTTGATCGTCTCGCCATAGACGGCGTTGGCCTCGCGGCCGACGTGATAGCTCACTCCAGCCTTCGCGAGCAGATCGCCCTCGTAGGTCGCATCGATGAACATGCGGCCCTCAAACGTGCGCCCGCCCTCCATCACGATGCGCACGATACGCGTGCCGTCCTTTATTACGCCCTTGCCGGGCGCGAGGTCGAGGCGCTCGCCTTTGACGACCGTGACCTTGCCCGCGACCTCGCGCAGCATGTCGTCGTAGATCTTCGTCGCGACGTGCGGCTCAAAGGTCCACATCGTCTTCTCATCGGGGCCGGTCGTCTTGTTGCGGCGATCGAAATAGTCAGTGCGCGTCTGACGCGTCCACACCGCGGGGCTTTGGTAGTGCTGCAACACGCGCCCGTAGAATTCGCGCGCGATGCCGCCGATGGCCCGCTTGTTGCCGATGTCGGTCGCGCCGAGGCCGCCCGTGGTCAGGCCGCCGAGAAACTGCGTGGGCTCGATCAGCACGGCGGTCTTGCCCATGCGCGCGGCTTGGATCGCGGCGGCGACGCCGGACGAGGTGCCGCCGTAGATGACGAGGTCGGGCGTGGCCGGTGCCGCGCGGAGCAGCACGGTGACCACGAAGAAGAGGCACAGAAGGAAACGACGCATGGTGCGACGCTGACAAATCAGCGCCGCACGACCAGCCGTTTTGCGCGTGAACGGCGTCCCGGGCGCATCTCAGTTTCTTGCAGCCCGGCAGGGCTGCCAGAGAGCAGCCGGGGGTTGGGGCTGCGAAACCCCCGGATAGGGTAATTTTTCAAGCACCCCGGCAGGGGTGCAAGAAACCGGCGTGCAATCCGTCAGTGAGCGCGCCGCCACATCTCTTGCACCCCTGCCGGGGTGCGGAAAAACCCAAGACGGTTACCGGGGGTTTCGCAGACTCAACCCCCGGCTACGTTCTTTCAGCCCTTCGGGCTGAAGCGCCCATGCAGGAAACCGAGATGCGCCCCGGCGTCCCCACGGCGTTCCGGTTAGAGCGCGCGGAGCGTTTCCGTGCAGGCCAGCGCGCTTGCGCGCGCGCCACACCGCGCTCGCAAGCGAGCTGACCTACGGTTGTGAAAACAAACCGGAAAGCCGTGCGGGCGTCGCTGCCCGCCGGAGATTGGAGGAGAGCGAACCCCCTGAACCGGCGGGCAGGGACGCCCACCGCCACCCAAACCATCCCCGCTCAGAACGATCCGCGCAGGCCGATCGTCCAGGCCGAGCCGTAGTCCACGCGCTGGCGGAACTTCGCGTAGTCGGGCGTATTCGGCCCGTAGATCTTCGAGTCCTCGGTCTGGTCGGCCACGTTGCGCATGCTGATGAAGGCCGTGAAATTCTTGCGGATGTTGTAGTCGGCGTTCACGTCGGTGTAGAGGCGTTTGGAACCCCAGTTGTAGGTGTTGGCCTCGATGCTGTTGGCGGCGTTGACGCCTATCAGGCCCTGCCGGCGCGACGCGCGGTAGTTCCAGTTGAGGCGCACGGCGAATTTCGGCCGGGTGAGGCTGGCGCCCCAGTTCAGGGTGAGCGGAGTGAAGCCCGAGAAGTTGGCTGAGCCGTCGCCCTGCGCGCGATTGGTGCTCGCGTTGGCAAACGCCTGCACGCCGCGCGCCCACTGCGGCAGAAACGTGAGCGCCTGCTTGTAGTCGATCTCGAAGCCGGTCATGCGCACGGTCGTCGACAGGTTGTGGTTCGTGGTCACGTCGTAGACGCCATACTCGTCGGGATCGAGGGAGTAGAAACCGAGGAACTCGGGCGTGGCGGGGAACCGCACGTTGCCGAAGAAGTTTTTGAAATCGCGCTGGTAGGCGCCGATGTTGAGGGCGCCGACGCGCTCGAAATAATACTCGAGGCGCACCTTGAAGGTCTCGGCGCTCCACGCCTTGATGCCGGCGTTGTTGACGGAGATGACGGTGTTGGCCGTCACGGGCACCGAGGTGTCGGGCAGCGTGAGGCCGCCGGCATACTGGTTGAAGTCAGGGCGCCCGACGGACTGGTAGTAGGCGAAGCGCGCGATGAGATTCTCGCGGACGTTGTAGCTCACGTTGATATTCGGAAAGAGCCGCAGGTATTCCTTCTGGGTCTTCTGGCCGCGGTCGAGATAGGTGAGGCGGGAAACGCCGAGCGCATCGGTCGTGGGCAGAATGAGCTCGGGCTGGATGACGCCCGCGGCGTTGCGCACGATGTTGCCGGCGGCGTCGCGACGGGGGACAAGGTTGCCCGCGGCATCGTAGCGGTAGTTCAGCGTCGGGTCGGTGAGCGGACCCTGGGCCTTGATGTTGGTCTGCTCCGCGCGGACGCCGCCGACAATCTGCAGGCGCCGGTTGAAAAACGCCGCGTCGCCGCGGAAATACACCGATGAAATGATCTCCCGGGCATACTTGGAGGCGCCGACGCCGGAGCGGTAGTTGTTGTTGGCGTTGGTCGTGAAGTGCGCGGGGTTGCGCTTGAACTGGTCGTAGTAGTCGTCGTTCGAAATCCACTGGATCTTCGGGAAACCGTAGGAGCCGACGCGCTGGGAGAACGCTTCGTCGAGCACGATGCCGGCATTGTCGTCGCCGACCGCCGGGGCGGTGCCGGCGAAGCTGTTGACGCCGTCGCGGCCCACGAACGTGTAAGTGTCGGTCGTAGCCCGCAGGTCACGCTCGAGGCTGCGAAGATCCCCGCCGACCTTCAGCGAGATCGGGATGTCGCGCACGGTGAGATCGCGGCGGAGGTTGGCGCGCACGCTGCGCTTCAGGTCCACGGAGTCGCGGACGACGCCGTTGGCCGTGTCGAGCGCGTAGTTGTCGAGCCGGTAGGGATCGACGGGGGCGCCGTCGGCGCCGGTGATCGTGATGGTGTTGGGCCGGAGATAGAAGATGTCGGCGAACGAAACGCGCACGCCGGTGCGGCGCGCCTGCGTGGCGCCGAAGAATCCCTTGTCCACATTGCGCGTGTGGAGGCTGGCGCGGGAGTAGCCGACGCCGGCGTCCATTTTCCAATCCGGGCCGTCGTGCCGCCAGACGAGCGAGGGCGACGAGGTGGTGCCATACCAGTCCTGCGCGCCGCCGTTGATGCGCACTTCGCCAAAGCCGCCGAGCGGGCCGAAGCCGGCGGGACTGGGCTGCGTGCCGCCCGAGCTCGGTGTGCCGGCGATGAAGCGCGTGCCTTCGGTGTGCGTGGGGCTCCACGCGCTGGGCTGCACGCGGTTCACGAAGAACGAAAGCGTGCGGTTGTTGTGCACCACGCCGATCCAGTTCCAAGTGTAGGAAAACGAGAGCGTGTCGTTGCGCGTGAGCTTGTAGTCCACCGTCGTCGCGGCGGAGTCGCCGCGGTTGCCGCGCGTGCTGTCGCGCACGGCGAAGTCGGTCAGGTAGGGCTTGTCGGGCGTGGTGGCCGGCAGGCCCGTGAGCGCGGTGGCGGCTACGTTGGTCGCCTGGCCGTTGCCCCGCCACGTGCTGGTGGCGACATCCTCGTAGCTGTATTGGTCGACATGATTCGTCGAGAGCGTGAACCCGAAGCGTTTGTTCACCGGCACGACGGCGGAGAAGTTGTAGCCGGGCGTGACCTTGCGCGTCTCGCGGTTGAGCGGGCCGGGGGTCTTGTTGAAATGCCGGTCGCCGTCCTTGAGCGTGAGAAACAGGCTGCCCGAATAGACCGGCCGCGAGCGCTCGAAGGCGGAGCGCGGCACCATGTTGACGGAGCCGGCGAGCGCCGAGCCGGTGGATTCCGGCGTGGGCGAATGATGGACCTCGATGCGCGAGATGCTGTTCACGGTGAACTGATCGAGGTTGGTGACGCGGCCGGTGCCGTTGCTCGCCGCGCTCGCGAGATCGAAGCCGCCGACCGAGATGGGGACGTTCGACGCGGGCACGCCGTTCATCGAGATTGTGCGGGCCTCGCCGGCACTGTAGTCGAGCGTGATGCCGGGGAGGAACTTCAGCACCTCCCCCGGCGTGCCGTCGACGACCGTGCCAAACTCATCGGCGGCGACCACATTGATGATGGAGCGCGCGAAACGCTGCTCGTTGATCGCGATCGCGGCGCCGTCCATCTCCTTGGATGTGGCGACGACAAACCGGTCGAGCTTCACGGTGCCGTCGGCCGCAGCCTTGGGCGCGGCCGCCGCGGCCATGGAGACGTCGTGCTGGACGCTCGTCCCCGCGGAGACCGTGACCGTGGCGGTGTGCGGCGCCAAGCCGGTGAAAAACACCCGCAGCCGCGCCGCACCCGCCGGCACGCCCGTCAGGCGGTATTGCCCGCCCTCAACGGTGAAAGTCTCGAGCGTCGTGCCCTCGACGGTGATGCGCGCGCGCTCGAGATACTCGCCACGCGCCGCGTCAAAGACGCGGCCCTCGATTAGGCCGGCGCCGGGAGTTTGCGCGCGCAGACCGGTTGAAAACAGCAGGGCGGCGGACATCACCGCAAGCCAACTGACATGACGGGGCACGATCAGGATCATGGGGGGTATTTGGGGCTGGGGTTAAATCGGAAAACCGGACACCGCCAGACGGCGGTCACTTCGCAGGGACGAAAACTGCGCACACGGGCACCGGCACGGCAAGGCTTTGTCCGGCAGGCGTGAGCCGGCCGGTCTTGGCATCGATGCGGAAGACGACGACGGTGTCGGACCCCTGATTCTCCGCCAGCAGCCAGCCTCCGCTCGGATCAATGGCAAAGTGCCGCGGGGTGTTGCCCAAGGTGGACTGGTGCTCGATCAGCGTGAGCTTCCCGCTCGCGGCCTCGATGGCATAGGAGACGATCGTGTTGTGACCGCGGTTGGAGCCGTAGAGGAATTTTCCGCTCGGATGCACGGTCACCTCGGCGGTGCTCTGCCCGCGCTGCACCGTCTCGCCCGGGGGCAGCGTGGAGATCGATTGCACGTCGGACAACGCGCCGGACTTCGCATCGACGGCAAACACGGACATCGTGCACAGCAGCTCGTTGATCACGTAGGCGAACTTGCCGTCGGGGCGGAACGCGATGTGCCGCGGACCCGAGCCCGGGGGCAAGGTGGCGAACGCCGGCGTCGCCGAGGCGAACGTGGCCTTCGCGGCGTCGAGCCGGTAGATCATCACCTTGTCGATGCCGAGGTCGGGCACGTAGACGAAGCGGTTGCCGGGCGCGATGGTGGAGGCGTGCGCGTGCGGCTCTTTCTGCCGCGCGGAGTTCACACTCGAGCCCGCATGGGTGAAGTGGGAACGCGCCGGCCCGAGCTTGCCGTCGGACGCAATCGGCAGCGAGGCCACGCTGCCACCCGAGTAGTTGGCGACGAGCAGGCACTGGCCCTTGGCGTCGACCTCGAGGTGGCATGGCCCGCGCGAGCCGACGCCCTGCTCGTTGAGCAGCGTGAGCACGCCGGTGCGCGCATCGATCGCATAGGCGGCCACGCCGCGCGTGGCGTCCTTCGCCGCATCGGCCTTCTCGTCGATCGCGTAGAGGAATTTGCCGTTGGGATGCACCGCGAGAAACGACGGCGAGCTGCACTCGGCGGCCAGCTCGGCCGCGGTGAGCCGGCCCGTGGCGGAGTCGAACTTCGAGCGGTAGATGCCCTTGCTCTTCGGCCCGGTGTAGGTGCCGAAATAGACAAACGACTCCGCGGCCGGGGCCGAAGCAGCGAGCGACGAGAGCATGATGAGCGAGAGAAGTTTTTTCATGGGGCTTGCCCAGCCGGAAACGAAACGCGCGAAAAGGCCAGCCGTTTGCTGGCCTGATCAAAACCTTTTCTCGCGTCTCCACCGGAGGCGCGTTTTTTTCCCTTCGTTCCCCATCCCGCGCCGCGCGCCCCTCCTTTTCCCCATGACCACGACCCATCGCCCACCTGCCCTGCGCCTCCTCTTCGCGCTTGTCCTCGTCCTCGGGGCCGCCTCGGCCCCCCTCGCCGCCGCCGATGCCCCAGGCACAATCACCGGCCAGGTCGCCAACGCCACCACGCGCAACCTGCTCGCCGGCGCCCGTCTCGAGATCGCCGCTCTGGGGCTCATCGCGCTCACCGACGACTCCGGCCGCTACGAACTCGCCGGCGTGCCCGCGGGCACCCACGAAGTCACCGCCACTTATCTCGGCCTCGATCCGATGAAGCAGTCGCTCACCGTCGCCGCCGGCCAGCGCGCCGTGCGCAACTTCGATCTCACGACCGCCATCTACCAGCTCGACGCCTTCAAGGTCACCGGCGAGCGCGAGGGCAACGCCGCCGCTCTCACCGCCCAGCGCAACGCCGACAACGTGAAGAACATCGTCGCCATCGACGCCTACGGCAACCTGCCCAACATGAACGCCAGCGAACTCGCCGTGCTGCTGCCCGGTGTCGCCGGCAACCTCAACGACGAGGGCAACATCGTCGGCTTCACCATCCGCGGCATGGGGCCGGGCTCCAACACGATCTCCATCGACGGCGCGCTGATGGCCAGTCAGGGCGGCGACAGCCGCCAGACGCGCATCCACACGATCACGGGCTCGATGTTCGAGTCGCTCGAAGTCACCAAGGGCCACACGCCCGACAAGGAGGCCGGCTCCCTCGGTGGCTCCGTCAACCTCAAGAGCCGCTCGCCGCTCGCCATGCGCGAGAAGCGTCGCGTGACCTACAATTTCGCCGCGCGCATGGCCCCGCCCGGCACGCAGCAGATCCCACTGCGCGAGGAGCACCGCACGCACCCGCTGCTCAATGTCGCGTGGCAGGAGGTCTTCAATGTCTTCGGCGGCGAGCGCAACCTGGGCATGTCGCTGAATTTCTTCTACAGCGAGCAGGCTGTCGGCTTCTTCTCCACCACGCGCGATTTCCAGAACACCGCCGCCACGCCCGCCTACGTCTGGGACTACCGCACGCAGGACAACTACAACAACCGCAAGCAATCGAGCGTGAGCGCCAAGTTCGACTACCGCCTGTCGCCGAACACGAAGATCTCGCTCAACACGATCTACAACGACGCCTTCGAGCGTTTCCGCCTGCGCTACTACTTCCGCGCGTTCACCGGCAACCAGAACACTGTGCCCAACGCCACCTCCGGCGTCATCCCCGGCTTCACCGACCGCATCACCCAGGTGCGCCCCGTCGCCGCCTCGACCATCACGATCCAGTCGCAGATGTCGCACTTCTTCCACCGCCAGCGCCACGTCGACCTCGGCGCCGAGCAGAAGTTCGGCGCACTGGAGCTCGACTACAACGGCGTCATCAGCCTCGACGCCATCAACGGCGGTTCCGGCCTCGGCGGCGATCTCACCAACCAGGTGACCGGCGTCGGCTGGACCCTCGATCGCACGGCGAGCGATCTCTATCCGCGTTTCATCCAGACCGGCGGCCCGGACATCAGCAACCCGGCCAGCTACCGCCCGAGCAGCTACCTTTTCAACGACAACACTAGCATCCACGAAATCCGCGAGCTGCGCGGCAACGCCCGTTACAAGCTCCCGCTCGGCCAGTCGATCTACGCCAAGGCCGGCTTTCGCTGGCGCGAGGAGGCCGCCGGTGGCAACGCGCGCAACAAGCGCTACATTTTCACCGGCACGAATTCCGCGCAGCTCCCGACCGACCCCACGATCCGCACTTATGGCGACCGCAAGACCGGCCTCGTCATCCCCGCGTGGAACGCGAACGCCATCGCCCGCGACTACAAGCCCCTCGACACCACTCTCTGGCGCGAGGACGGCTACTTCCACGAGTCCGCGAAATACACCGGCACGCGCCGCGTGACCGAGACAGTGACCGCCGGCTACGGCATGCTGCAGGGCCGCATCGCGCGCACAGGCTTCGTCGCCGGCGTGCGCGTCGAGGAGACGGAGGACGAGGCGTGGGGCTGGGTGCGCGCCCGCGTCGGAAGCACCGCCGCCGAGCAACTGGCGAATCCCGTCGCCGCCGCCGCCCGCGACTACGCCAACACGCGCCGCGAGACCTCCGGGCGCTACGTCAAATCGTTCCCGAGCGTGCATGTGAACCAGGATCTGACCCCCAACCTCAAGGCGCGGCTCAGTTGGTCCAACAGCTTTGGCCGCCCGCCGCTCAACAATTCCTACCCGAGCGAGACCGTGAACGAGAACAACCAGACCCTCACGATCAGCAATCCCAGCCTCAAGCCGCGGCTCGCGGAAAACTGGGATGCGACACTCGAGTATTATTTCGAACCCGTCGGCAGCATCTCGCTCGGCTGGTTTCACAAGACCATCCGCGACTATACCGTCAGCGGCATCCTCAGCGGCACCGTCCCCAGCGGGCCGGACAACGGCTACAATGGCGACTACGCCGGCTTCAGCGTCCTCACCAGCCGCAACCTCGGCACCGCCATCGTCCAAGGCTGGGAGCTGAGCTACCAGCAGCAGCTGACTTTCCTGCCCGGCTTGCTGCGCGGCTTGAGCGGCGGCGCCAACTTCACGGTGCTCGACGCGCACGGCGACTTCGGCGGCACCGTGGAGCGCAAGAAGGGCGAGGTGCCGGGCTTCATCCCCTTCACCGCCAACGCCAATCTGAGCTGGCGCCATCGGAACTTCAGCGCGCGCGCCGTCTGGAACCGCACCGGCGAATACATCAACGCCTTCACCGCTGCCGGCTCCGGCCGCAACCAATACACCCGCCGCCGCAGCATCGTGAACGCCGGCGTTGCCTATCAGTTCAAGCCGACGGTCACCTTCTCGATCGACGTCGGGAACATCTTCAACGCCTCGCAGGTTTTCTACCGGGGCGTGGCCGACCAGGTCTCGGAATATCGCATTCCAGGCACCACGGTTACCTTCGGCGTGAGCGGGCGGTTCTGAACGTGGCTGAGGCGTCCCGCCTCTTTTTTTGCCGTTCCTGTAGGGCGTATGTCTTGCAGACGCCGACGGCCGCACGCGAAAACCCAGACCCGGCGTCTGCAAGAC